>JAISHK010000005.1 GCA_031262585.1 Endomicrobium sp.
AAAGTTACAGATGATGTTGCAAATATTATGTTTGATGAAATGCGAAAGGAAGAAACTCAAACTTACAAAAAAGGTGAAAATCGGTTTAATTCAATATTTATGATGGCAGATTCTGGAGCTAGAGGTTCAAAGGCACAAGTAAGTCAGCTGGTAGGTATGCGCGGACTTATGGCAAAGCCTCAGAAAAAGCTTACAGGCGGTATAGGAGAAATCATTGAAACTCCTATTATTTCAAATTTTAAAGAAGGTCTTAGTGTGTTAGAATATTTTATTTCAACTCACGGTGGACGAAAAGGTTTAGCGGATACAGCTTTAAAAACTGCTGAAGCAGGGTATTTAACAAGAAGACTTGTTGATGTTGCTCATGATGTTGTTGTAAGGGAAGAAGATTGTGGAACTGTAAATGGCGTTTTTATAGGTACCCTTCATAGTGGTAATGAAGTAGTTGAAAAGATAGAAGAACGTGTTATGGGTAGGATAGCACTTGATAATATTGTAGATATTGTTCGTGATGAAATTATAGTAAAAAGAGGTGAGCTTATTACACCTGAAAAAGCTCAAAGGCTTGGCGAAGCAGGAATAGATAAAATCGGTATAAGAAGTGTTTTGACATGTGAATCTCAACATGGTGTATGTGCTAAATGTTATGGTGTAAATCCTGCGACAGGCAAACAGGTTGAAGTTGGTGAAGCTGTAGGTATTATTGCAGCTCAATCAATAGGTGAGCCTGGCACGCAGCTTACACTTAGGACGTTTCATATTGGAGGTGCTGCAAGTCGTGTGGTACAACGTTCTGAAATTTATGCTGAAAACAGTGGAACTGCTGATTTTTATAATTTAAAAACTATCAAGAATCGTGTAGGTGAAACTGTGGTTATTAGTAGAAATGCAGAACTTGCCTATACAGAGCAATCCGTTCATCGTAGACAAGTTTATCAGATTCCTTACGGTGCTGTAATTAAAGTTCATGATGGTCAAAAAATAGAAATAAAAATAGATTCTACTCCAGATATGAGAAAAAATGTATTAATAGCAAAATGGGATCCTCATTCGAAACCGATAATTTCAGAATATGAAGGAACTGTGCATTTTGTTGATATAAAAGATGGAGTAACTTTACAAAATGAAAAATCAAAAATAACAGGCCAAATAGAAAGGGTCATTATTGAGCATCCTAGTGAAAGAAAGAGTCCTAGAATTGTTGTTAAAAAAAATAATAAAGTTGTAATAGAATATCCTCTTCCGGTTGATACGACTCTTGTTGCTCATCACGGCGATGAAATTAAAGCAGGCGATATTTTAGCTAAAATTCCTCAAGAAGTTTCAAAATCAAAAGATATTACTGGTGGTTTACCTAGAGTTGCGGAACTTTTTGAAGGAAGAAGACCTAAAAATGCAGCTATTATTTCAGAAATTGATGGAATTGTTCATTTAGATGGTGCTACTGCAAAAGGAAGTGCAAAGGTTGAGATTGAGAATCCTGAAACAAAAATACGAAAATCATACCTTGTGCCGGTAGGTCATCACTTGGTTGTTTATGAAGGAGATAGAGTTAAGGAAGGGGAACTTCTCTCCAATGGAGCTATAAATCCTCATGATATACTTAAAGTTAAAGGTCCTAAAGAAGTTCAAGAATATCTTGTCAATGAAATTCAGCAAGTTTACAGGCTTCAGGGTGTAACTATAAATGATAAACATATTGAGATTATAGTAAGACAGATGTTGTCTAGTGTGAGAATAGTAGATTCAGGAGATAGTAAATATCTAAATGGCGAAATAGTTCCAAAATATAAGTATAAAATGGATAGAAGAGCAATTAAGATGAAAAATGGTAAACAACCTGTGGCCCATCCTGTGCTTTTGGGTATAACAAAAGCTTCGTTGTCTTCGGATTCATTTATTTCTGCTGCATCCTTTCAGGAAACGACTAGAATTTTAACTGAAGCTGCTGTTTCAGGACAGATTGATCATTTAGTAGGATTAAAAGAAAATGTTTCTATAGGACATTTGATTCCTGCAGGAACAGGTCTTGTTGAAGCTAGGTTTGTGAAAGATAAATAAATTTATTGAGGAAGTTAACAATGCCAACTATTAATCAGTTGATTGCAGATAGAAGAAAAGATGTAATTAAAAAAACAAAATCTCCGGCACTTAAAGGTTGTCCTCAAAGAAGAGGTGTTTGTACTAGAGTTTACACGACTACTCCTAAAAAACCTAATTCTGCTTTAAGGAAGGTCGCGAGAGTAAGACTTACGTCAGGGTATGAAGTTTCTTCTTATATTCCGGGTGTAGGACATAATCTTCAAGAACATTCTCTTGTTCTTATTAGAGGTGGTAGAGTAAAAGATTTGCCGGGAGTTCGTTATCACATTGTAAGAGGAACTTTAGATACGATGGGTGTTGAAGGTCGTAAACAAAGCAGAAGTAAATATGGTGCTAAGAAAGTAAAGGTTGCGCCTAAATTAAAATGATGTTTTTTTGATTTATTAAAAAACCTTAAGTAGTTTGATATATCATTTATGAGTAATTAATAATAAAGAGGTATTAGCAAATGCCGCGTAAAGCGTTAAAACCAAAGGAAAAAAGAGACTTACCTGAACCAGATGTAAGATATGGATCGGTAGCGGTATCTAGATTTATAAATAAGCTCAATTTTAAAGGGAAGAAAAGCATGGCAGAATCTATTATTTATGATTCTTTTGATATAATAAAAGAAAAAATTAAAGAGGAGCCTATTTTGGTTTTTAATAGAGCTTTGGATAATGTGAGACCACTTCTTGAAGTTAGGCCTCGCCGAGTTGGAGGAGCGACTTATCAAGTTCCAATGGAAGTTCCTATGACTCGTTCCATAACTCTTGCTATTGACTGGATAATAGAAACTGCAAGGGGAAAGACAGGTAAGTCTATGTGCGAGAAATTGGCGCAAGAAATTATTGATGCTAGTAAAAAAGAGGGTCTTGCAATAAAAAAAAGAGAGGATACTCATAAAATGGCTGAAGCTAATAAAGCGTTTGCTCATTATAGGTGGTAATATTCAAATTTTGAAAAAATATAAGTTTAGTGTTAAGAGATTGTTTTAGGATTTCGTTTTTGTGGTGTTAAAATAATATTTATAGGCTTACAAGTAAAATATATAAGTTATATTGAAAAGTTAAAGGTTAATAAATGTCTAGAGAGTATCCATTAAGTAAAATTAGAAATTTTGGTATTGCCGCCCATATTGATGCAGGCAAAACAACTACTACGGAAAGAATTTTATACTATACCGGAAGAACTCATAAAATAGGCGAAGTACATGAGGGTGCTGCAACTATGGACTGGATGGAACAGGAAAAAGAAAGAGGTATCACAATTACTTCTGCTGCAACGTATTGTAAATGGCAAGATATGCAATTTAACATTATTGACACTCCTGGACACGTTGATTTTACAGCTGAAGTAGAAAGATCATTAAGAGTTTTGGATGGTGCGGTTGTTGTGTTTGATTCTGGTAATGGTGTTGAACCTCAATCAGAGACAGTTTGGAGACAAGCTGATAAATATGATGTTCCACGAATAGTTTTCGTTAATAAAATGGATAAGATTGGTGCAGATTTTTTTATGGTTGTTAATGATATAAAAGAAAAATTAGGTGCGACCCCTCTTCCTATTCAGATTCCAATAGGTGTAGAATCTGATTTTCAGGGTATTATTGATTTGGTGACGATGAAAGCTCATATTTGGTCAGGTGAAGAATTAGGAGCAAAATTTGAAATTGTGGACATTCCGAAAAAATTGGAAGAAAAAGTTTGTAATATGCGTGCCGCAATGATAGAACTTATTGCTGATTATAGCGATGATATAATGAATAATTTTATGGAAGGCAAGGAGTCTAGTGTTGCTCAAATAAAACAGGCGATTAGAAATGCTACTCTTCAAATAAAATTAATCCCTATGCTTTGTGGTACAGCATTTAAAAATAAAGGTGTACAGCCTATGTTGGATGCGGTATGCGATTATTTGCCTTCTCCTCTTGATAGAAAAGCGTTTAAGGGAATAAATCCTGAAAATGGTCAACCGGATGATAGAGGAGTTGATGATAAAGCACCTTTTAGTGCTCTTGCATTTAAAATTCAAGCTGATCCTTACATTGGGAAACTTACATATTTTAGAGTATATTCTGGAAAATTAGAAAGTGGTTCATATGTTTATAATCCTAGTAAAAATGTAAAAGAAAGAATTTCTCGCATAGTTCGCATGCATTCTAATAATAGAGAAGAGGTAAAATCAGTTAATGCTGGAGATATAGCGGCAGCTGTTGGTTTAAAAAATACAGTTACAGGTGATACTCTTTGCGATGAAGAAAACCCAATACTTCTTGAATCTATGGATTTTCCGGAACCAGTTATTGATGTTGCAATTGAACCTAAATCTAAGGCAGATGAAGAAAAGTTGGGTATTGCTTTAAGTAGACTTGCAGAAGAAGATCCTACGTTTAGAATTAGAACAAATGAAGAAACTAATCAGACTATCATTGCTGGCATGGGTGAACTTCATTTAGAAATTCTTGTTGACAGAATGAAAAGAGAATTTAATGTTCAGGCGAATGTTGGTAGACCTCAAGTTGCTTATAGGGAAACAATTAAAAAAATACAAAAAGCAGAGGCCAAGTATATTAGACAAACTGGAGGACGTGGACAGTATGGTCATGTTATTCTTACTGTTGAACCTCAGGAATCTGGTAAAGGTTATGAATTTATAAATAAAATTGTGGGTGGTGTTATTCCAAGAGAATACATACCAGCAATTGACAAAGGTATTAAGGAAGCTATGACTGCTGGCACATTAGCAGGATATCCAGTAGTGGATGTAAAAGTAACTGTTATAGATGGTTCTTTCCATGAAGTTGATTCATCTGAAATAGCATTTAAGATTGCCGGCTCTATGGCTTTTAAAGATGCTTGTAAAAGAGCTAACCCCGTTATTTTAGAGCCTATTATGAAAACAGAAATTATTGTTCCTGAAGAATACATGGGGGATGTAATAGGCGATTTAAACTCAAGACGTGGTAAAATAGCGAGTATGGAATCTAAAAACAAAGTGCAACATATTAAAGCGAATGTTCCTTTAGCTGAAATGTTTGGCTATTCGACTTCTCTACGTTCTCTTACGCAAGGAAGAGGAATTTACAGTATGGAACTTTCTCATTATGACGAGGTTCCAAAACAAATTGCGGGTAAGATATTAGAAAAAACAAATAAAGCATAAGGGGAGAAAAATGGCGAAAGAAAAATTTGATAGAAGCAAGCCGCATGTTAATATAGGTACGATAGGTCACGTGGATCATGGAAAGACAACATTAACGTCAGCGATAACAAAAGTATTAGGCGAGAAAGGATTAGCAAAATATGTGCCGTATAGAGAAGTAGCGAAAGCATCAGAATCGCAAGGAAGGAGAGATGAGACAAAGATAGTGACAATAGCAGTGAGTCATGTTGAGTATGAGACCGAGAAGAGACATTATGCACATATAGATTGTCCTGGTCATGCGGATTATGTAAAGAACATGATAACAGGCGCCGCCCAGATGGATGGAGCGATATTAGTGGTGAGTGCGTTAGATGGTCCTATGCCACAGACAAGGGAGCATATATTATTAGCGAGACAAGTGAATGTACCAGCAATAGTAGTATTTTTGAATAAATGTGATGCTGTGGAAGATAAGGAATTACTGGATTTAGTAGAAATGGAAGTTAGAGATTTATTAACAAAATATGGATTTCCTGGAGAGAAGACGCCAATAGTGCGGGGAAGTGCGTTAGATGCGTTAGAGGGAAAGGAAAGTGGAGTATTATCGATAATTAATTTAATGGAAGAAGTTGATAAAACGATACCGTTGCCGCAGCGTGATATAGACAAGCCGTTTTTAATGAGTGTGGAAGATGTGTTTACGATAACAGGACGTGGTACGGTAGCGACGGGTAGAGTGGAAAAAGGGAAAGTGAAGGTGGGTGACAATGTGGAAATAGTAGGGATACATGAAACTAAAAAGACGGTAGTAACTGGTATAGAGATGTTTAGGAAGTTGTTGGATGAGGCGCAAGCAGGGGATAATATAGGAATGTTGTTGAGAGGAATAGAAAAGAAAGAAGTGGAAAGAGGGCAAGTGATAAGTGCAATTGGAGCGATAAAACCACACAAGAAATTTAAAGGGCAGGTGTATGTGTTGACAAAAGAGGAAGGAGGGAGACATACACCGTTTTTTAATGGATATAGGCCACAGTTTTATTTTAGGACAACGGATGTAACAGGAATAGCCAATTTGGCGAAAGGTATAGAAATGGTGATGCCAGGAGATAATGTGACTATGGAAATAGAATTAATAATGCCTGTAGCTATGGAACCGCAGTTGAGATTTGCAATTAGAGAAGGTGGAAAAACAGTTGGTTCTGGTGTTGTTACCGAAATTATTGAATAGTTAATAGTAAATAGTTTTTTCTTGCAAAATCTTTATCTTTTTACTTTAATACGCGTCGTTTTAATTTTTTACCTAATCATATAAAAGTTTGGGTGATTGCAAATAAAATAAATAAAAAAATAAGTAAAGTAATTTAGACAGTTAAATAGCAGAAGTAAATAGAGAAAAAACAGGATTAAAATTTATGGTAAATACAAAAGAAGTATCTACTGCACAACGTTTGAGAATTAAGTTACGAGCATATGATCATAAAATGTTAGATGATTCTCTTGCCAAAATAGTTGAAACGGCAAGACGTACCGGTGCGATTATAAAAGGTCCCGTGCTTTTACCTACGGATATAAAAAAATATACAGTTAATCGTTCAGTTCATACAGATAAAAAATCTCGAGAGCAATTTGAGATGAGGATTCATAAAAGATTAGTTGATATTCGTGATCCATCATCAAAAACTGTTGAGGAGTTGATGAAGCTTGATTTGCCTGCAGGTGTTGATATAGAAATTAAGATGTAGATGTAATTAATTAATTAATAATTTAGAAAAATTTAAATTGTAGAGAGAAAATATGTTAAAATCAATCGTTGGGAAAAAAATGGGAATGACTCAAGTTTTTGACGATAAAGGGAATCTTATACCGGTGACGGTAATAGAAGCATATTCTTGTGTTATTGCTAATGTGCGTACAGTTGAAAAAGATGGTTATTCTGCTGTTCAGCTTGCTTTTGGAGATATTCAAGAAAAAAAACTTAGTAAAGCTCAAATTGGTATTTTTAAGAAAAATAATCTTTCTCCTAAAAAAAACATTAAAGAGTTTAGGGTTACTGATACTAATGAGTTTTCAGTAGGACAAGAAATAAAAGTAGATGTATTTAAAATGGGTGATTATGTTGATGTTTGTGCTATGACAAAGGGCAAAGGATATGCTGGAGTTATTAAGAGACATAATTTTGGTATGCAACCTATAACTCACGGTCAGTCAGATAGAACTCGTGCGAGAGGGTCAAGTGGTGGACAGGGACCTCAAAAAGTTTTAAAAGGCATGAAAATGTCTGGACATCTAGGTAATGAATATGTTACAATACAAAAGTTGCTTGTAGTCAATGTTGACACAGAGAAAAATATGTTATTAATTAAAGGTTCAGTACCTGCTATTAAAACCGGAACGTTATTTATAAGTAATACTCTTAAGAAGGTTCCCAGTTGAGTAGTAAAAGTTAAATCGACGAAGTGGTATTTTTGTGGTTTTATGTTTTGTTATTTATGGTATAGTTGTTATATAAATTAAAATATTGGTTATTAAATGATGGAGTGTGTATTATTTATTGATTAATGTTTTGATAAAGCAGAGAGAAAAAATGGATACAATAATTTATAGTGCTAAAGGTCAAGAAAAAGGAAAAGTGGAACTTCCTGCTTTTTTTAGTAGTGAGGTTTCTAGTATACTCTTACACGAAATTGCGTCAGCCTATTTAAATAATCAAAGAGCTGGTACGCATAAGACCAAAACTAGAGGTGAGGTTTCTTTTTCAGGTGCAAAACCTTGGAAACAAAAAGGTACAGGAAATGCTCGCGCAGGTCAGAGAAATTCACCTTTGTGGAGGAAAGGTGGTGTTGTTTTTGGACCGAAACCTAGAAATTATTATACGAAGATATCAAAGCGAAAAAAAAAGCTTTCTGTAAATATGGCTTTTTCCGCACAGTTTCAAAATGGCAATATTATTGTTATTGATTCTGTTAAGATTGACGAAATTAAAACTAAAAAAGTAGTGAATCTTTTAAAAAATCTTAAAATTGAGGATAAGAAAGTTGTTTTTGCAATTTCTAATGATACGGATTTTAGAATGGCTGCTAGAAATATAAAAAATGTTGTAGTTGAAAATATTGAAAATATTAATGCTTATCAAATTCTTTGGGCGCAAAAGTTAGTTATTACGTCCAAGTCTATTGATTTGATAAAAAAAAGACAGTTAGTGTAAATATTTTATTGGGGAAGATAAGCGGAATGGATATAAGAGATATTATTAAAAAGCCTATATTGACTGAAAAAGCGTCTGTTTTAAAAGAGAAAGATAATAAATATACTTTTGTAGTAGATAAGAATGCTAATAAGTTTCAGATAGGAGCTGCAGTGGAGTTTTTGTTTAGTGTAAAGGTAAAGAGTATCCACACATCCAATTACAGCGGAAAAATTAAGCGAATAGGGAAGAAAGCGGGTTATAAAAGTGATTGGAAAAAAGCAATAGTAAAACTTGGCAAAGGACAAGAAATTCAAATGATAGAAGAAGTTTAGAGTTTAAATTTTATAGAGAATAATAGGGAAGAATAATGCCAATAAAAACGTTTAGACCGTACACACAATCAAGAAGACATATGACTGTTTCAGATTTTTCAGATATTACTAAGACGAATCCCGAGAAGTCTTTAATAAAAATTTTAAAAAGAAAAGGTGGTCGTAATAATACAGGTCAGGTAATGGTGCGATTTAGAGGTGGTGGACATAAAAGATTTTATAGAATAATTGATTTTAAGAGAAATAAATTTGATATACAGGCACGTGTAATAGCAATAGAATATGATCCCAATCGTTCTAGTAGAATAGCTCTTCTAGAATATCAAGATGGTGAAAAAAGATATATAATTCAACCTGTTGGAGTAAGCATAGGAGATCTTCTCGTGTCTGGTCCGAATGCTGAGATAAGACCTGGAAATGCTCTTCCACTTATAAATATACCTGTAGGTACTTTTATACATAATTTAGAATTGATAGAGGGGAAAGGGGGACAGTTGGTTCGTTCAGCTGGTGCTACTGCCCAACTTCTTGCTAAAGAAAATGATTATGCTCATGTAAGAATGCCTTCGGGTGAAGTGAGACTTATTCGGGTAAATTGTTATGCTACTGTTGGTCAGGTTGGAAATTTAGATCATGAGAATATTAAAATAGGTTCTGCTGGAAGGAATCGTCATTTGGGCAGAAAATCTCACGTTCGTGGAACGGCAATGAATTCTGTTGACCATCCTCACGGCGGTGGAAGAGGTAGGTCTAAAGGTAATAATCAACCTAGAAGTCCGTGGAATCAGCCTACTAAAGGTTTTAAAACAAGATCTAAAAAAGTTTGGGATTGGACGATATTAAGTCGTCGCGATAAAGCAAAGAAATAATGGAGGGAAAAATATATGAGTCGTTCAACGAAAAAAGGTCCTTATATAGATGATAAGCTTTTTAAAAAAATACAAAGATTAAATGAATCTGGGAACAAAAAAATTATAAAAACTTGGGCAAGAGCGAGTGTTATAACTCCTGATTTTGTTGGTCATACATTGGCTATACATAACGGTAAAAAATTTATTCCTATATTTATTTCTGAACAAATGGTAGGGCATAAATTGGGTGAGTTTTCTCCTACTAAGACTTTTAAAGGACATAGCGGAATGACAAAGCAAGAGACTTCGCTCACATGAGTAATACGTATGTGTTTCTCTGTAGGTTTTAGAGTTAGAAAAATAAAATGGACAGTCGTTTTGTACTGTTAAAGCGAGAAAAGGATAATTAAAAATGGAAGCAAAAGCAACAGCAAAGTTTGTTAGATATACTCCAAGGAAAGTTAATCAAGTTCTTATGCTTATTAGAAACAAAAGCGTTACAAAAGCATTTGATATTCTTTCTTTTCTTCCTAAGTCTGTCGTGTTGTTTATTGAGAAAGTTTTGAAAAGTGCAGTAGCAAATATTGGGAAGCTTGAAAATTTTTCAAATTTAAAAATTAAAGAAGCATGGGTGGGGAACGGTTCTATATTGAAAAGAATTAGACCCGGTCCACAAGGTAGGGGTATGCCTGTAAAAAAGAGAACATCACATCTTACTATAGTGGTTACAGATTTGGGTACTACTGAAAAGGAAATTGTTAAAAACGTAACTAGTGGTAGTAAAGGCAGATAAAATTTAGAAAAGGTAAAGACATGGGTCATAAAATACATCCTAAAAGCGTAAGATTAGGTTACATCAAGGATTGGGAATCCAAGTGGTTTAATTTAAAGATGATGCCTGATTTTATAGAAGAAGATTGTCGCATAAGAGTTTATTTGAAAGATAAACTTAAATTAGCTTCAGTATCAAGAATTATTATTGAAAGGCCTGGTAAATATTTACGTATAAATATTTATACTGCAAGACCAGGTGTTGTTATAGGAAAAGGTGGTCAAGGCATTGAGAATTTAAGAAAAGAAATTGAGTTCATGACGACAAAAAAAACTTTTGTAAATGTTATGGAAATTAAGAATCCTGAGATTGATGCTCAACTTGTGGCTGAAAGTATAGCTTTTCAATTGGAAAAACAAATTGCTTTTAGAAGAGCGATGAAAAAGTCTATTGAAAAAGCGATAGGGGCTGGTGCCCAAGGGATAAAAGTTATGGTTTCAGGGAGATTAGGTGGTGCTGAAATTGCGAGAAGGGAGTGGCTTAAAGAAGGTAGAGTCCCTCTGCAAACTTTTAGAGCGGATATAGATTATGGTTTTGCTGAGAGTTATACAACTATGGGACAGATTGGAGTGAAAGTTTGGGTATTTAAGAAAGAACTTTTTAAAAGGACAATTAAGGAATTGTTTGAAAAGAACAATTTTAACAATCAGTCAATTCCATCAGATTTCAATGTAATATCGAAGCAAGAAAATAAAGAAAAAGAAGAAAAATCTAAATAAATAATAAGTAAGTAAAGTTATAGTGACAGAGGACATTTATGTTGATGCCAAAAAGAGTTAAATATAGAAAGACGCACAGAGGAAGGATGAGGGGAAAAGCCAAAGGAGGTGCTAGTTTAGTCTTTGGCAAGTATGGTCTTCAGGCACTTGAACCTATGTGGATAAATAGTAATCAAATAGAAGCTGCTCGTGTTGCTATGGCTCGGTTTACCAAAAAAAGTGGAAAAATTTGGATTAGAATATTTCCTGATAAGCCGGTTACAAAAAAACCTGCGGAAACAAGAATGGGTAAAGGTAAAGGCGATCCACAATTTTGGGTTGCAGTTGTAAAACCAGGAAGAATAATATTTGAAATGGAAGGTATTCCGGAAGTAGAAGCAAGAAAATCTTTAAAACTTGCATCAAATAAGCTTCCTATACATACAAAAATTTTAGTTAGGACGGATATTTGAGGATATGATGAAAAGTAAAGATTGGCATGAAATAAAAAATATGACAGATATTGAGCTTAATACGAAGCTTTGTGAGTTAGGTGATAAGTTTTTTAGATTAAAGTTTCGTCATTCAGTTTCTCCAGTGAAAAATCCTCTTGAAATAAGGGAAATAAGAAGAAATATAGCAAAAATTAAAACACTTGTTTCCTCAAGGGAAGAACATAATAAGATAAAATAATAGGAAGGAACAATGTCAGAACGTGGAAAGCGTAAATGTCGTAGGGGTGTAGTTATTAGTGACAAAATTAATAAAACAAGGATGGTTGCAGTGGCAAGAACATATCGTCATTCTTTGTATGATAGGGTTCTTCGCAGTAAAAGGAAATTTGTTGTGCATGATGAAAAAAATGTTTCTCACATTGGTGATACTGTTACGATAATGGAATCAAGACCATTGTCAAGAACAAAAAGGTGGGTGTTAATTGAAGTTGTGAATAAATCGTTAGAAATTTAAAAATAAGCTTGTAAAGGATAACGTAATGATTCAAGAAAGAACTATTTTAAATGTTGCGGATAATTCAGGTGCAAAAAAAATTCGTTGTTTTAGAGTTACAAAAGGGTTGAGGCATCGTTATGCTCGTATTGGTGACGTGATTCATGCTTCAGTTCAAGACGCATTGCCACATGGAAATGTTAAAAAAGGGGAAGTTGTAAAGGCCGTAGTGGTTCGCACTGTAAAAGAAATTCGTCGCTCTGATGGAACTTATATTAAATTCGATGATAATGCTGCGGTTATAATAAATGACGAAGGTGAGCCAAAAGGAACTCGTATTTTTGGGCCAGTAGCAAGAGAACTTAGAGAAAGTAATTACCTTAAAATAATTTCTTTAGCACCAGAAGTTATATAATTTTAATATTTATAGTAATTAGTTAATTAATTATTTTATTGTTGTTCAAAAGAAAGTATAAAAATGTGCGGCGTATAAGAGAGCGAAATAGGATATAAAATGTTTAATATAAAAAAGAAAGATAGAGTTGTAGTTTTGTCAGGTAAAGATAAAGGAAAAAAAAGCGAAGTTTTAGATGTTTTTCCTGATAAGGGCAAGGTTATAGTTTCAAAAGTAAATTTTGTAAAAAAGCACGTAAAGCCTACTCAAAAAGATATAGGTGGAATTTGCGAAAAAGAGGCCCCTATTGTTATGAGTAAAGTTATGCTTATATGTCCAAAATGTGAGCAAACGATAAGACCTAAATTTGATAAGCTTTCTGATGGTGGTAAAGTGAGAATGTGTCGTAAATGTGGAGAAATGATAATATAATTAAATTAATTACAATAAAATTTGAAATTAATAAAAAATAAAAAAACTTAAAGCGGTAAAGGGAATATAAAAGAATGAATCAACCTCGTTTAAAAGGGTTTTATCAAAAAAGTGTAGTAAATGAGCTTAAAAAACAATTTAATTTTAAAAATGTGCATCAAATTCCGAAGCTTACAAAGATAGTTGTTAATATTGGTTTAAGTGAAGCAAAAGAAAATATTAAAGTTTTAGATATAGCAACTGATGAACTTGCGGCCATCACCGGTCAGAAGCCTTTAGTTTGTCGGGCAAAAAAGTCAATATCAAACTTTAAAATTCGCCAGGGAATGCCAATAGGTATTAAGGTTACTATTAGAAATGCAATGATGTATGAGTTTTTAGATAGGCTTATTAATATTGCAATTCCTCGTATAAGGGATTTTAGAGGTGTTGGACTAAATGGTTTTGATGGACAAGGTAATTTCAATTTAGGTATTACAGAACAATATATTTTTCCTGAAATTAACGTTGAAAAGTCGGATAAAGCTAGAGGTATGAATATTAGTATTATAACAACGGCGAAGAAAGATGAACAAGCTAAAGCATTATTAAGTTTTCTTGGAGTTCCATTTAAAAAATAGATAACAAAAATAAATAAAGTAAAGGATATTTTTCTATGGCAACAACTTCAACAGAAGCAAAAATACATAAATCTCAAAAATTTACTACACGCTACAGGAATAGATGTCGTTTATGTGGAAGACCACGTGGTTTTTATAGAGATTTTGGTTTATGCAGAATATGTTTAAGAAAGTTAGCACATAACGGTGAAATACCGGGACTAACAAAGTCAAGTTGGTGATAAATTTTTATAAGAGGATAGTTGAATGATTACAGATCCAATTTCAGATATGTTTGTGCGTATTCGTAATGCAAATATGAAGTTACATGAGAAGGTTGATATTCCATCTTCAAAAATAAAAATTGGCATAGCAAAAATTTTAAAAGATGAAGGATATATTTTAAGTTATAGAAATGTTGAAGATCATAAACAAGGAATTTTGAGAATATATCTTAAATATACTGGTTCTAAAAAGACTGTTCTTAAAGGGATAAAAAGAGTTTCAAAATCGAGTTTAAGAGTATATAAAGGTTATCAGGATATGCCAAGAACTGTTGATGGACTGGGTGTTACGATAGTTTCTACGTCTAGGGGGTTAATGACTGATAGAAAAGCAAGAAGAGAAAAGATAGGCGGAGAAATAGTTGGATGTATTTGGTAGTTTGATTAATAATTTTGAAATTCTTTTGTATTTAATAGATAGAGTTTTGTTAGAATATATCTATTATCAATTATGAAAAAATTTAATTGAGGGTTTAAGATGAGTCGTCTGGGTAAAAAAGCTATTAAAGTTCCGGAAAAAGTTAAGGCGGAATTTGAAAATAGTATTTTGAAAATTACAGGTCCTAAGGGAAAACTTTTGCAGGTTATTGATGATAAAGTAAATATAAAAATAGATGAAGGTGCTGTTTTTGTTGAGGTTTTTGGTGAGAGTCGTCAACATAATATGTTGCATGGTCTTACAAGAGGATTGATAGTTAATATGGTAGAAGGTGTTGTCAAAGGTTTTAAAAAAGAATTAGAAATAATAGGTCTTGGTTATAAAGCAAGTGTAGAAGGTGAGAAAAAGTTGATTTTAGCTGTTGGTTTCTCCCATCTTATAAATCTTACAATACCTTCTACAGTAAAAGTTACGGCAGTTCTCAATAAAGATAAAAATACTTTAATTACCGTGACAGGTATTGATAAATATGAAGTTGGAGCATTTAGTGCTCAAATTAGAGCAGTAAAGCCGTCTGAGCCTTATAAGGGTTTTGGTATAAGATATTTAGGAGAAAAGATTATAAGAAAGGCTGGAAAAGCGGCGGCAGCTAGTGGTAAAAAATGATGAGTCTATGATCTTTATATTTATAGAAGATTATTTAGACGTAGTAGCGTGAAATGTAAGTAAATTAGAGGATATTAAATGAAAGATTCAAATAAAAGATTTAATTATCGCGTAAGAAGGGTTAGGAGTAAAATTGAGGGAACGCAGGAAAGACCTCGCTTAAGCGTTTATCGTGGACATAAACATATTTATGCACAGGTTATTGATGATAAAAAAGGTGTTACACTAGTTGCAGCGTCAACATTATCTTTTGAGCTTAAAGGTAAGTTAAATTTTACTGATACTGTTCTAGCAGCGAAATCTGTAGGTAACTTGATTGCTAAAAAGGCGATTGAGAAAGGTATTAAAAAAGTGGTTTTTGATCGTAGAGGTTATGAATATACAGGTAAAGTTAAAGTCCTTGCCGAAGCTGTCAGAGAAAGTGGATTAGATTTTTAATAGAACTATAATTAAGTGTTTTTTTGTTGTTGCTAAATTTTATAAAATAAATGTGAGTGTGGTTTTTAGGAGGATAAGTTGGTTGAAAGAATAGGAAATCAACAATATAACAATTTAAAAGAAGTGGTTGTTGTTGTTAATAGAGTTTCAAAAGTTGTTAAAGGTGGAAAAAGGTTTTCTTTTAATGCTTTAGTGGTTGTTGGTGATAAAGCAGGTAAAGTAGGATGCGGACTTGGCAAAGCAAATGAGGTGCAGGCTGCGATTCAAAAAGGCAATATGCAAGCATCGAAGCATATGATATTTGTTAAGCTTAAGGCTGGCACTATCCCTCATGAAATAATAGGCGATTCAGGTGCCGGAAGGGTTCTGTTAAAGCCTGCCGCTCCGGGAACTGGTGTTATAGCAGGAGGTCCAGTAAGGGCAGTTCTTGAAGCAGTAGGAATTAGAGATATTCTTACTAAATCGTTGCGTTCTTCAAATCCATTTAATGTAGTTTATGCAACTTTAGAAGCTCTTAAAAAACTTCGTTTAAAAGAAGAAGTTGCCAAGATTAGGGAAAAAGAGGTTGCAGATATATGATAGGATTGCATAATTTAAAACCAGCGAGTGGGTCGAAACACAGAAAAAAAATTGTAGGACGTGGAGTAGGTTCAGGTCATGGTCGTACAGCCACTCGTGGATGTAAGGGGCAAAAATCTCGTTCAGGTGATGGTGCAAAAAAGGCAGGTTTTGAGGGTGGTCAAATGCCTCTTTTTAGAAGAATTCCTAAGAGAGGTTTCAACAATAATAGATTCCGTAAAGAATATGAAATTGTCAATATTGAAAGTTTAAATAAATTCGATGAAGGAGTAGAAGTTACTCCGTTATTGCTAAAACAAGCAGGTCTTGTGTCTAAAGTGAAGTTTGTAAAAATTTTAGGAACCGGAAATCTTAATAAGTCTTTAATTGTTAGAGCCTCGTCTTTTTCAAAATCTGCGTTTGAAAAAATTAGAATTGCTGGTGGAAAAACTGAAATTGTTAAATGATAAAAATTTAATTACAATTATTTTAATATTTATCATAAACTGGAAAAGAAATGTTAAGAAGTTTTATTGATGTATTTAAAATACCTGAATTAAGGAAAAGAATATTATTTACGCTATTCGTAGTTGTTGCTTATAGAATAGGTGCCATGGTGCCTACTCCTGGGGTGAATAGCGAAGTAGTAAAGTCTTTATTTGCAGCGTACAATACTGGTTTGTTAGGATTTTTAGATATGTTTTCAGGTGGTGCTTTAAATAGAATGTCAATATTTTCTATGGGTGTAATGCCTTATATTAATGCTTCTATTATTATAAGTTTAATACAAGGTGCACATGTAATTCCTTATTTAGATCATCTTGCTAAAGAAGGCGAACATGGTAGAAAAAGACTTACTCAAATTACAAGATACCTAACGCTTGTGCTTGGGACAATTCAATCTTTTGGTTTAACGATAATGATAACTAGAATTCCTACTCCTTCTGGAATTCCTATTGTTGTGGATCCTTCATGGTCATGGGTTGTTTTAACAATAATAACTTTAATTACTGGTACAGTTTTAATTATGTGGCTTGGAGAACAAATTACAGAAAGAGGAATAGGAAATGGAGTTTCCCTTATAATTTTTGCGGGTATTGTAGAAAGACTTCCTCATGCAGTTATTAGTATTGTAAAACTTGTGCAAATGGAAGAACTTTCAATGTTATATGTTTTAACTATTACAGTTATTGTTATATCTGTTTTAGTCGCTGTTGTTTGGGTTGAAACGGCTCAAAGAAAGATTCCTATAAGTTACGCAAAAAGAATGATTGGAAGAAAAATGTATGGTGGCCAAACGTCGTTTCTTCCGATAAAAATAGATCAGTCTGGGGTTATTGCTGTTATATTTTCAATTTCTATTTTATCTGCACCTTTAACAGTATCGCAGTTTGTTCCTAATTTGACAATTTTTAGTTTTCCTATAGCTAGGAAAATTATTCAATGGACTAGTAATAGTTCAATTATTTATAATTTGATTTATGCATCATTAATTATTTTCTTTTGTTATTTTTATAATTCAATATCATTTAATCCTACAGATATATCCGAAAGTATGAAAAAGTCTGGTGGTTTTATTCCAGGCATAAGACCTGGTGAATTTACTGCTAATTACATACAAAAGATTTTAGAAAGAGTGACATTGTGTGGAGCATTGTTCGTTGCATGTGTTGCTATTTTGCCAGATTATTTAAGATATGTAATGAATTCTCCGTTTTTTTTTGGAGGAACCTCACTTCTTATTGTGGTGGGTGTTTCTCTAGACACTATTGGGCAAATAGAGTCTCATCTTATTATGCGTCATTATGAAGGTTTTATGAAAGAAGGACGCATTAGGAGT
The DNA here is from genome assembly GCA_031262585.1 of Endomicrobium sp. GTDB lineage: Bacteria > Elusimicrobiota > Endomicrobiia > Endomicrobiales > Endomicrobiaceae > Endomicrobiellum. The sequence goes on from JAISHK010000005.1 coordinate 17,668, forward strand.
AGATGGTTTAATTCGAGATGAAGAAGGTTGATAAAATTTGTAAGAGAGAAAGTAAAAAAGATGAATTATATACTTTTAGGCCCACCTGGTGCAGGTAAAGGTACTCAAGCAAAAAAAATTGCAAAAAAATTTGAAATTGTTCATTTATCTACAGGTGATATGTTTAGAGAGGCAAAAAAGTTTGACAAGATAATAAATAAGTTTCTTGTTACTGGCGAACTTGTTCCTGATGAAGTAACGGTTGATATGATTAAAAATCGTCTTTTAAAAGATGATATAAAGAAGGGTTTTGTTTTAGATGGTTTTCCTAGAACGTTAAATCAGGCGCAAGCGTTAGATTTAATGATTAAGTCCCAAATAAAAATTGATGCTGTATTTTTTATAAATGTTACTTTTGAAGAAGCCATAAGGAGAATATCTTCTAGGCGAGTTTGTTCCTGTGGAGCAAGTTATCATATAGCGTTGCTTGCATCTAAAAAAGTTAAAAAATGTGATTTTTGTGGTAAAGAACTTTCTCAAAGAGATGATGACAAGGAAGATGTAGTTAAAGATAGGATTACTGTTTATGAAAAACAAACAAAACCTTTAATTGAGTATTATAGAAATGCGCGTATGTTAATAGGTATAAATGGACTAAAGGAAGAAGCTGAAGTGTTTGCTCAGATAAGTGAATATATTGATAAAAATAAAGCAAAAAAAGGAAAATGAATTGTTGTTTAAAAGACGGAATATTGAATTAAAAACTGAGAAAGAAATTGAAAAAATGAAAATTGCTGGCAAAGTTGTTGGTGATATTCTTCAAAAGCTTTTTGAAATAATAAAACCGAAAATAACGACAAAGGATATAGATATTTTTGTAGAAAAGCATATAAGATCATTAAATATGGTACCAGCATTTTTTGGCGTAAAAGGTCAGAAATGTTCTTTTCCTGCTTCTACATGCGTATCAATAAACAATGAAGTAGTGCATGGAATACCAAGTGCTGAACGCAAACTTAAATCAGGAGATATAGTTTCTGTAGATATTGGAGTTCTTTACGAAGGTTATTATGGTGATGCAGCAAGGACATATGGAGTTGGTGTTGTATCTGATATTGCTGTCAAGCTTATTAAAGTTACAGAGCAATCTTTATACGAAGGAATTAAGCGTGTTTTGCCTGGTAATAGACTTGGAGATGTTTCAAATGCGATTCAAAAAACAGTTGATAATGCAGGGTTCTCTGTTGTAAGAGACTTTGTTGGACATGGTATTGGTAGAGCATTACATGAAGAACCTCAGGTTCTGAATTATGGACAAAAAGGTACTGGTGTAAAACTTCTTCCGGGTATGGTGCTTGCCATAGAACCTATGGTTAATGCTGGAAGTTATGAAGTTTTTATGTTAGATGATGGTTGGACAGTTGTTACAGCAGATGGAAATTTAAGTGCACATTTTGAGCATACTGTTGCAGTGACTGAGTATGGATATGAAATTTTAACAAAGGTATAAAATGAATAAAGAAGAGAAAATTATTGTTGAGGGAAGAATTTTAGAAGCTCTTCCTAATGCGGTTTTTAAAGTAAAAATTGAGGAAGGTGGACATATAGCTTTAGCTCATATTTGTGGTAAAATGAGATTGCATTATATAAAGATTCTTTTAGGTGATAAAGTAAAAGTTGAGCTTTCTCCTTATGATTTAACAAAAGGCAGAATAGTGTTCAGGGAAAAGTAGATAAATATAAGTTATAAACTTTAGCTTTTAAAACGAAATTCATTATATAATGCGAAGGTTGTTTTGTAGTTTAATATATAGAAATAAATGGAGTACGGAATGAAAGTTAGAGCATCTGTAAAGCCAATTTGTCAGAAGTGTAAAATAGTGAAGCGTAAAGGTGTGGTAAAAGTTGTGTGTTTAGATCCAAGGCATAAGCAGAGACAAGGATAGATGTTTGGATTTGTCAATATGCCAATATTTTAAAAATTTAAGAAATATTATAGTTGTGTCTTATAACGATATAAAAAATAGAAGTTGAAAATCTGGAGGGGGATGATAATGGCTCGAGTAGCTGGAGTAGATTTACCAAAGAATAAAAGACTTGATATAGCGTTGAGATATATTTATGGTATTGGGCCCGCCATATCAGATAAAATTATTGCTGAACTTGCTTTAGATTATTCAAAGAAAGTTAAAGATTTATCTGAGGAAGAAGTTAACAAAATAAATAATTTTATTACTAAGAATCTAAAAGTTGAAGGAGATCTTAGAAGAGAGACTCAGGCAAATATTAAAAGACTTATAGAAATAGGAAGTTACAGAGGTTCACGGCATAGAAGAAATTTGCCAGTAAGGGGACAGCGTTCTAGGACTAATGCGCGTACAAGGCGAGGAAAAAGAAAAACTGTGGGTGCGGGGAAGCCTCCGTCTCAAGGTAAAAAAAACTGATATTAGTTTGTTGTTAAGTTTTCTAATATTGTGTATGTTGTTATAGGCGAGATTTTTCAATAGATTTAATGTGTTTAGATAAAATAATAAAGATGTATGGGAATATACGGAGGAAGCATGGTAGATGAGAAGAAGAGCAATACTAAGAGGAAAAAATATATTGGCGGAATAGCAAGAGCTTATGTATTGTCAACGTTTAATAATACGATTGTTAATATAACAGATGAAAATGGCAATACTTTAGCATGGGCTTCAGCTGGTGGATCAGGCTTTAAAGGAACAAAAAAAGGAACGCCTTTTGCGGCACAGATGACGGCAGTGGCGGTAGGGAAAAAAGCTGTTGATATTGGGGTTAAACAAGTTGCGGTTTTTGTGAACGGTCCAGGTCCAGGTCGAGAGACAGCGATAAGGGGTTTACAGAGTTCAGGACTTGGAATAACAATAATAAAAGACATTACTCCTATTCCGCATAATGGTTGCCGTCCACCGAAACTCAGAAGAGTTTAATATGTAAAAATAATATGTAATAAAAAAATAATTTTATACTAAGGTAAGAAATTGTAAATAGTTTTGAGGAGTTTAATAGATGTCGCGTTATTTAGGATCAGTGTGTAAATTATGTCGTAGAGAAAGAGAAAAACTTTTCTTGAAAGGGGAAAGGTGTTTTTCGAATTGTGTTTTTGATAAAAACAGAGGTAAAAATGGACCAGGTCAGCATGGATCTAGCAAGGGAAAAATGTCTGATTATGCAAAGCATTTACGTGAGAAGCAAAAAGCAAAGAGAATGTACGGCTTAACTGAGGAACAGTTTAAACATTATTATGAAGAAGCAGAAAAAATGAAAGGTTCTCCAGGTGATAATTTGCTTAAACTTCTTGAGTTAAGACTTGACAATGTAGTTTTTCGTTTGGGATTCGCTTCATCTAAAAGAATGTCAAGACAAATTGTGAATCATGGGAATATTATAGTAAATGGTAAAAGAGTAGATGTACCACGCTACTGTGTTAAGGTTGGTGATGTTATAACAGTTCCAGAAAAGTATAAAATGAATGCTGCTATGAAAAAACTTGTTGAAAAACCAGTATCAAATGTTCCATCGTGGTTAAGTTTTGATAAAAATAAAATTTTAGGGACGATGGTGAGCGAACCTCTTGCAGGAGAACTTTATCAGTCTAATATAGATAGTCAGCTTATTATTGAGTATTATTCAAAATAAATTAATAGCCACCAAGGCGGCTTGTTGAGTGAGGTTATAAAGAATGAAAGTATCAGAATTAGAAAAATTGTGCAAGCTTGTACTGGACGAAAAAACTGCCACGGCGTTTTATGGTCGTTTTACCGCAGAGCCTTTAGAACGTGGATATGGTCAAACGATAGGCAATTCGTTGAGAAGAATTCTTCTTTCAAGTCTTGAAGGTGCTGCTATAATTTCTACTAAAATTACCGGGGCATTACACGAATTTGCAGTTTTGAAAGGAATAAAAGAAGATGTAGTTCAAATTGTTTTGAATTTAAAAAAAATAAGGGTAAAATTGCATTCTGATGGTCCAGAGAAACTTTATTTAAAGGTTAAAAATAGTGGTAAAATAACTGCAAAAGATATTGATATTAATATTAATGTTAAAATTTTAAATCCAGAACAAGAAATTGCTAATTTGGACAATGGAGCAACTCTTGAAATGGAAATGGAGGTATCAAAAGGTAAGGGATATGTTATTGCTGAAGAAATGAAGTCTAATAAGCATCCGGTTGGCACGATTTTTTTAGATTCATTATTTTCGCCTGTAACAAAGGTTAATTATGAAGTAGAAAATACACGTGTAGAACAAGATCTTAATTATGATAAGCTTATATTGGAAATATGGACCGATGGATCAATTTATCCTAAAGATGCCTTAATGAATTCTGCAAAAATATTGAGAAATAGTCTTTTGATTTTTACTGAAGATCCTACTGGTATTAAAGATATTTTTACAGAAAATTTCGATGCAAATATATCTAATCAGGAAGAAGAGAACGATATTTTTAAACAGTCTATAAATGTTATGAATATTTCAACACGGGTTTCAAATAGTTTAAAAAATGCTGGAATTGAAACTATTGGACAACTAGTTAAGAAAAAGGAAGAAGAAGTAATGAATTTTACGAATTTTGGACAACGTTCGTTTAAAGAAATTAAGGAAAAACTTGCAAAGTTAAATTTGATGTTTGGAATGGATACTAGTGGTGGAGCAAAAAAATGATAAAAACTTATAATGGTAGCAAGCTTGGAAGAACAAGTTCACATAAAAAAGCGTTGCTTCGTAATCTTGCTATGGATCTATTTTTTCATGAAAAAATAAAAACGACGTTGCCAAAAGCTAAGGAGCTTGTAAGTTATTGCGAAAAACTTATAACAAGAGCAAAAAAGACTAATTTAAGTGCTATAAGAGCTGTAAGTAGTGAAATACATAATAAGGCTGTTGTTAAAAAAGTATGCGATGTTTTGGTTCAAAGATATAAAGAAAGAAAAGGTGGCTATACGCAAATTATAAGAATTAGCAAGAGACAAGGTGATAGTGCAGATGTCGCTATAGTCAAATTAATTATATAATTAGTATTAAGTACAACAAAGTTAGTAAAGTTGTTGGAAGCGTAAGATTAATGCCAATGATGCTCTTCTTATTTTAATCGTTTAGTTTTTGTTTTTCATTTTATATTGTAAAGGAAGCAAGTGAATGTTTAATTATATTTTTGGATTATTTTCAAACGATATGGGTATAGATTTGGGAACAGCTTCAGTTTTGGTTTACATTAAGGGAAAGGATATTGTTTTACGGGAACCTTCTGTTGTGGCTATGGAATGTAATACGAAAAAAGTTTTGGCTATAGGTGTAGAGGCAAAAAAGATGCTTGGAAAAACTCCAGCAAGCATTATTGCAGTAAGGCCATTAAGAAATGGGGTTATTGCTGATTTTGAAGCAACCGAGAAAATGATTAGATATTTTATAAAAAAAGTTCATAATAAAAAAACACTTCTTCATCCAAGAGTTGTTATAGGTGTTCCATCAGGTATTACTGAAGTGGAAAGAAGAGCTGTTAGAGAATCTGCCGAGCAAGCTGGCGCTAGAGAAGTTCATCTTATTGATGAGCCTATGGCGGCAGCTATAGGTGCAGGCATACCTATTCAAGAACCTGAAGGTAGTATGATTGTTGATATCGGTGGTGGTACTACAGAGGTTGCTATTATAGCTCTTGGTGGAATGGTTGTTGCGAAGTCTCTTGATATAGCCGGTGATAAAATGGATGAATCCGTTGTTCAATATTTTAGACGCAAATATAATCTTAGTGTTGGCGAAAATACTGCAGAATCTGTTAAAATGAGAATAGGCTCGGTTTTTCCTCTTAAAGAGGAGTTGAGAATGGATGTTAAAGGCAGAGATCTACTTACAGGTCTTCCTAAAACAGTAGGTATAAGTTCAGAAGAAATTAGAATTGCGTTGGAGGATCCTGTTAAAAAAATAGTAGAGGTTATAAAAGACGTTCTTGAAGAGACTCCTGCAGAGCTTTCTGCGGATCTTGTAGATCGTGGAATTATTTTAAGTGGCGGTGGTTCTCTTGTGAAAGGCCTTCCAGAATTGTTAGTCCAGGAGACAGAACTTCCAGTTAATCGTGCTGATGATCCTCTCACTTGCGTAGCAAGAGGTACTGGTGTGTATTTAGAAGAGTTAGATAATATAAAAAAATCTAGAAGAAAAGATATATAATAATATAACTTTTTGTATTGAATTTTTATAAAATGTATCAACGTCAAATAACAAAAGAAAATAGTGTTTTTATAATTCTTATCCTGATTGGTTTTTTCTTTGTAATAGGAAAATTTTCTACACCTGTAAATCTTATAAAAAGCTTTATTTACTACATCTCTTATCCCAATTTGAACGCAGCTAATGATATTTTTTATTGTGTTGATAACTTTGCTAACAATATTAAATCAATAGTTTGTATGCGACAGGAAAATATTTTATATAAACGAAAAAATCAAGAACTTATTGATAAACTTCGAAATTATGATGCAATTTCACAGAAATATGAAGAATTATCTAAGCTTTTAAAATTAAAAAAGATAAATAATACTGTATCCGTTTTTGCAAGAGTATTGGTTAGAGAGTCTGATGAATGGTATCGTTGGCTCATTATAGATAAAGGGTTTAATGATGGTTTATATAATGAACTTCCTGTGGTAATGTTTAATAAGAATAAAGATAATTTATGTGCTGTTGGAAGAATAATTGAAACATATAAAAATTCTGCTAAAGTTATTCTTATAACAAATTCTGTTTGCATGTTACCTGTAGAAATTAAGGATAAGAATATTAATTGTTTAGCTGAAGGATTTGATTCAAATTTATTAAAAATAACTTATATTCCTGCAGAAGCAGATGTGAAAAAAGGTGACGAACTTATTGTCAGTGGATTGAGTTCTATATTTCATAAAGGAATGCCTGTAGGAGTTATTAAAAGTATTACTAATGCAATTTCTAGAGATTTTAAAACTGCGACAGCTAAAGTTTTTTTTGAAAGTAATATTATCTATAACGCTGTTATTCTTGTTCCTAAAGAGTAGGGACTGTGAAAAATTTAATTTATTATATTATTTTTTATATTGTTTTTTGTCTACTTCAATTTTCTTTTAGTAAATATATAAATTTTTTTGGAAAATTTCCTAATTTTATATTGATTTTTATTGTATATATTGGTCTTTCCAAAGGTTCGATGTTTGCTCAATTAATGGGATTTTTGTTTGGATTGACTTGGGATGTTTTTTCAACTGATTTTTTTGGTATAAGAACTATAATGTTTACCATTATAGGCTATTTTTCAGGTAAGTTGAATAAGAATTTTGATGGAGATAAAATTCTTACACAATATGTTGTAGTGTTTTTGGCGAGTGTTGTTTATAAGTTAGGTACTAATTTAATTTGTTATGTAATTTTAAGTAATAAGGATTATAACTTTCTTATTCTGGATAGTTCTTTAAAAATTTTTATAACAGTGCTTATTGCTCCAGTAATTTTTTATATTTTGAATTATGTTAAAAAGGAGATATAAAATGGTATGGCAAAGAGAAAATAAGTTTGTTTATGAAGTTTTTACTAAAAAACACAAGATAATTCTTGTGTTTTTTCTATTACTATTTATTTGTCTGTCCATTCGTCTTTTTTATTTGCAGATTTTAAATGGAAATGATTATAGAATAGTTTCAGAACAACAAAGAATGCATAATACTTACGAACGTGCTCCTAGAGGAATAATTTATTCTGCAAATAACGAAATACTTGCTGAAAATAAATCTACTTATGTTGTGTTGTTTCATCCTTACAATAAATGTCAAAGTCCTTCAATCCAAGTGATAAAAGAACTTAGTAAAATTTTGGACAGAGAAATAAAACCATATACAGATAAAAGTTTAAAATACGGAAAATATATAAAACTTGCTGATAATCTTACAATTGAAGAATTATTTAAAATCCAAGAAAAGAAGTTAATGCTGGAAGGGATTTCAGTAACAAAAGTGCCTCGTCGTATTTATCATTTTGCAAAAGAAACCAGTCACATAACAGGATATATAAGTGAGATAAGAGCAGAGGAATTAGAAGACTTATTAGGACAGGGTTATAAGCTTGGTGATTATATAGGTAGAGGTGGCATTGAACAGTTTTACGATAGTTATCTTAAAGGTATTAATGGTGGTTGGCAAATTGAAGTGAATGCGAGAGGATATCAGATGAAGACGTTCAAATATATTGCTCCAAAAACTGGCGATAGTGTTTATTCAACTATAGATTTGAATCTGCAAAAGATAGCTTATAATGCACTAAAAGATAGTAGCACAGGTAAAGGTGCAGTCGTAGTCATTGATGTAAAAACTGGTGCGGTAAAAGCTTTGGTTTCATGTCCGGGATTTAATGCCAATAGAGCAGGTTATAAAGACTTTAGTAGATATTTAAAAAATAAAAAATTACCTCTTTTTAATAGAGCACTTCAAGCTCTTTATCCTCCAGGATCTATATTCAAAATAGTGATATTTGCTGCTGCAATTGATGTATTAGGTACTGATTCTTTAGAAACAACTCAATGTACTGGTAGTTTTAAAGTGGGGAATAGACATTATGCTTGTTGGCTTAAATCAGGACATGGACGGTTAAATATTATTTCTGCAATGGCTTTGTCTTGTAATGTTTATTTTTATCAGTTAGGTTTAAAACTTGGTATGAAAAATCTTGAAAAATATACAAAAAAATTTTACTTTGGACAAAAAACAAACTTAGATTTGCCTAATGAAAAAAGTGGTTTTATACCTAGTCCAGAATGGAAAAAATTAAAGTTAAAAATGTCATGGCTCAAAGGAGATACGGCTATATTTGCAATAGGACAAGGCGCTTTATCTGTAACCCCTCTTCAAATGGCATATACAATGTCTGTGATTGCAAATAATGGATTTTGTCATAAGCCGTACATTGTTAGTAAAATAGTGAATTTTGATGGCATTGAAGTATACAAACACGAATTGAAAGTTGTTAATAAATTAGAATTGGAAGACAAGACGTGGTTGTTGCTTCATAAAGCTCTTTTAGAAACAATTGAAAATGGTACTGGTAGAAAATGTAAAATAGATGGTATCAAAATTGCGGGTAAAACCGGTACGGCTCAAAATCCTCCCTTAAAAGATCATGCTTGGTTTGTTTCCTATGCTCCAGCTGATAATCCAGAAATAGCACTAGCTGTAATTGTGGAAAATGGTGGTAGTGGCGGGTTAAATGCTGTGCCAATAGGTAGAAAAATATATGAAACATATTTTAATATTAGAAAATAGGAGTAAGTAAATTATAATACAAGGGAAAACTTTTTTTCGGCGTTTTATAGCTAATGTAGATTGGTGGCTTGTGTTTGCTGTTATCGGTCTAGTAGCTATAAGCTTTAGTGCCATATATTCTGCGGGAATTAATTATGAGAACTCATTTAAATATGTTTCGATGCAAGCTTTAGCTTTAGGTATAGGATTTGTAGGATTACTACTTCTTGCTAGGTTTAATTATCAATATTATAAATACCTAGACAAATTTATATATATATTATCTTTGTTACTTTTAATTTCTGTTTTAATTTTTGGAACTGTTAAGAGAGGTACAAAAGGATGGTTTGATTTTGGTTTTATTTCTTTTCAGCCTGTAGAAATAGCAAAGATAATGTTTATTTTGGTATTTGCTTCATTTCTTGATACAAAATCTAAAGAAGTGGAAAAAGTATCTTTTTTATTTTTTTCGTTTGTGATACTTGCTATACATTTAATTCTAATAATGATGCAACCTGATTTTTCTTCTACTCTTTCTTATTTCCCAGTTACTTTAATTCTTCTTTTTATGATATGTGTATCACCTTTTTATCTTTTTTGTATAGTTATTTTTGGCGCTCTTGCGATAGGGATACCTCTTTTATCAACGTTTATCAATATGCATCTTAAAATTTCTCCAAGTGGAGCATTTTTAACAAGTTTAGTATTTTTCTTAAAAATGAATTTAAATTGGTTATATATAATTATTGCAATAATATTTTTAATAATGTGTTTTTGGTGGTTTTTATGGAAATTGAAAATTAGAATATCAATTATTTATCCTCTCGTTTTGTGCAATGTTATATTTTGGGGATGTATTACTTCAATACCTTTAGAAAAATCTTTAAAAGATTATCAAAAAAAAAGATTAGTAGTATTTGTAAATCCTAAAATCGATCCAAAGGGTTCAGGTTATAATATAATACAATCTAAAATAGCTATAGGTTCAGGAAAATTTATGGGGAAGGGTTTTAAAAAAGGAACGCAAACCCAGCTTGGCTTTTTGCCGGAACGGCATACAGATTTTATTTTTTCCGTTATAGGAGAAGAAGGTGGTTGGGTTATTGCACAGCTTACGCTTTTTCTATATTTTCTTTTCATATGGAGATGCCTTATAATTGCAAAAGCAGCACGTGACAGATATGGTTCTCTTGTTGCGATTGGTATTACAACAATGTTTGTTTTTTATGCCGTAATAAATATAGGTATGGTAATGGGTATGATGCCTGTGACCGGAATGCCTTTACTGTTGCTTTCGTATGGTGGTTCATCAATTTTTTCGTCATTATGTGCTATAGGTATTTTGCTTTCTATACATATTAGAAGACATATATATTAATGTTGATAATAGTTAATTTGTTTTTGTGTAATTTTTTTGTATATGTATAAAATATAAAAGTAATTTTTAAAATCTTGATTTATAATATTATCGTGTATGATTTGCAAAAAAGTGTTAAAATATATAAAATACTAATGCAGTAGTTAATGTTAAAGGAGGTGTAAAAATGAAGAAATTTGTGACATTTGGTTTAGTAGTGTTCTTTTGTGTTTCATTGTTATCTTGTGGAAGTAAAGAGCAAACGACGGAAACTTTTACAAAAGTCGCTAGTACAGAAGAGCAAACTGTTAAAAATGAGTTAGGGACTGAAAATTCATCAGAAACCCTGGATCAAGTTGATATTTCTTAACATGAGTCCAAGGGTAATGAGAACGTCGGATGTAATTATTATATTTGCGTTTACAATTTAATTTTAGTAAACGCAAAAGAAAGGTTGGATATGTATTAAAATAGTTCGAATGTATTTATGAGAAGTAAAGAAAGATGAATTTTTTGGGAAATTATTGAAAGTTATGTTGAATTTTCTGAAGTTTTTGATGACATTATTAAAATAATTACGAAAACCGCTGAAAATGACATATATTATAGAGCGTAGAGTTTAAATCTTAAAATCTTAGATTATTTGTTTCCCATAATGAACTTAGGTGTAGGTTAAACAAGTTTTAGCTTACGTTTTAGGGTGTGGTTTGGTGTTTGTTATTAGTAATCTTAAATAAGAAAAATTAAATGTTAAAGAAAATGGATGTTAAAAATTTAAGTTTATGAATCTAGAACTTAAATATATTTTAAATGGGTATTTATTTAGTAAAAGCGTAGATTTAGTTATTTTTGATATCTTTTTTGTTTCTGCGGATGAATTATGCTCGTTTTTTAATGAGAATTAGATTTTGAATAATCATGTTAGGGTAAATTATAATGTTAGATGCATAATAATACTTAAAATAATGTTTTTATAGTTTTAGCGATTATTAAAGTGTCAAGAAGTCAATTATAGTATTTTTTAGATTTTGTGTATGTAGGTTGTACGTAATTGTTGTAATTAATATAAATTGGGAGCAAGAACGACAGAACCTTTGTATTTTGTTTCAATAAATTTTTTTACTTTGTCAGATCTTAATGTTTTCACTAATATTTTTATTGCTGGATCATTAATCCGTTTAGAATTTGTTGCTATAATATTAACATAGGTAGAGTTTTTTTCTTCACTAAAGATTCTTGTTTTTTGTAAATCAATATTTGCTTCTAAAATTTTATTAGACCATGTGCTGTAAGCATCAAATTCTTTTCTTAATCTTGTGATTAAAGATGGATCAAGTTCAACAATTTGTATTGGTTTTAAATATTTTTCAATATCATTAATGCTTGCCGTAAAAGGTTTTATATCGCTTTTTAATCTAATTAAACCTGCTTTTTCAAGCATTATTAAAACTCTATATTCGTTTGTACTGTCGTTGTTAATTGCTATTTTTGCATTATCTGGAAGTTCTGATATAGATTTGTATTTTTCGGAGTATATTCCCATGGGTTCAATGTGAATGTTACCTGCATTTACTAAATCTAAATGCCTGTCTTTAGTTTGTGTTTTCATATATATAATGTGTTGAAAAAAATTTGCATCAAGTTCGCCGTCTGACGTTTGTGCATTTACTAAAGTAGGATCTGTTATCGTATAGATTTTTAGTTCAATATTTTGTTTTTTAATATCAGACTGTATAAACTCTAAAAGTTCTGTGTGGGGAGTAACATCTGCCGCTATTTTTAAAATAGTTGTTGAATTTTTCGCTATAGTAAAAGAGGCAAATAAAGTAAAAACTAACGTTGTTAGCGACAATAATGTCTTTTTCAATTTTGTTTCTCCTGAATTATATTTTTTGAGTTTTAAAAAGAAAATAAAAGATAAGATATTAATCTTAATTCAGATAAGATGTCTTTTTTTTAGTATTCTTTTTGAAATAAATGTTCCTAAAAGTTGTAAGCATTCTACTAAAACTAATAAGACTAAAATAACTGAGATTAATATATCTGTGCGGAATCTGTTATATCCAAACCGTACGGCAACCTCTCCAAGTCCGCCTGCTCCCAAAGAACCTGCGATTGCTGTTGTTGAAATAAGTGTTATTGTAAGCACTACAAAATTTCTTATTAATGCAGGCAATGATTCAGGAAGTAGTACTTTAAGTATTATGTTTATATTTGATGCTCCCATAGCTTTAGCTGCTTCAATTTTTCCTTTAGAAACTTCCACGATGCTATTTTCTACAAGTCGTGAAAAGATTGGGGTACATACGACTACTAATGCAACTATACATGCTTTAGGGCCATAAGATACCCCTACTATAAATTTAGATATTGGAAGCACAAGTATTATAATTATCATAGAAGGAAGAGATAATATGGCATTTATAGCTGCCCCAAAAATTCTATTAAAAATTACACAAGGATGAAGTCCATCTTTATTTGTAATAAACATTGCGATTCCAAAGATCAAACCTAAAAAAAATGTTAAAATTGTAGAAGTAACAGTCATATATATTGTTTGTAAAGTAGCAGGAATAATAATATTCCATACATTTTTATTAAAAATTTGCGTACACAGTTCTATCATATTACGTTACCTCTATTGTAAGTGACCGATAGATTTGCATTATTTTTTATGAAAACTTTTGCAGTTGTACTTGTTGGATTTTCAAAAATATCTTTTACTTTACCTTTTTCTGCAATTACACCATTTTCAAGTACTGCCATATTATTACAGGTATATTTAATTACGTCAAGGGAGTGTGTGATTAAAATGATAGTAAGTTTAAGTTTTTTATTTATATCTTTTAATAAATCTAGTACGGATAAAGATGTTACAGGATCTAATGCTGAAGTTGCTTCATCGCTTAAAAGAATATCAGGTGTATTTGCTAAAGCTCTTGCAATTCCAACACGTTGTTTTTGACCGCCAGAAAGTTGCTCGGGATAAAAATTCTGTTTATTGGCTATACCTACGAGTTCTAAAATTTCAGTCACTTTTTTATTGATTTCTTTTTTCTTTTTTTTTGCAACTTCAAGAGGAAAAGCTACATTCCCAAAAACGGTTCTTGAATCAAAAAGGTTAAAATGTTGGAATATTATGCCAATTTTTTGTCTGTACAAATTCATTTCTTTTTTTGAAAGTTTGTTTATTTCAACTTTACCTATGCGTATTGTACCAGAAGTAACAGTTTCTAAACGATTTATACAACGAATAAGTGTGGATTTACCAGCTCCGCTAAAGCCAACTATTCCAAATATGTCGCCTTTTTCTATTTCTAAACTAATGTTTTTTAGAATTTCAAACTCTTGTTTATGACTTTTATATTTTTTGGATATATTTTTTATTTCTATAAATGGTACTGCCATCATTCCTCTTAAGAACCTGAAATATATAAATTATGATAAACTAGTATTTTGCAATGATACTAGTTTATTAAAACCAAGTCAAACAAACGACTGAAACAAACGATTTGTAAAAAAGTTTATTAATAAAATAATTGTATTTGTTTGCGATGTTGAAATTTATAATCTATAATGAATTGTTCCATCAGAATTCAACTAAGAAAACTGTAAAATATGAACTAACGCTTAAATGAAACACGTTGAAATGAACAAGTGAGAAACTAATGCTTTTTAAAATATCTTTTTAAAATTTTAATGAATATTCCTAAAATAATTTTAATTTTGACAATTGAATCATAACCCAGTAATTAATATGACAAAACGTTAAAAAGATACTTCAAGTTGCAGTGGTTATATTATTAGATTATCATATAAAAAATTATGAATAACTTTTAATTTCGAGTAATTTTAACTAAAATACAAATAACAATCCAATTTATACACCTCTAGAGAGGTATTGTGTAATAAAAAATGCATTTGTCAAGTTTTACATCAACAAGTTGTAATAATAGGGTGAAAATGTATAAGAAAAAATACAAATAAAATTACAAAATAAAGACAATAAGAAAATCTATAGGTTTAACACAAACTGAGCTGCATAAAAGATCGGCTATATGCGTAATAGTATTGCTTAGTATGAGTTAGAAATTTCAGTTTTTTAACTAAAATTTTATCAAAAATTGCAGAAAAAACGAATGAAATATTAGTTTATTTTTAGGTAGCAAAAGTCTTTTTGGGATTAAAGAATCATTTGCAAAATATAGTTTTTTACTAAAATACTATTAATATTTTATATATGATTCAATTGTAGATTTTGTGTATCAAGAGCTTTGTGGTTTTGAAGGAGTGCTCAGAATAATTTTACCTGTAAGGGTAAAATTTGCAATTATTTAAAATGGAGATATAAAGGTTTCATTAATAAATCCATAATTATTATATAAAATCTTAAAAAGAAGTTATTGATGTAAAAGTAATGTTTATTAGAATTAAAGAGAATTATAAAGTTGTAAAAATTGAAAAAGAAGAAGTTAGTATGTGTAATTATGAATTTGTTGAAGTAATAGGGGTAGTAATTAGGTGTTAATAACGAAATTATTTAAAACAATAAACAAATAATGATTTTTTATTTAAGAAATAATTACTTAATTTATATTTCGTTTTTAAAAATTTTAAACTTATAATTAGCTATTTGTCTAAAGATTAATCTTTAGACTGTTTTCCTAGTTTGTACAAATTTGCTGTATTGATTTTTATTATATTTTTCTATTAACAGTGTTTTTAAAATTTATTTATGTGATGTCTTGAATTTAATATTTGCATTTTTAATTATAGTTTATTACATAAATATGTATAAGTTATGAGTTTATTATTAGTTTTTGTTTTATTTTTTAGTAAATGGATGTAAAAGTATAAGAGTTTGCTTTGAATATTTATTTATTGTAAAATACTCTTGGTTTAATATAGATAATTTATAGGGTGACGATTATGGTAAAAAAGGATTTATTATCAATTTATGATTTATCGGCGAAAGAAATAAAAATAATATTAAGTACTTCACTTGAGCTTAAAAATAAAAAAAAGAATCTTAATGTTTTTAAAGGTAAAACTTTAGGGCTTTTATTAGAGGAACCTTCAACAAGAACCATGGTGTCTTTTGCAGTTGCTATAGTTCAACTTGGTGGAGTGCCTGTATATCTTGATATAGAAAAAATGCAATGTTCAAGAGGAGAATCTATTCGTGATACATCGTTGGTGCTTTCTAGGTATTTAAGTGGACTTATGATAAGGGCTTTTAAACATTCTTATGTGGAAGAATTTGCTAAATATGCCACTATTCCTGTTATAAATGGGCTTACAGATTATGAACATCCTTGTCAAGTTTTGGCTGATGTCATGACCATAATGGAATTTCATAAAGCGCGAAATATTGAAGGTTTAAAGAAAATAAAAATTGTATATACCGGAGATAGTAATAATGTTGCGAATTCTCTTCTTGCGGTATCTGTTGTTTTAGGACTGGATTTAACAATAATTTCACCTAAAGAATATTTAACAAAAAAAGAAATATTAAATAAGGCTTTAGAATACGTTTTGTCTACAGGTGCTGAAATTAAAATTACAAGTGATATAAATGAAGTGAAGAATGCTGATGTGATTTATACCGATGTATGGACATCAATGGGCTTTGAATCAGAAGAAAAAAAGAGAAAAAAGATTTTTATGTCTTATCAGGTAAATAGTGAGTTGCTTGCAAAGGCTTCTTCAAAATGTATAGTTTTGCATTGTCTTCCTGCTACAAGAGGTGAAGAAATAACGGCTGATATTATGACAAAATATGAAGATGTTATATTTACACAAGCGGAAAATAGACTTCATGTTCAGAAAGCGATTCTATTGTACTTCATTAAATAAAAAATATTTTTGCCTCCTTCATTTCATCGCAAAGTCTCATTATTAATACAATGAGGTCGTATTTTGAGTTTGTTCCAAGTTTTGTCATGAAGAGTTAATCTTACAAAAACTTCTATGTAATGAAAAGTTAGCTTACAGAGGTAGATATAGTTGTTTTTTTTGAAGATAAAATTATTTACAAACATAAAGATAAAGAAGAATCTAAAAAAATAATTAAAAAATTAAATGGTAATATTCGTAAGTATATACAAGAGTTGCCGGTGAGATGTTTTATTTTATGATTTTTGGCTTGTGTTAGATGATTATTAAATAGTGAACTTCCGTATGTTAGGTAAGTGTTATAAGCTAGCTTGAAAAAACTAAAAAGGTAATAGAATTAACTAGATTATGAATATATAAATAGCATTATTATTTATAGTGACTAATCTTGGGTTTGGTGTATACGATAAAATTTAGAAAGTATATCGTAGGGAGAGTATAATTTTAAAAGCAAGAAGTATTGTTACTATTAAGAGTAATATTTTTTTAAGTTACTTGTAGAAGAAATATAAGAACATTTTTATAAATTCAGTATTATGGAAATATGCGAGAGTCTTTTATTTAAGAACCGATTTACTAGTAGTTACTTTAGAGTTTTTGATTATGTTTATATACCATTCATTTAAAATAAGAATTATTTTCTTTTGTATTAAAGATATTTTTGTAATAGGTTCATTTTGTTTGACAGTTTGTACAATTTCATAGTTCCATATTTTAACGGAAGACGCTAGAAGTGTTTTTAATTTATTACCAGCAATTTGTTTTTTTACCAGTGATTCATATTCTTTTGGCCTAATTTGTATAGATGTTAAAAATGCGATATATTTGTTTTTATTAAAGCACTCATTGTTTTTAAATATTGTAGAATCTTGTAATGCTTTTTTTAATTCATTATTACTGACTGTGATGCCATAAATTTTTGATTGTTGGTAAAAAATTTCATTTTGTATTAAATCTTGGATAATTTTTATTTTTAGTTCATTTAAATTGTTTTCTGTAAGTTGACTATTTGTTTTTTGTTGGTATATATTAATAAGATTTATATAAATAGATTTGTATAAATTGATAGGTATTTTTGAACCGTTTACTTTAATTGCATAATCAGTTTTAGAACTTAAAAAATATGAAACTGTACTTAGAAAACTACCACCTAAAAAAGCGATAATTGTCACAATAAAAATTATACGTGTATTCCTTCTAAAAAAATTCATCATTTGCTTTTCTTTTTTATTTTTTGTCGACTCATTAAAATTTTTTATAGAAATGAGCATCTTCAAAATACTTAATACATTTGTTTTAAGTCGCGGAAAATATTTCTTGTGTCCCATTAACTTTTATTGTTTCAGTTACAACTTTAATAATAATTTTTATTCCTATGTCACCATTGGTTACTTCGACAGTTGTCTTATAAATGCGCCTTCAGCGTTAATATTACCTATAATTTCCACGTCAAATAATTTCATTTTTTATTACTTTTCTAAAATTGCGTTTTTCTCTATAAGAGTTTTAATTTTGTAAAAGAATTTTTTAACCTTTTTAAACATATTATTTTTTATTAAACTAAGCGAAATAATCTATCAGATACAGTGAGTTTACTGGTTTTACTTTAAAATGAATTTCATAAATGAAAATTAATTGATATGTTCAATATTTCTCATTTTTGTAATTAAATGTTTTCTACATGTTATCGTGTTTATTTATATGAGCTTACATTTATTAATATTTTTAAAAGATATCATACGGAGCTCATAATTCCGTAATTTATAATTTTTCATTGCTGCATTCTTTGACAATCCAGTCTGAAAAAACAATTTTGTGATTAGGAGTTGTAACAATATAGTGCGTGTATAAATAGAATAAAGTAATACATTCGCGATATTAATTCTCTAGAAGAAAGTTTGCTCGAAATAATTGAAGACACCTCCCATCATATGACTGTCAAGTCTCACCAAGATAGACACAAACAAAAAGACCATGTTTATGATTTTATAGAAAACATTTCAAACGATTTTATGTGTAAATTTATATTAAGCGTAAATATTATATCTATTATTGAGATAAAGTTGTAAATATATTTGCTTAAGCTATCTCGTCCCTCCATGTATTGTCCTAATATTTTTCAATAATGAATTCCTTTGTCCAAAAAACTGATAATGAACAAATTTTTGTCATCTATTTGTGTTTTCAAATATATATTTTGTTTGTTTAACTCTGTTTACAAAACAACAATGTTATTTTCATTATTTTGTTATTCATTTTGATTTTTAAATAATTAAAATATTTGTTGACAAAATATTTAACCACGCCATTAATACAATCCAAAAAATTGTAGGTACACATATAAACAAAAAAATATGATAATTCTAAAAGGACTTTCTAGCTCATAGGGAATGAAAAGAATGATAATCCTTATTAGGTCTATCCATTATTTTAAAATATCTTCATAAAATAATGGTACCATATAAAATAATTTTGTGTCAACAATTAGTGTTTACGAATATATTAAAATATGAATTCAAAACAATCTGTAAAACATTCTAATTATGTGGCAAAAATGATTGTATAAAAAGTAATTGAATAGTCAAATTGTGACTTTTAATTGTTCAAAATTTAAATTTACAAAATATGAGTGTGTAAAAATTATTGACAGAAAATGATTTTTTTTATATATTTACCTTGCTTTGTTTTGGAGTTTACTTTGGAGTTTATCATGAGTTTTAGGAGAGGTATATAGTGTGCCGATGTAGCTCAGTTGGTAGAGCAGCGGTTTTGTAAACCGCAGGTCGTAGGTTCAAGTCCTATCATCGGCTGTTTGTATAGAGTTTATTTCGGTTTCTTTTGATTATAATTTTAGTAGGTGATGAATCGTTCAAAATTTAGTATTAGTTTAAAAATTGAATTTCAAATTGTTGTTTTTTATTCGTACCTCAGCGTCAGTTCTTTCAAGTAGCATTAAATCAAAAGCGAGAAGCATTTCAAAAGAGTAGCTAATTTAAGTAATTGTAATGTTTTATCTAAATAATTGGTAAAAGTGTAAGAATTAATTTAAAAGTAGTTGCGTAGTTAATGAAAACAATATTATTTGTATTAATGTAATATAATGATGCAATGCGTAAAGCTTTTAGAATCTAAGGTGTCAAGTGATAAGCTATGAATTTTTATAAATTTAAAGAAAAAGATATTACAAAGATAATGTGGATTATAGAGAGTTAAATGGTAGATATAGCATGGATATAAAAGCGAAAGAGTTTAGTAATTTTTTGAGTTTATTGTCACTGTAATTTCATATGATACAAATGTAGTGGTTGTTATTGTCGTTGGTATATGAACATATTTATTAAAATTTTATGAAGCAAGAAACTATTTATGTGTGCATTGATAAGTCTTATAGTGTATTTGAATTACTAAAAATTGTTAGATTTTTGAATTTATGGAATTTAAGATTTCTTAAAGTATTCTATAATAGCTTGTTCGATTAATAATATTTGAAACTAAATTAAACTAGAGTAGTGAAATTAAATAGTATTAAAAGAAGAAAGTCAAAAGCGAGGTTTATAATAGTAGTTAATTATTTAAATCTTGTTATAAAATGTTAAAGTCGAGATAGATTCTTTTTATTAGAAGGTCCTTTTGGTTGTATATGGTCAGTATTATTTGAGATAGTTGGAAATTGTTAATTTTGTAAAAATAATTGTAGTATTTGAAAAATCAAGTTTAGTGTATGGTCAGTGACTTATATTTAATATCTAAATTTAGGAATTATAAGAAAAGTATAAAAATATTGTAGTTTATTGAAAAAAACTGTATTGGTGTAATAGTTGAAATTAAAAAAATATTAATTGTAATCTAAATAAAGATATATTTTGTAAAATTTTCAAAAATTTAAAATAAGATTTTTAAAAAATGATTATGAAAAAAACAAATAAAAATGCCAAAACAAAAAAAATATTTTCATTAAATAGAAAGGCTTATTATGATTATGAAATTCTAGAAAAGTTTGAGTCGGGTGTTATTTTGTCTGGACATGAAGTTAAATCTGTAAGACATTCAAACGCCAGTCTTGTTGATGGTATTATTAGATTTTCTAATGGTGAATCTTTTCTGGATAATGTATTTATTGCTCCTTATAAACAGATGTCTAATCATATTGTAGATTATAATGCTAGAAGAAAGCGCAAGCTTTTACTGCATAAGTCTGAAATTAGTAAAATGTGTGCAAAGGTAAAAGAGAAAGGCTTTACAGTTGTTCCTTTAAAATTATATGATTATGAAGGGAAAATTAAACTTCTTATAGGATTAGCAAAAGGTAAAAAGATGTATGATAAAAAAGAAGCCATAAAGAAAAAAGATATTGAAAGAGAAGTGTCAAAAGAATATCGTTCCAGTTTATGACCAAACATCAAATAGTTGCTTTACAGGCGTCTGCAGGTTCAGGTAAAACTTATAATCTTACAAAAAAATATATAAAATTATTATTCGATTCCAAAAGTGACTTGTGTGCAAAGAACATAATAGCTGTGACTTTTACAAACAAATCGGCTATTGAGATGAAATGTAGAATTTTAGCTTATCTAAAAAAAGGTGCGTTGCTTTTGGATACTGACGGTTTTTTTGACGATTTTAAGCTTTCTAAAGGTGAAATATCTAAAAAAAGCATCTTCGCTTTAAATAACATTTTAAAGTCTTACGATAATTTTAATATAGATACAATAGACAGTTTTAAAAATCATATTTTAAAATCTTGTGCTATCAGTATGAATATTTCCCCTAATTTTGCAATAGAACAAGATTATTCAAAAAATCTTTTATTTGCTTTGGAGACGTTTTTGAAAAATGTTAATAGTTCCGTTGATTTAAAAAGGGATGTAAAGAGTTATTTGTCTCAATACTTGATGAACTCTTCAGATTGGATTCCTAAAAATGATATATACAGAGAAATAGAAAAAATATTCGAAAAGATGGGAAATATTGGCAAAGATATTTTTAGTGCTGAACCAACGATTGATTATGCTAAAGAATTTAATTTAAAATCTCAGAAAATATTAAATGATATTCAAAAATTTTCAACATTGTTACCAGAACTTGATGTTAATAAACGATTAATTAGTATTGTAGAAAAAGTTTTAAGTAAAGGTATTATGACGTTTTATTTAATGGATATTAATAAAATTTTTATCGATGATGAACTTGAATATAATAAAGGAGCAAAAGTTAATGATCAGGCAAACGAGCTTTGGATAGATATTAATAAAGGAATTAAATCCTTGTGTAAATTTTATATGGAAAATTATTATGACATTTATTCGTATATTTATTCGCAGATTGTTATTGAATTTGATGATAAGTCAAAAAGGGACGGCATTGTGTTTTTGAATGAAATTAGTAAAAGAGCTGTTAATTTTTTTGAACGTAATAATGTTATTATGCCGGAAGTATATTATAGATTATCAGAAAAGTATAAGCATTTTTTGATTGATGAATTTCAAGACACAAGTTTTGTCCAATGGACTGGAATAAAAAGATTTTTAAAAGAAAGTTTAGCTAGCGGTGGAACTTTGTTTTATGTTGGAGATACGAAACAGGCTATTTATGCTTTTAGAGGGGGTATGTCTGAACTTTTTGATGAAATGCAAAAAGAATTCCCTACAATAGATATTTGCAAAAAATATCTTGAAAATAACTTTAGAAGTGGAAAAGTCATTGTTGATTTTAATAATAATATTTTTTCGCAAAAAAATATTGAAATGTTTTTAAATAAAGTTTATAAGAATGACAAAATTAATACATGTGCTTTTACAAAGTTTATTGAAACTTATAAAGTTTCTAAACAAAAAAGCATTCAAGAACACAATTATGGTCATGTGGAGATAGATATAATAGATAAGAACTGCAAAAATTTTGAAGAAGAAATAAAACAAAAATTTATAAATTATATTTTTATGTTGCAAAAGCGGTTTAAACTTAAAGATATAGCAGTTTTATGTAGGACCAATGATGAATTATGTAAAGTTAGTTCGTGGCTTTTAGAAAAAGGTTTAGAAATAGAATCAGCACAGACTTTGAATATAAAAAATAATAATATTATAAAACAAATTTTATCTCTTCTTATATTTATTGACTCTCCAATAAATGTTTTGGCATTTTCATCTTTTATTATGGGTGATGTTTTTAGTAAAGTTACAAATATTAAAGAAACTGAATTTGAGCAGTTCATTTTTGAGTGTAAAATGGAAAATAAAAAAGTAACTTTTTATAGACTATTTCGCAGTAAATACGAAAATTTGTGGAAAAAATATTTTGAAGATTTATTTTTGAAGATTGGATTTATTCCAGTTTATGAATTGGTACTTGTTATACTTGAGAAATTTAGTATTATAAAATATTTTCCAGATAGTAAAGTGTTTATAATGTGTTTTTTGGAATTTATTAAGGAATTTGAAGTTAAAAATTCAGGGCTAAGGAATTTCTTGGACTATTTTAAAGCAAAAGAGAATATGGAAGGGTTATATATAAAAAAGGCTTTTGAAAGTGGCATAAAGGTCATGACTATTCATAAATCCAAAGGATTGCAATTCCCTGTTGTGATAGTGCCATTTCTTAAACTTTATAGAAAAAATATCGAAAGTCCTTATTTTGACAAATCTGGAGAAAAAATAAAGCTATTAAAAATATCAAAAACTATTGCTTATTTTCTAAATAAAGCTGAGGAAATTTATGAGAATGAAAGATTAAATTATTTGCTTTCAGAACTTAATGGTATTTATGTTTCAATGACGAGAGCAGAATATGAATTTTATGCTATTATTCTTCCAAAAATTGGACAATCGAATAATCTTGCCCCTTTGTTGTTTGATAATAAAAATTATAATATTGGTGAAAAACAAAAATATGAAAGAAAAGATGTATATGAAGAAGATATATTTTTGGATAATTTTAACGATGATTATAAAGATGTTCAAAAATATTTGGCAAGTCGTAAAAAAATGAGTTTTGATATTGGTAACCTTAAAAAAAATGGGACTATTTTACATTATGCATTGTCAAAAATAGTTTCAGTTAAAAATAAAGACATAAATAATGTTATAGAAAATGCCGTTAATATTACAAAAAGAAAATTTTTCGTTGAAAAAGTTGATTTTGTTAAGTGGAAACTTCAAAATTTATTTATATCAAAAGATATTTTAGAATTATTTAGTTATGACAAAAATGAGATTTATAATGAGAAAGAAATTATAAATGCTCAAGGAGAATCTTTTAGAATAGATAAATTTATAATGAACGATAATAAACTTATCATAGTAGATTTTAAGAGTTCTAATTATAATGAGGGCGAAAATAAAAAGCAGTTAAAACATTATGCCAACTTACTTTTGGAAATTTATCCCAATAAACAAATACTGACTTGTATTGTAGATATTGAAAAAGTCGTCGTATTAAAGAGCTTGCAATGAGTGGAAAAATAATAAATATTGCTATTGAACAGAATATAATTGATTATGTAGCTGACTATATTTTTAATTCAAATAAAAGAACTGCCATAGTTGGTGGTGGAAGAAGATTTTTTTTATTTATTAAAAATGTTCTTGCGAAAAAATATAGAAAAGCTTTTTTTGCTCCAGAGTTTTTTACAAATGAAGAATTTGTAGAAAGAATTGTTTTTGATACTATTAATTTTATAAAAATCCCAGATATTGAAGCGGCATTTATAATATTTGAGATTATTAAGAATAATATGCCGTATCTTTTAAATAATAACTTTTCTTTTGTATCTTTTATGGACTGGGCTTTTGAAATTTTCTTTTTTATAGAGCAACTGGATTTAGAAAATGTTTCTAATGAAAAGCTTAGATCCATAAAGACTAATGTTGAAATAGGATACGATGTTCCTGAAAATATAAATAATTTATTGAAGGATATTTTTGAGATAAGAAATTATTTTCATGATAAATTAGAAAAAACGTCTAAAATTACTACCGGATATAGTTTTTTGAAAGCTGTGTCTTTATCATACGAAACAATATTAAAATCTTTTGATGAAATAGTTTTTGTAACGCCTTTTTATCTTTATAAAACAGAAATTGAAATATTTAAGAAATTTTATAATACAGGGAAATTGGTCGTATTTATCCAAGGATCTCCTCAGGATTATAGTATTTTATACGATTTATATAATGCTTTTGGAGAAGTTGTTCCAAAAATAATATCTAAGGAAAAAGGATATAAGTTAAATATATATTCGACTTTTGATGAGCAATCGCAAGGTTCTTTGTTGAAAAATCTTTTAAGAACTTATACTAGTATTGATTTGAATAAGACGATAGTTGTAGTGCCAGACTCTTCGATGTTACAGTCTGTAATATCTGAGATATCTGTGATTACGGATGATTATAATATTGCAATTGGATATCCAGTCCATAAAACGGTCGTGTTTTCGTTGCTTAACTCTGTGATTGAAGCTCAACTTTCAAAAAAAGGACAGTTTTATTACTCAAAGGATATTATGAAAGTATTAACAAATCCACTTTTTAAAAATATTGATTTTTTTGGAGAAAGTGCAGTATCAAGAATAATTGCTCATAAAATAGAGCAAGCTTTTGATCAGAATTCAAAGAGTTCTTTAAGTGGTAAAATGTTTGTTTCTTTTGAAGAAATTATTGATGAGAAAAATATATTGTATGAAATAAGTCTTGTAATGCAAGCTTGGAAACACTTATCTTATAGTAAGATAGTATCAGTATTAAGAGAAATTTTTGATATTTTTTTTATATCTTGGGGGAAAATAAATAATTTTAATGATTTATTTAACGTCTTATCTGTCTTTTTAGAAAAAATATATTTGTTAAGTTACGTCAAGAACTATCCGTTGAATATTGAGGCTATGGATATTTTGTTTTCTTTATCAAAAGAATTAAAAATTGGACAAATAGCACAAACGCAGTTTGGTAATGAAGAGGTATTAAATATTTTTAAAAAATTAATAAAAGATAAACGAATTAATTTATCAGGATTTCCACTTAAAAGTTTGCAGGTATTAGGACTTTTGGAATCGCGAGGTCTTGCTTTTGATGATGTTTTCATCGTAGGGATGAAAGATTCTATAATTCCAGCAATAAAAAAAGAATATTCTTTAATTCCTAAAGATATAATGTGCGTATTAGGTATTGGGATAGTACAAAAAGAATATGAAATACAAAAATATCATTTTGATAGACTTACAGGTGGGGCAAAAAATTTAAATCTTATTTATTCTAATAATGATAAAGATGAGAGAAGTAGATTTATAGAGTCTATTATTTGGAATAAACAGTATGAAAGCAGAGATATTTCTGCTATAAAAGTAAAAAAATTTGTACTCCAAAATTTTTCTGTAAAGCAGTCGGTTAAAAGGGAATATGAAAAAACAAAAAAAATTAAAGAATATCTTAAAAATATGTCTTATACGTACAGTAAGATTGATGTTTACTTAAATTGTAGACTGAAATTTTATTTTATGTATGTGCTTCTTCTTAATGAAGATTTAGAAGTATGGCGAGAACTTTCAAGCGTAGAAATAGGGAAATTTATTCATAGATTTTTAAAAGAAACGTTATATGAAAATCTTAACAAAGAAGAATTAGAAACTCATAACTTTGAAAAAAAATATTTACAAAAACTTGAAGAGCATTTTGATAATAGTGTTTATTTTAAATTTAGAGAAGATGCTTTTACAATAAAAGATGTTTTGTTTTATAGAATGAAAAAAATTTTGGAGTATGAAAAACAAAGAAAATACAAAAGTATTTATGGGTGTGAAAAAAAGTATACTTCATATATTGAAACCAATTTAGGAAAGTATATTTTGGATTGTAAAATAGATAGAATAGATAAGATAGATAGTGATAGCAAAGACTATATGATATTTGATTATAAAACAGGGTTAATAGATAAAAGAATTGTTAAAAGTAAATTTAATAGTTTCTCTGAATCTGAAAATAATTTCAGTAGGCAAGATGTAAAAAAATCAATTAAATCTTTACAACTTCCATTATATAAATATATATTTGAAAAATTTACTGGTTTTACAGTTAGCGAATGTGGACTTTACGATATAAGAAATGCTCAAATTATTAATTTTCCAAAGAATGAAGAAATATATATGAAAAGTATTAATATGATAAAAGCACTTATAGATGAAATTAATTCTGGTGATAGTTTTAAATTTGCCATGGACGATAGAGTTAATTGTGATACGTGTAAATATTTCTACATATGCATATAAAGTAATTTATCAATTAATATATGTTTATTAAGTTAACTATAGATTATTGTTAGGAAATAAGCCAAAAAAACGAAGAAGTTTGTTTAAATATATATTAGAAAATGTATATATGAAGTCACAAGTATAGTTAAATCATTTACGATAGTTTTAAAAAAGACAAAAGAAAATTTTCTTTATCACACACAGTTGAATTTGCTAGATAATTTATATTATAAATCGATATTTTTTAAAAAAAGAAAACTTTTTATATTCTGGAATGTTCCAGTGATAAAAGTCAAATCAAACAATGATCTGATCGCATAAATTTTAAAAAAAATATAAATGTTGAGATGATGACTTTAAAAGTAAGTTGATCACTAAAAATAGGTGATAAATCAGAAAAAATATTTATAGTTTTTGAAGAAAAATTTACTGATTCTGCAATGATCCAATTTTGATTGTTTCATCTAATCCCATGAAATTGTAGGTTTAAAGATGGTAATTAATATTGATATAAATAAAGAAAAACAATTTACAATTTTCTACAAATGAATTTTTAATACTAAGTAACAGTGTTAAAAAATCGGTGCCATAAAATAAAAAAATAGTATTTATTTTATATATAAGAGAGTATTCAGAATTCTACTATAGAGAAAAAAATATATAAAAGATCTTTATAGATAAAGATTATATTTCCAAAATGTGTCAGAGATTGATAAAAAGTTAGCTAATAAAGAAAATGATAATTCTTCAATTTACAGTTTTATCTGAAAGGTCTTGAAAAGGAGTGTTGTGATTTGAAGTGAGAAATTAAAATATATAAAGAATTTGTATTATCATGGAATTATTTGAGATAAATTCTATTTATTAATAGTTAAATGCTGAAAAAGTTTCAATAGATCTAAATAACTAGTAATGAAATACGAAAAATATTTCTTTTAGTTTTTGAGTTAGACAATTTATAAATGATTATAATCATTCACATATCGAGTGAACTTATTTATGTTATTTGATGAAGCATAAAATATGTATTTGAAGGTGCTATGATTTTCAGAATTTAATCAATTAGCTTTCTTCTTAAAAAATCTAAAGTTGTGTCTACAATTTTTTTTCTTATATCTTTTCTTGTTCCGCTAAAATTAAATTTGAAACATTCTGTTTTGTTTTTGTCTGCAAAACCTATGTATACAAGACCTACAGGTTTCCCTTCAGTTGCGCCATTTGGTCCTGTAATGCCTGTTATTGATATAGCATAATCACTATTTGACAGTTTTAAACTTCCATTTGCCATTTCTTTTGCTGTTTCTTTACTTACTGCTCCAAAACTTTCTAAAGTTTCTTTTTTTACGTTAAGAATAACTATCTTTGATTCGTTAGAATATGCAACCACAGAGCTTTTGAAATATAAAGAACTTCCGGCAATATCTGTAATTGCCGCTGCTACTTTTCCGCCAGTACAAGATTCTGCCAAAGAAACTGTTTTTTTCTTTTCAACTAAGTATTTTCCTACAATAGAAGCGAGTGTATCGTTATTAGTTCCGAAGATGTCATTTTTTAGAATGTTTTTAAATTCAAGTTTTATGTCTCTCATTGTATTGTCAACAATAATCTCATCTATTCCTGAAACAGAAAATTTAATATCAACAATAGATTTATTTGCGAGAATACTAAATTCTACTGATTTTGAGTCTCCAAATTTAGTATTATCAATAACAGGTTTTATCATTTCTGCAACAGTAGATTCTGATAATCCAAAAACACGTAAAACTGTGTTTTTCTTTATGTTGGAAAAATAGCTTTTAATAAATGGTTCAACGTTTTCTTCAAACATAATTCTCATTTCTTTTTGTGGCCCAGGAAGTAAAAATAAAGTTTTGTGATATTTTTTTTTGCTTTTTTTAAATTCAAAATGCAACATTTGTCCAGGAGCTGTACCTAAACAATTTTTAAAAACTTTTGCTCCTTTAATAATATTTGCTTGTTTTTCATTGATTTTTGGAATATGATGTATTTTTTTTTGTAAAAAATAATTCTTTATGGATTTTAAAACTTCTTCATTAGAGTAAATTTCAAGATTTAAACATTTTGCGATAGTTTCAACAGTTATATCGTCAAATGTTGGGCCAAGACCACCTGTAATAATCACAATATCGCTTCTTTCTAAAGCTTTTTTAAACTCTTGTGTTAAATCTTGTTTTTTATCACCTACGCTGGTAATATAAGTTAGTTCTGCTCCTATATTAAAAATCCTTGAGCCTATATAACTTGCGTTGGTGTTAATTTTTCCAGTAAGGAGTTCACTTCCGGTACAAATGAGTTCTATTTTCACTGTTTAGAATCCTATGGTTTTTGTAATTTCGTTAATATTTGATTTAACTTTTATGATGCTGGTGGCTTTTGCTATAGCAATGTCAGGGTCTTTTAAACCATGTCCGGTTAGTATACAAACTACTTTTATAGAATTACTATTTTTAAAATAATCTTGTTTAATATATTTGATAAATCCAGCTATAGAAACGGCGGAAGCAGGTTCGCAAAAAATACCTTCTGTTGCAGCTACAATTTTATAAGCTTTAAGTATTTCTTCATCTGTAACCTTATCTATCACACCTTTTGAGTCGTCTCTTACTTCTTCAGCTGTTTTCCATGAAGTTGGATTTCCTATTCTTATAGCTGTTGCTATTGTTTCAGGCTTTTTGATTATATGTCCTTCAACTATAGGTGCTGCTCCTGATGCTTGAAAACCCATCATTTTGGGCAAATAGTATTTTGACGATTCCATTTTGTTGTAATCTTTATATCCTTTCCAATAAGCTGTAATATTTCCAGCATTTCCAACTGGCATAAATTGATAATCAGGGGCTTGGCCTAAATTTTCGCATATTTCGTAAGCTGCAGTTTTTTGCCCCTCTATTCTATAAGGATTAATTGAATTAACTAAAGTAAGAGGATATTTGTTACTCAATTCTCTTACAATATACAAAGCATCATCAAAATTGCCATCAATTTCTAAAACTTCGGCACCGTGCATAACAGCTTGAGAAAGTTTTCCTACAGCAATTTTACCTTTTGGTATTAAAACTATACATCTTATTTGTGCTTTTGCGGCATAGGCAGAAGCAGAAGCAGAGGTATTACCTGTAGAAGCACAAATAATAGCCTTACTTCCATTTTCAATGGCTTTTGAAACAGCCATTGTCATGCCTCTGTCTTTGAATGATCCTGTAGGATTCATCCCCTCAAACTTAAGATATACTTCACCATTAAATCCAAGTTTTTCTGATAAATTTTTTGCAAAAATAAGTGGAGTATTTCCTTCATTAAGAGATATAATAGGGGTTTTATTACTAACAGTTAAATATTTTTTATATTTTTCGATTAAGCTTTTATAAATAATCATTTTATTTATCCTTTTTAAAATCATTATTAATGATTGTATTATTTTATGATGGTTAAAGCAACAATAATAATACAACTACAAGCACAAATTAAATTTAAATGTTAGGTGTGTTCTAAGTATTAAAAGTTTGTAATGACAAATTTTGAAATGATTTGATTAGATATAAAAACAGACTCTTTAGCTAGTATTATTTTTTTATTTTTTTGTTTTAATGTTTTGTTAGCTAAACATTCTAAAAGAGTTTTCTTAAGATTGAAGTCATTAAAACAATCAATATCCACACCTTCGTTTAAAAGTCTAAGTCCAAGTATGATTTTTTCTGTTATGTAAAGTTTGTTATTTATATATTCATTTTCAGTTTTGACATCTGAATTGTCTTTTATTAGATTTATATAATTTTTGATGTTTTCAACATTTTTATATCTATTTCTATTTATATATCCAGATGCACCTGCTCCAAGTCCTATATATTCAAAATTATGCCAATAATTTGAATTGTGTAAAGATTGTTTACCATTTCTTGCCCAGTTTGATATTTCGTAGTGTATGTATCCTTTTTTTTCTAAAATTTCTACAGCAATTTTATACATATGTTTTTGAATATTATCGTTAGTAACAATATTTCTTTTATAAAATGGAGTGGATTGTTCTATTGTTAAGGGATAAAGTGACAAATGTTGACTATCAAAAAGCATAATATTTTCCAAACTTTTTTGCCATTCTTGTACAGTTTGGTTTGGAAGTCCATATATCAAATCTATGTTGATGTTATTAAACATTTCTTTTCTTGCTATATCATAAATATTGCAGAAAGTCTTAAAATCATGTATTCTGCCAAGAAACTTAAGAGTTTCATCTTTAATGGCTTGAAGTCCTATGCTTAATCTATTAACACCATAACTTTTTAAAAGCTGTAATTTCTCCTTTGAAATTGATTCTGGATTTAATTCAAATGTAAATTCTTGTGTGCTTGTAATGTCAAAAAATCTATTTAGTGAACTTAAGAGGTCTTTTATTTGCTTTAAAGAAAGTATTGATGGTGTACCACCACCAATATATATTGTGTCTATTTTGTTGTTTTGAAACTGTTGCGCATGATTTATTAAAGTGTTAATATATTTTTCTGCTATAATCGTATTATATTTTTCAGAAAAAAAATCACAATAAAAACATTTTTGCTTACAAAAAGGAATATGAATGTATAACCCTAACATAATTTATTCATTTTTATCAACAGCTTTAATATTTTTAGTATTATCTTTAAAAAGTTCTGCAATGCCACCAATTGAAGCCGCAATACTCGAAGTTTCTAAAGGCATAAAAATTTTTGTTGCCTGGCCATTAGCAACGTTACTAAGTGCTTCAAGATACTTTATTGCGATAAGATCGCTTGTTGGTTTACCTTCATGGATAGCATTATAAATTACTTCTATTTTAAATTTTTCAGCATCAGTTACTCTTTTTATAGCTTCTGCTTTTCCAGTTGCTTCCAAAATTTGTTTTTCTTTTACAGCTTCTGCCTCAAGGATAACGGCGCGTTTTGCTCCTTCAGCTTTGAGAATTGCTGCTTGTCTTAAACCTTCGGCCTCTAAAATATTTGCTCTTTTTTCTCTTTCAGCTTTCATTTGTTTTGACATAGCTTCGGTTATATCTTTAGGGGGATCTATTTTTTGTATTTCAACTCTTGTGACTTTTACACCCCATTTGTCTGTAGCTTCATCCATTACAGTCCGTAATTGCGTGTTTATTTTTTCTCTTGAAGTCAGTGTACTGTCAAGTTCCATATCGCCGATTACATTCCTCAAATTTGTTTGAGCAAGTTTTAAAGCAGCAAATGCAAAATTTTCAATGTTGTAAACAACTTTTACTGGATCTGTAACTTGGAAATATATAACAGCATCCACAACTACAGATACATTATCTTTTGTAATAACGCTTTGAGGTGGGACATCAATAACCCGTTCTCTCATATCAACTCTTATCATTTTTTGAAATATAGGTATAACGATATTTGCCCCAGAATTTTTTGTACTTGTGTATTTACCTAATGTCTCAATAAGTCCCTTTTCATATTGTCTTATTATTTTTATAGAATTTGCTATATAAACAAATGTGAAAACTATAATTATTATCAAAAACATTAATATTTTTCTCCTTAATTATTTTTAACTATAAGTGTTGTTCCAGTTATATTTTTTATTTTAACTATTTCTCCTACTTCTATTTCACTGTCAGATTTAGCTCTCCATAATTCGCCTGAAGTCTTTACGAAACCAGTTTTTAAAGGTGTTATTCGTTCTGTAACGATAGCTTCTGTCTCGATTAGAGCGTCTACGTTTGAATTAATTCTTTTAGAATTATTTGTTATTTTTTTAGATACCATTTTTATAAGACTCATAGATATCATTGAACCAGTTGTAAAAATAATAACTTCAATTGTGAGCGAGCTTACAAAGAAAGACGCTATCGCGCTGATAATAGAACCTATTGTAAAACACACAAAAAAGAAAGTGGAAGTAATTAATATCTCAAAAATTGCAAAAAGTGTAGCAATTGCACACCAAATCGTCCAATTCATGATATTATCCTCCAGCGTTTAATAGGCCAATAAAGAATCAAAGCTTTTCCTTTTATGTATTTGTCGTTTAAAGGTCCCCAAAAACGAGAATCAAAAGAAAAATCCCTATTATCACCAAGCATCATATAATGTCCTTCAGGCACAATTACAGGACCAAAATTGTCTCTTATAAAAGTTGTCGGAATTGCGGCAAATTTACCCTTTTGCCATGATTCTTGATAATCTTTATTATTTGTAAACAAATTAAAACTTTTAAGCATATTCAAATCGTTAAAAACAACGTATGGTTCTATAATATAAACATCGTTTATATAGAGGTTTTTATTTTTAATTTCAACTTTATCTCCAGCAATAGCAACACATCTTTTTATAAAATCTTTTTTAATGCCTTTTTCTATTTCATATACTGTTAAAGCTTCATGAGGAGCTTGAAAAACAACTATATCACCTCTATTTATATTTTTTAAAGCTTTATATCGTTTTCCGCTGCTTGTAAATGGGATGTGAAATCCGTAGATAAACTTATTTGCAAATAGGTGATCTCCCTCTAAAAGAGTATTCCTCATACTGCCGGATGGTATTTTGAAGGCCTGTATAAAGAAAAACATAATAAAAGACGCTATTATAAGAGCTGACCATGCTGTATCAATCCATGAATAAAATTTATTAAAAAAAATATTAGAAGCTAAATCTTTAAAAGTTTTTTTTATAGCTAACATTGACATGGCTACTGAAAAAAAGATGCAACCTACAATAAAAAGCTTTAATTCCATAAAAACAACCTCTTGGTTTTATAAGGTTTATTACTTGCTTATTAAATGATACTTGAGCATTAATATTTAGTCTCTTTATTCATTCATTTTTAATACCGTTACAAATGCTTCAGAAGGTATTTCAACCTTCCCAAATTGTCTCATTTTACGTTTTCCTTCTTTTTGCTTTTCAAGAAGCTTACGTTTCCTAGTTATATCGCCTCCGTAACATTTAGCAAGAACATCTTTACGCAGTGCCGCAATTGTTTCTCTAGCAATTATTTTATTGTTAACTTTTGCTTGTATAGGAACTTCAAACATATGGCGGGGAATAATACCTTTTAATTTTTCAGTGAGATAGTGTGCTGTTGTTTGTACTTTGTCTTTGTGCGTTATGATTGTAAAAGCGTCTACGACTTTAGAGTTTATCATGATTTCAAGCTTTACCAAGTTTCCAATTTTGGGAGCTGTGTGCTCGTAATCAAAAGAAGCATAACCTTTTGAAATTGATTTTAAAGCATCATAAAAACCGATAATGACTTCCGCAAGTGGCATATGATATTTTAATAATACCGTTTTTGTATTCATATACTTCATTAAAATTTGTTTACCTCTTCTTTTTTGACAAAGTTCCATCATTGCACCTAAATATTCTGTTGGACAAATTATTGTAGAATTAATGTAAGGTTCCCAAATTTCTTCAATATCTGGATTATTTGGAAATTTTGCGGGGTTATCTATTGTAATATATTTGCCTTTGGTTTTTATTTTATATGTTACGTTTGGAGCTGTAATCAAAAGATTTAAATCAAATTCTCTCTCTAGCCTTTCTTTAATTATCTCCAAATGCAAAGAACCCAAAAAGCCACATCTAAAACCAAAACCTAAAGCTAATGAAGTTTCAGGAAAGTATACCAGTGATGAATCTGAAAGTTTTAATTTGTCTAGAGCTGGTTTTAAATTGTCATATTCAGATGAGTTGTTAGGGTAAAGTCCGGCAAATACAAAAGGGTGTATTTCTTTATATCCTTCATGTGGACATTTTGTAGGATTTAAACTTTCAGTAATTGTATCGCCAATTTTAATATCGTGTATATCTTTTATTCCTGCTATTACATATCCGACTTCTCCGGAATATATTTCATCGGACTCAATCATTTTGATTTTCATGTATCCAACTTCAAGTACTTCATATTCCACATTAGAAGCAATAAATTTTATTTTCATTCTTTTGTAGATTTTTCCGCTGAAAACTCTTGTAATAACTATAACACCTCGATAAGAGTCGTAAAATGAATCAAAAATTAAAGCCGACAAAGGCTCATTTTTTTCAACTTTAGCTGGAGGAATATTTGTGATAACTGAATTTATTATTTCTTTAATACCTATTCCTTCTTTTGCACTTGCAAGAATAGGTTCAGAATTTATTTCAAGGACTTCTTTCATTTGTTCATGGATGCTGTTAACATCAGCTGTAGGTAAATCGATTTTATTAATAACAGGAATTAATTTAAGATTTGCACTTTTTGCAAGTATGGTATTTGCAAGAGTTTGAGCTTCTATGCCTTGCGTAGCGTCTATTACTAAAATAGTACCTTCACACGCTGCAAGTGCTCTTGAAACTTCATACGTAAAATCAACGTGTCCAGGTGTATCAATTAAGTTAAGAATATATTCTTTGCCTTTTTTATCTGTGTAATTCATTCTTACGGCTTTAGCTTTTATTGTTATTCCTCTTTCTTTTTCAAGCTCCATACCATCAAGAATCTGTTCTCTCATTTCTCTGCGAGGTATTGTTCCGGTGTATTCAAGCAATCTATCAGCAAGCGTACTTTTGCCGTGGTCTATATGAGCTATAATGCAAAAATTTCTTATATTAGACATTTATTTATAATTCTGTCCTATTTTTTACAATCTCAAAATTTAAATATATCTTTTCAAAGACATATTCTATAAAAAATAGTTTCTATTCACAAGTAGATACAATGATTGATAAGATATTAGAAGTTTTAGTGTTGATTAGTTTGTGCTAGTTTTTAAAATTTGTTTTAGCATTATGTTGTCATATTATTTATTTTAAAACGTCTATTCATATTTTATAATTCAAATTTTGGCCACTATAATTTTCAATCGTTTTTATTATAATGATTAATGTTACTAATTTTCTTCAGTTTCATTTCAATTTTTCATTCTAGACTTTAGCAAATTAGCATAATCTTTAAATAGTGCAGAGTCACAATGCTGAAGTAGTAATAGCATTCCAAATATTAATATTATAAATGCGTATACAATATATTTACAAATATATTTCCCATGATAACATTATCTTTATTTTTTATTAGCTGGGGGGATATCTTATTTTTATTTAAGTATATTATCTTCTTCTAGATGAAGTTTAGTTAACATTTTGTATTTTTTATTTCAGATTATCTTTAATACGGATCTAGATTTGCACATGTCTTCTTGAATCAGATAAAATTAATCCTAGAAAATTTTTCATTAAGTTACGTATTGAAATTCCCATTTCAATATTTATAAATTAATATCCGTGTTTTGCTTTTTAATTGATACAAGACAGTATTTCATTAAAAAATTAATGGCTAAAATTTACGATAGTAAAAAATAATAACAGTTTTAAACTGTGTTTTTTTGGTTTTTCTTGAGAATAGTTGATTTAGGACTTATTAATGTAGTTTCTGTTGGAATATTAGTTTTTCAGCATGAAAAGCAGTAATTTTTATCGCAAATTTACTTATTTTTCATTTTTTATGCAACAAAAAACAATCTTTATCTTTACGATATTCCAGCATTGGCACTTTGCTTGATTCTAAAACATTAAACCTGATAACTATATATTCCAAATAACTTTATCAATTTTTCTTTCGCCAATTTTATTCGACATTTACATAAGAGATAAGAATGTTCGTCAAAATTAAAGAATTGATATGTTTATTGTTTTTTTATGATTTAACTGTTGTTTTTCTTTTTAGAATGCAAGTTTTGTCAATGTAAAAACCAATACATTTTAACTTGTTTTTACGTTAGCGTAGTAGTTTACTTACAGTAGATAAAAATAATAATGTAGTATTGGGTTTTGTTGTTTTTTTAACTTTAAATTCTTACTTAATATTTTTAAGTTGTTTAGTTTTTTTAATTCAACTTAAGCATCAATTGGTTTAACTAATGAGCAGAAATGATTGCTGTTTAATTGTATGTTCTCATGTCTGTTATTACTAGTTTGATTTTATTGGTCTTTCTTACATTTTTATGATTTATTAGAATGACATTTATTTTTCTTCATGGTTTGTGTTTTGAATTTTTTTATTTTGCCTCTTTCTTTTTTGATTTTTGAGATAAAATTTTTTTGTACTGTTTCATTTTTTTATTAGAACCGAGGTTTTTTGGTTTATTGACTTTATTCTGTTTGGTTATGTTTTAGTTACATCTGACCTCTTTCTTGTGAAGTAGTGTTTTTATCTTCGTAATAGTTGGATTGAGATAAAAATAATTAGTTAAGAACTATAGAAATTAAAATAATGATATTCTGATACCCTTCTATCAAAATTTTCTTTTATTTGTTATTATTGGTACAATAATTGGATATTACAAATTTAGTTGTAGATACTGTTGTTTGTTACAGTAATTGTAACATAGAGAACTATTTATTATGCTTCAGTTCTTGTTGATAGAACTGTAAAGCTGATAGTGGGGTGGTTTTTTTTAGCAGATGAACATACAAAATCAATTTTGTCAAATCTTTGATTATGTTTATAAGATTTTCTGTAAGTGAAAAATAGTTTCGTTTAGGTCGTGGTAATTGTTGTTAAATATTGCACTTTCTTACGAGGTATCTTTTTAATGTTTTCAATACTTACTGTTTTCTTTCCTTTTAGATTAATTTGCAGTGTCTAAAGATAAAAATGTTTCATTTAAATATTTAATTTGAATAGATATTATGTATGACATATCTATCTATTTTAATCTTTTTTTCGTCGTTGATTCATTTTTACTTCTTTTGAATATGATATAAATATTTTAATTCTTTTCATTTTTGTCAGATTTATTGAATTTGCTATTTAGAAATATTTCTTTTTCGAATTTATTTGCGTTTAAAACACATAGTTAAAAAGTTTGTGTTCTTTTTTTTATAATTTTTAAAAATATGTTTATTTGTAATTAATTTTTTTTAATTTTATTTTTAACATTAATAAAAAAAATAAAGGTGCCTGAAGTAAATAAATGGTTATTTCAGTAAATTGAGATTGAGTAAAATAGATGTTTTGTTGATCAAATTGAATTTTTTTCTGAAATGAAAAGGATGAAAAAAACTTTATCATCAGAAGTATTAATCTGCAAATTTTTATGTAATATTTTAAATATGAAAAATTATTCTATCAAAATGTGCAAAATTTTTTTGTCAAATTTTGTTTTGAAATCTTTTAAAAGTATCGTATAATTCTAGACTTAATATATGAGTTTTTGTCTCATATCTATAGTTCAATTTGAAGTTGTATTATATTCTTTTTCAGTATATTTTTAGAATAAAAAGTAAAATAATTATGATCATCATTATTGGATATTACAATAAATATTTATTTTTTTCATTGTAAGTTTTTATCTATCAACTTGTTTCAATTATATTTCTTTTTATAGTGCTGTTTTCGAGAATTTAAAACTTTATATTCTTAAGTTCTCGTTGTTTTTTATGATGGTTTTAAATGGTAGGTTAGGTATTGAGTATTAAACTTAATGTTAAAAATATACTTAATTGATTC
The DNA here is from genome assembly GCA_031262585.1 of Endomicrobium sp. GTDB lineage: Bacteria > Elusimicrobiota > Endomicrobiia > Endomicrobiales > Endomicrobiaceae > Endomicrobiellum. The sequence continues at coordinate 55,920 of JAISHK010000005.1, forward strand.
TTTTCATACTTTTATCCTTTTTAAAAAGTATTTTTAGATACTTGTTTTTTGTATCTAATATTTTCGGTAGATTATATATTTGACTCTCTATATTCATATTTTATCAGATTAAAAATAGTAAGAATTAATTTTGGATCAAATAAAATTAGAATCTACTATAATTGTAGAAACTAAATATGCTTTTTGACAGTATAAACAAAAATAGCTTCCCCAAAACCTTAAAAATTTTACTAAATCGTTTATAATAATTGTTTATAACACTTTTCTGATATACAGAGTTTGAACTAGTCTGTTATAACAATATGAATTAAATTTAGAGACATGATTATGAATAAAAAAACGTAAACTCTCTTTACTATTCAATACAAACATTAATATTTTTGTGCATTTGTGGGCATTACTTCGAGTAAAAAAGATGTAGCTTTATTAAAACTCTGTTTTTCTATTTTTCATATAAAGTCATTTTAGTTTATTACCATTTTATTTTACTTATACGTTTTATTGCTTCTTTAATTCTTTCAACGGTTACAGTAAGAGCAAATCTTATATATCCTTCACCGCTTTTACCCATACCATCACCGGGTGTGCAGACTATAGAAGCTTCTTCAAGTAACTTAGAAACAACCTCTAATGAGGTATACCCGTTAGGAATTTTACTCCAAACGTAAAAAGAAGCTTTAGGTAGAGTAACATCCCAACCTAATTTTTTCAAACCTCTTACTAAAGTGTCTCTTCGTTCTTTATATATTTTTCTTGCCGTTTCAACGCATTTTTGATTTGATGTAAGAGCTGTAACAGCTGCTTCCTGAATAGCTTGAAAAACACCTGAATCATAATTGTCTTTAACCTTTGCGATACCTGCGACTATTTCTTTATTACCACAAACCCAGCCTATACGCCAGCCTGTCATATTATAAGTTTTTGAAAGAGAATGAAATTCAACGCCGACTTCTTTCGCATTTTTAAATTCAAGAAAACTTAAAGGTTTTTCTTTTTCATCATAATAAATTTCGGAATATGCTGCATCGGCTGCTACAATTATATTATTCTTTTTTGCAAATTCTATGAGTTTGATATAAAATTCTTTAGGAGCGACCGCAGCTGTTGGATTATTAGGATAATTAATGAAAATTAATTTAGCTTTTTGGGCGATTTCTGTAGGTATTGCATCCAAATCCGGGAGAAAATTATTTTTTTCAAGTAAAGGCATAAAATACGAAATGCCATCTGCAAAAATTGTACCGGTATTATAAACAGGATAGCTTGGTTCTGGGACTAAAACTATATCACCGGGATTGACAAATCCTAAGTGTATGTGCCCTATTCCTTCTTTAGAACCTATAAGAGCACAAATTTCGTCAGTATTTAAGTTGATATTGAATCTTTTCTTATACCAATAAGAAACGGCGTTTCTAAAGAGCAATGAACCTGCTCCAAAAGGGTATTGATGATTTATAGGTTTTGCTACTGCTTCTTGCATAGACTTTACAATATGTTCAGGTGTGGACATGTCAGGATCACCAACGCCTAGTGATATTATGTCTGCTCCTTTTTCTACTGCTTCTTTCTTTTTTTTATCTATTTCAATAAAAAGATAGGGCGATAGTTTTTTTAATTTGTCGTTATAGTGAAATTTCATTTTTTATTCCTTTTCATTTTGTAGTTATATTTTGTTTAGATTTAAAACATCAGACATATCGTAAAGTCCAGCTTTCTTGCCTAATAACCATTTTGCTGCTCTAATGGCTCCAATTGCAAAAGTATCTCTTGAATGAGCCCTATGGGTTAACTCAATTCTTTCTCCTTGACCTACGAAATATATTGTATGATCGCCTACAATGTCACCCGCTCTTATAGCAAAAATCCCTATTTCATCTTTTTTTCTAACGCAATCTGAACAATGCCTTCCATAAATGCCAACATCTTTAATGTTTTTACCTAATGAAAATGCTGCAATTTCAGCAAGTTTTACAGCTGTGCCTGATGGAGAATCTTTCTTTTTATTATGGTGAAGTTCAACAATTTCAATGTCGTATTCTTTAGCTTTTTTGGCGGTAATCTCAATAAGCTTAAATAAAATATTAACGCCAATTGACATATTAGGTGATAAAACAATAGGAATGCTTTTTGAAATATTGTTGTGTATTTTTAATTTTTGCTCTTCACTAAAACCTGTGGTTCCTATGACAATGGGGACATTATATTTTTTTGCTGTTTCTAAGTTTTTTAGAGCGCTTTGAGGATTTGTAAAATCTATAATTGCATCTGTTTCAGTTAAAAATTTTTCTAAATTATCAATGGAAGAGATAGGAGGTTCACCAGTCCCTATAGCCGTACTTTTATTGCATTCTAAAGCACCTATAATTTTAATGTCCTGATTAGTCTTAGCTATAGAAATTATTGCTTGTCCCATTCTGCCAGCAGCTCCGCAAACGGTTATCTTCATTTTAAAACTCCGTTATTTAAATTCTACTTCAATAGTCCAAAATCTTTTAAAGCTTTAATTAATTTTGTTTTGTTTGACTCTTCCATTTCGCACATAGGGAGTCTTAGATTAAGTTCGCATATACCTAATAAAGCAGCTGCAGTTTTTATCGGTATAGGATTTGTTTCTATAAACATTGTTTTAAGTAGCGGTAAAAGTTTGTAGTGAATTTTTGTTGCTTCTTTAATATTGCCCTTTTTAAAAGCCTTTAATAGAGATATTACCCCTGAAGGAATAATATTAGATAAAACAGAAATTACACCTGTGCCGCCTATTGATAATATTGGAAGGGTTAGAGCATCGTCTCCGGATATAAGGTCAATATTATTATTTAATGCTATTATATTGCTCATTTGTGTTAAGCAGCCAGACGCTTCCTTAACGCCTACAATGTTTTTGCAGTTTTTAAAAAGTTTTGTCATTGTACCAGTTTCAATGTTTACACAAGTTCTTCCGATAATATTATAAAGAACAATTGGAATATTTACTGCATCAGCTATGGACTTAAAATGTAAGTATAAACCTTTTTGCGTGGGCTTATTATAGTATGGCGCCACTACTAAAGCTCCATCGCATTTTACTTTTTTTGCAAATTGTGTAAAGCGTATTGCTTCCGAAGTTGAATTAGCACCCGTTCCTGCAAGAATTTTCATTTTTCCTTTTGCATATTTAACACAAAATTCTATAACTGTTTCATGTTCTTCATAAGATAAAGTAGGAGATTCTCCAGTAGTACCACAAGGAACAATGCCGTCAATACCGCTTTTGTATTGTTTTTCAATCAATTTTTTTAATGCGTCATAATCAATTTTATTATTTTTAAATGGTGTTATTAATGCTGTATATACTCCAGAAAACATGAAATCCTCCCGTTTGACATTGCTTATGAGTTCATATTTTAACTATGCCGTTAAATGCTACAACAACTGGACCTTCAAGAACAACATTCCCTATTTTGTTGTTTAAATTTTTAAGTGAAACAGAAAGTTCATCACCACCTCTTGCAATTATGTTTACAGGAGACTTTGTAAAATTTTTAAGTACAGAAATAATACCTGCGGCAATTATTCCCGTACCACACGCTAGAGTTTCTGCCTCAATACCTCTTTCGTAAGTTCTAACAAAAATTGTATTGTTTTTTACAACTTGTACAAAATTTACATTTGTACCATTTGGGGCAAATATTTTATTATATCTTATTTTTCTGCCGCATTTTAAAAGATCAATTTTTTCAATGTCATCAACAAAAATTACAGTATGAGGAACGCCTGTATTTATAAAGTTTGCGTTAATTTTTATTTTATCAATTTCAATTTCTATATTTGGTTTTATATCTTTAGGTTTGTACAGATTAAGACGTACTTTATCATTGGGTAAAATATTGGCGTTTATGGTACCAGCATCCGTCTCAAATACCATTTTTGAATTTGTTATGTTTGAATCATAAGCGAATTTGGCTATAGATCTTGCACCATTGCCACACATTGAAGCGTGCGAACCATCAGAGTTGAAGTACTTCATTTTAAAATCTTTACGAATACTTTTTTCAAGTAAAATTAGCCCATCACCACCAATAGAATATTTTCTATTGCAAAGTTTTTTGGCAATGGATTGACAATTCTCATGAATTATTATGTTTTTTCTATTGTCTATTAAAATAAAATCATTCCCTGCAGCAGTCAATTTTGCAAAATTTATTTTCATTTAATTTCTCTTAATTATGCTAATAATCTATTTATATTTCGTTCAACATCAAGTCTTGATAATTTGCTCTTTTTCTTATAACTGTAATTTTTTTGCCATCAACTAAAACTTCTGGAATTTTCGGTCTTGAATTATAATCAGAAGACATTGCCGCTCCATAAGCTCCTGTACATTTTATTAAAAGGTATTTGCATTGTTTTACAGTGGGAAGCATTCTATCTTTGCCAATATAGTCTCCACTTTCGCATATAGGTCCTACGACGTCTGTTTTTACTTTTTTTGTATTTATTCTTTTTACTGGGATAATTTCATGGTAAGCTTTATATAAAGTAGGTCTTATTAAATCGTTCATTCCTACGTCTGTGATAAGAAAATTTTTCCCTCCAGAAACTTTTCTATATATTATCTTTGTAAGTAAATGCCCTGCATTTGCAATTATTGAGCGACCTGGTTCAAAAATGAATTTTTTATCTTTATCAAACACCAACAATAATTCAGAGATTAGTTTTTTAGGAGTTAGTATTTTTTGATTTTTCTCATATTTAATACCAAGTCCGCCGCCGCAGTTTATGTAATCAAGCTTTATATTATTTTTTTCTAGAGATTCTATTATTTTTTTTATCTTTTCTGCAGCTAGTTTAAAGGGGACGATATCTAAAATTTGAGAGCCAATATGTGAATGTATACCGACAATTGTAATATTCTTTTTTTTCTTTGCCCGCAAATAAGCCTTAAGAGCATCTTTATAAGGTATACCAAACTTAGTTCCTTTTTTTCCTGTAGCTATATAAGAGTGTGTGTCGAGGTCAACGCACGGATTTATTCTAAATGAGATTTTTGCTTTAGTTTTTAATTTTTTGGCTATTGTATCTATCGTATCAAGCTCTTCAAAAGATTCTACATTTAACATAAGAATCTTGCTTTTTAAAGCATATTCTATTTCTTCCGATGTTTTACCCACTCCGGCGTAAACTATTTTTGCTGGTTTAAAACCAGCTCTTAAACATCTATATATTTCACCACCTGAAGTCGTGTCAGCTCCGGCACCAAGGTCTGCAAGTAACTTTAAAATTGTACCATTAGAGTTTGTTTTACAGGCGAAACAAATAAGTCCATCTCTGTAACCTAACGCCTCTTTATAATCTTTAAAATTTTTTATTATTTGGTTTTTGGAATATATATACACACTTGTACCGTATTGTTTTGCGATATCGGATAATTTAACTTGTTCTATATATAATTCATTTTTATCAAATTTTAGCATTTAGTCTCCTGCACATACATAAACTACACATTTGTTAATTCTACAAAACCTTACACATTAGTGTCAAAATAGAAACAGTTTATTCAAAAAATGAGATTTGTTTACTGTATTTTAAGAATTCCAAAGTTATTATGAAAATCTTTGAAACATTAATACTTATGCTTTATTACTTTGTTAATTACATTGTCGTTAATATAGATTTTCAAAGATATTTCTTGATTATCTGTTGTTACATTACATTTTAATAGCAAATTCAGAGATATCTTTAGCGTTGAGTATTATATGATATTTTCTCCTTTAGAATTTATTTTAATTACAGGATTTAATTTTTTATATCTCTTCTTCAATATAAATAAGTTTCTCACTCATTTATACTCTACTATTTTTAATGTTTGATTAAGTATTATAATTTTTTACTTTGTTCGCTTCAATTATTATATGTTCCCAACTTTTTAATCTTTTTTCATATATAAATTATCCTTGACTTGAAGTGCTTCATCAACAATAATGTTGATACCTCGTTATATCTAATCTATGTTTGTGAAAAATTAAAATTTAATATAGTAAACACAAAACAACTAAAGTGTTATTTATTAAGTTTGATAAATAACTTTTAATTTATATTTATTATTTTAACGCTTAACAATTTACAGAAGCTCTGTATTTTAAAATCTCCCATTTTTTATCTATGTCTTTTTGAATTGTTTCAAGAATGTGAGCATTTTCTTGTTTGAAAAGGTGCTTAAATCTTCCTTGAGGTTTTAAAAATTCAACTACTGGTTTTTTTTCTTTAGGCATAACATTTATTTTATAAACATCATTTTCAACTTCAAAAGATGGCCATATGCAAGTTTCAACCGCGAGTCTTGCAAGAGACATTGTGTCTTCAGGTTTATAATTCCAACCTAATCTGCATGGAGTTAAAATATTTATAAAAGATGGACCATTAACATCTAAAGCTTTTTGCACTTTTGTTATAAAATCATTCCAATTACCTACGCAGGCTTGTGCAACATAAGGTATATTATGAGCTATCATTATTTGTGTTAAGTCTTTTCTGTTTTGCTCTTTTCCTTGACAAATTTTACCTGCAGGTGCGGTTGTAGTGTGTGCACCCTTGGGTGTTGCACCTGATCTTTGAATTCCTGTATTCATATATGCCTCATTGTTATAACATATATAAAGCATTCTATGACCTCTTTCCATTGCTCCAGATAGAGACTGTAGACCAATGTCGTAAGTTCCGCCATCTCCACCAAAAGCTATAAACCTTATATCTTCACTTATTCTGCCTTGTTTCTTTAGACTTTTATAAGCAGCTTCAATACCACTACAGGTTGCAGCAGAATTTTCAAAAGCACTGTGGAAAAATGAGTTTTTCCAAGCCGTGTATGGGAAAATTGTTGTTGAAACTTCTAAACAACCTGTTGCACTTGTAACTACGACCGCGGTACTACCTGCTGCTATTAGTGTTTGTCTTGCAACTATGCCTGCACCGCAACCAGCACAAAGACGATGGCCTCCTGTAACACGTTCGGGATTTTTACTAAGGTCTTTTAAATTTACCATTTTATTCTTCTCCTAAAGTAGTGTGACCACTCCTATCCTTAAAAGTTTAATTTTAAAAATTGTTTTAAAATATTATTCACATTTATAAAACAATGAATGTTTTGTCTTTCTAACGTTTATATACTCAATTGTAGTTGAGGGTTTTTGTTGTCCTGAAGCAATTTTATTTAAACTTTTATAAATATTCACAATGTGAGAAATATTAATTTCTCTACCGCCAAGACCGTAAACATAATTTACTATTTTAGGAGTTGTTACTCCTGCGGCATATAGAGATGCCACGACGTCTGAATACAAAGGAGCGAAAGCGCCAGAACAGGAATCTGCTTTGTCCATAACAGCTATAGCTTTTATGTGAGCTAAATCTTTTGCGATTTGTTCGCTAGGGAAGGGTCTAAAAATTCTTATTTTTAGAAGTCCTGCTTTTATGCCTTTATCTCTTAATTCTTTTATTACTACCTTTGTTGTACCTGCAGTTGAACCAATAACTACTATTGCGATTTCAGCATCGTTTAACATGTATTTTTCATATAATTCATATTCGCGTCCAAAAGTTTTTTTAAAGTCTTGGGCCACGTTCAAAATTATATTTTTAGCAGCTTTCATAGCTTCAGCAAGTTGAAGTCTATGTTCAAAATAGTAATCTTGTAAATCAATTGAACCTAGAGTATAAGGTTTCTTTATGTCTAAAAGGTACCTTTCAGGTTTATATTTTCCTATAAATGCTTTAACATCGGCATCAGGATAGAGTTCAACTACTTCCATGCAGTGAGAAATAATGAAACCATCTGTAGTTACAAGAGTAGGGAGTTTAGCTTTTTCGGCTATTCTTACAGCTTGAATCATGTTATCGTAAGCTTCTTGAGAATTTTCAGAATAAATTTGAATCCAACCAGAATCTCTTGCGCCCATTGTATCGGACTGGTCTCCATGTATATTGATAGGCGCAGAAATTGCTCTATTAACTTCCGCCATAACTATAGGTAATCTAAGTCCTGAAGCTATGTAAAGCATCTCCCACATAAGACATAAGCCTTGTGAAGATGTTCCGGTCATTGCTCTTGCGCCTGCTGCGGAAGCGGCTATCGTAGCAGACATTGCGGAATGCTCGCTTTCTACTGCGATATATTCAGTTTTTACAATACCATCAGCAATAAATTGCGAAAAAATTTGCATAATTTCAGTCGCAGGAGTTATAGGATAGGCCGCAACTACATCTGGCTCTATTTGTCGCATTGCTTCAGCCATAACTTCATTGCCAGTTTTTGCTACAAGTTTACCTTTTGGATAGACTAGTTTTATCATTTCATTAACCCTTTGAGGAAAGTTAACTTAAACTTATTTATTTCTTTTCCAGTTTCATTTTTATTGCTTTAATTTTTACAGGACACTCGCTTGCACAAATTCCACACCCTTTGCAATGTTTATAATCTATTCCGGTGACAACGGTTGTTTTCTTTTCAGAAGGAGCAATTTTTATAGAAGAATCAGGGCAAGATATCCAGCACGTTAAACAATTAATGCACTTATCTTTATCCCATACAGGCATTCTTGATCGCCAGCTTCCAGTGTCAAATTCTAAAGCTGTTCCAGGTTCAACTATATTGCCTATAGGAAGTTCTGCAACACTTAATTTTCTATTTTCTTTCACTTTATTCCTCCAAAGCATTGTATTGGATCAATTTACTTGTTTTTCACTTCATTAAAAGCACGTTTTATAGAATTAAGATTGCCATCTATAACTTCTGGTTTATGTCTAAATTTAGCGGTAAGTTTTACTTTTGTGTCTTCTAGAACACCATTTATGTCTAGATTTCCTATAACTTTAACCAAAGCTCCAAGCATGGGAGTATTTGGTATATTTTTCCCTATGGTGTCTATAGCTATTTGACTTGCATTTACCACATAAACTTGAGATGCATCTATATTAAGTTTATGCGCAATTTTTGTTGTGCTAAAAGATGTGTTTACTATAACTTTGCCTGTTTTATTAACGCCATATGTAACAGGAACTGATTCCAGAAGGGATGAATCTAGAACAACTACGTAATCTGGGTTGGTAATACATGCATGAATTGTTATAGGATATTCGCTTATTCTATTAAAGGACTGAACAGGGGCACCCATTCTCTCAGGTCCATATTCAGGAAAAGCCTGAATATATTTTCCCGTTGCTAAAACAGCTTCACCGAATAAAAGTGCTGCAGTTTTAGCCCCTTGTCCGCCACGCCCATGCCAACGAACTTCAATCATTTTTACTGGCATCTCATCACCTCTTTATTAAAATAAAAATAACCAAAACAAATAACAATTTTTATATCGGAACCACAAACAATTGTACTGTTCTCATGAACAAAACGTACCCTTTCCACTCTTTTTCCATTTCTTGTCCACCTGCTACAGCATATGATATAGTCACTTTATCAGTATACTTAATATCCCCGTCGACAGGTAAACTATAGCTTAACCTGTTTACTTTAATATTTAATTTTTATAAATTCTATAAGATAAACAGCAATCATACCATTTTTAGAATCTGTATCTATAGCAATCATGACTCCATTGATGTTATCATTTTTTAATCTTTTTATCAACTTGTTAACTTTTTATATCATCAGGTCCTACAAGCCTTAAGAAGTGATAAAGTCCTCCAGCACAAAACAAAAACCGTTATAATCTTTAACTTTACTCACAGTTATTAAATTTGAAGTCTTTCAATTACGCATATAGTAATAGTATCTTTTGTGGAATCAGAACGTATTGACATGGATCTTGTTCATTTAAATTATAGTAAATGTTACAATATCTTATACTTTTTTGTTTTTTATACGAAATTTATAAGTTCGTAAGCATGTTAACTTCAATTTGTGACATTTTTAATATATGATAATTCAATCGCTTGGCCATTTTAGTCTTTTATCTTAGGGAATCTTTTTATTATTTCTACCATTCTTTCTTATAGACTTTGATATGTTCATGTTATTATGGATTCTTTAAATTTTTTTAGCAATAGAACCAAATTTTTTAGCTATTTCTTCTATGTGTTTTGGTACTACCTCTTCTTTAAAGTTTTCTTTATCCATATTTTCAATGTCGATTTTGTTTTCTTTTTTTATAAGCAGGTTTTCTTGGGTTATTTGGTGTGGCATTGTATTATTTTTTTCTATGTTAATTTTGATTGTTATATCCAAGTTAGTTTTTTCTTTTAAAGCTTTTAAAATTTGTTCTTTAAATTCCATAATGCTCTTATAGTCAAATTGATTATATGTAGTTAATAGTATTGAAAATTCTTCCAAGATTTTAATAGGAATTTTTTTTAAAAATTGAGCCGTAAGAGAATGTTTTTGTATTATTTCGTTGATAGTATCGTTCCATATATTTATTAAATCAGGTTTTTTTTTATTTGTATTTGTTTCTGTTTCTTGTATTTTATTTTCTTTTTTTGAATTTTGATGAAATTGTGTACTTGTATCAAATTTAACGCTTTTTTCCGTATCAGATATTCTTTTTATAAGTTCGTTAATATTATAATAAGGTTCTGATATTTTAAGAAGATACATTTCAATAATAATCCTTGGATCGTCATGCCAACGCATTTCTTCAAGGGCTTTTGACAAAAGATTATTCATACGAACATGTTGTTCCATGGTAAATAATTTTTTTTGAAGATTCAATTTTTTTTTTTCATCGGAAGAAATTTCTAAAATTGAAGGATTTATAGAATAAATCATAATTTGTCTTAGATGATCCATTAAATCTTTAGCAAATTGTAAAATGTTATAGCCTTGTTCATTAATTTCTTTAACTGTTTGCAAAATAGATTGAGCATTTCCTTGTGCTATATTTTCAGTAATTTGAATCATAATCTCTTTTGGAAGTATTCCGAGTAAATTTCGTATATACTCTGCTGTTACTTTGCCATTGCTTGAAGATATTGCTTGATCTAAAAGACTTAAAGCATCTCTCATGGAGCCACCTGAAGCTTTAACTATTATGTTTAAAGCTTCAGCATCTATTTCAAATTTTTCTTTCTGTCCTATATTTTTTATTGCAGGAATCATTTCAAAGCTTGATATTAGCTTGAATCTATATCTTTGACATCTTGAAACAATAGTGACAGGAATTTTATGTTGTTCCGTTGTGGCCATAATGAAAACTACATGAGATGGTGGTTCTTCAAGAGTTTTAAGTAAAGCGTTAAAAGCTTGTGTCGTTATTTGATGGGCTTCATCTATAATATAAATCTTATACTTTGAATTAGCACTTGCGAATTTTACGTTTTCTCTTAAAGTTCTTATCTCGTCTATGCCGTTATTAGAAGCTCCGTCAATTTCCAAAACGTCAATGCTTGAACTTTTTAGAATACTTAGGCAATTTTCGCATTTCCCACAAGGTTTTGTAGTTGGTCCATTTTTACAATTTAAAGCTTTGGCGAAAACTCTTGCCATTGTTGTTTTTCCGCAACCTTTAGGACCACTAAATAAATATGCGTGTGCAATGCGATTTTGAGAAATTGCATTCTTAAGTGTTTGGGAAATGTGTTCTTGCCCAATAATTTCGTCAAAGTTTTGAGGTCTAAATTTTCTAGCTAAAACAAGATATGACATAAAACACCCTCTACTGTTTATTTACGTATTAAGTTTAGCAAATACGTAAATTTTATGCACGCTTATGTCCTAAAGTAATACAGAAATAATGAAGAATCTTTTATCTATAATTATTTTTTGGTAATTAAAGTAAAGATGTTACAAAGAAATACAAATAAATATTTAAAAATATAATAAAAATTCTTAATGAAATAAGAATAACAAGATGAGATTTAAGAAATTAGTAAAGTAGGTACAATAATTGTATTAGGAAGCACATAGTATTAAGTGTGTGTGGAATATGTAAAAAGGTGTTAATAGAATATAAGATATAGAAAAGTTAAGTCGTTTGCATATAATTCACTTGTGAAAATAATATAGAAGGAGAATAATGCGAGAATTAATAATAGAATCGATGGCTATACATAATGTTTATGGAAAAAAGCTTTTGAAGATGTGCAAAGAGTCATAAATCTGGTAAGTGGAGAAGTGTGGATAAGTTATTATAAAGAATTTTAGTAATAATTTAAGTCAAACATATGCAAAAGCAGAAACAAAGGATAAACAAATAATAAATCAAACAGATATAAAAAATACGAGGGAAGATATTTAATCAAAAATAAAGAAATAAAAATAGTGCATGAATTTGTGGGGATTAATAAGATATAAAATAAAAAAAGAATCAGAAGAACTAAGAAAAAAATGAAGTTCAATGTGAATATTTATTAAAAGTAGAGTCACTATTTCAAAGAATATCTTACGAAGGAGTGAAAATTAAAAGGAGCAATAGAAATTATAATAATGATAAAACTTAGAAAGAATAATCAGTTACCAAGTTTAACTTTGATTATAATACTGGTAATATTGCAAGGATGTAGTGTGAAAATAATGTTATTTTAGTTAATCAACAGAATTGATTAAGTTTGTCTGAAAAATAAATGATAATTAAAAATCGTATTAATTTATTAAAATTTTCAACAAACTTCAAGCAAATTTAACTTTAAATTTATTGATAAGCTGAATATTTGAAATTATTTCATGTAGAATTTATTTGCGCATGCGTAAACTGTAATAAGTTAAAAGGGATACTAGATCAGATAAATACAAAGTTTTAGTTTGCTTAGAGATAAGCTTTAAGCCTAATCCCATATTTTAATTTAAAAAAGGATGTATATGTGACTGTGGTTAATGTTTTTTTGTAATTATAGACTGATTATATAAATTTTACTTAGACTATAAAGATAAAGTTATGTGTAGTAATGGTAATTATATAAGTAGATATGATGATATTTTAGTTTTTATATTAAAAAAATAAATATTTTTAAAACTTATAATACTGTAGGTATAGCCTATTGTATTATATCATTATTAAGAAGATGAAAAATACTACACAGATTGTTGATAAAATTTTGGAGTTTAGAAGAAAATTTAGCAAAGGTTTGTATATATGGAATGATAATCACAAAAAATTTTTGCTTTAGTAAATGAATTCATAGACAATAAAGATAAGATAATAGAATTAGAATTTAAGTTTTTTAGAAGTGTTACTAGACATATTGAACATATTGAACAGACCAATAAAATAAATTAATGATGTTGTTTAACAAATTAATATAGTTAATCTAGTGTTTATTATACAGATGTTGGTTCTCTAAAATGAGAGAAAAAAGTGTTTATTAATGTAAGTTAGACTGTTGCTCTATATATTAATAAAAAAGTAGATTAGAAGATATGAAAATGACAGTTGAAAGAACTAGAGATCAGTTGCAGAAATATGGTTGTGTATTTCGAAAATTGATAGATAAATGTGTGAAAGTTTTATGTACAAGAGTTGCAAGGTATTATAATTGGCAAATTAAGAATGGATTTTAGAACATATAAAGAATAGGGATATGAACGAGATGATGACAATCTTGATGATATATTTATAATTTTGCATTAGTGGATTGTGAGATATTGATGGTTTAGTGAGATTTGTAATAGAACAATTAAGTTCAATAAATATGCAAATAATAGAAATGGAACAAGGAATAGAATAGATTCAAAGAAAACAAGAAGAAGCACGTATTCATAAAATTTTAAATTTCAAAAGCAATAATTGAACAATATAATAATGAAATCCACAAATTGCGAAATGCATTAAAATACTGAAGTATATAAAAAGTATTATAAAGTGTGTTAATTATAAAAATAGGTAGCTTAAAAGCGACGATAAGCTAATTTTGACATTAATTTGAAAAATTGTTAGTCAAGTAGAAAATTGGTTATTGAATTTGGTATGTATCAGAAATATGTTGATGATGTTTTAAAAATTATTGGTATTGTATGAATGATGTTGGATTACGAGCAACGGGTTTTGGTTTTCTTGATTTATAAATTTAACAAGCATTTTGTTGGAGTGCCTTAGCAACGGCAGACTGTGTTTATGATGATAGTTTGTTAGAAAATGTTAGAACGGATGATAATTTTATTACTTTTGTTGAATTGGTTAGAGATTGTTTTGATAAAATTAATCATAGTATTGAATAGATAATTAGAATGGTAGAAGATATAGTTAAAGTTATATATACAGAAGTAGTTTGTAATTTTGTAGAAATTTTGGAACAAATAGTTGAAATAATCAAATAGCAACTGTAAAAAAATACTGAATGGAAATCAATAAAATCATAACAGTTGTAATTTTGTTGATATAAATTAAATACAGATAACTGGAAAAGAATATTTAATATTTTCAACATTTAGATGTATTTAAAGCATTTAGATGAGTAGTTAAAATAGAGTGATTGCTGGCAACTTTGATACAATTTTTATGATTGATATACATAAACAGTGACTAGGCAAATAGACCTAACAATATGCAAATGTGTTAATAGTGATGATACAACAGCAGAAAAAGTTGTGCATCACCACAGTACAACTTAGTAACTTGGTTAAAATAATTTTTATAGCATTAATTATGAGAATTTAGCTGTAAATTGAAATGTAAAAGATATACAATTATTTTTTAGTAAGAGTGAGTTAAAAAAGATTCTTAAGTTTGACATTATATTTAGTAGATTAAAAGAGAAAAAGTGATTGAATGTAATTATTTGCTTTTTTTCTATTTTAATATATATAATAAACTTTATCTAAATTTAATTTTTGTAGATTATGTTACTAGATATAGATTATTTGTAGTTACCGTTGTATTTTATTGTTGTTGTAATGAATTTTATGAGGTAGGTTTTAAAATGATGAATAAAAAGACTTATTTACCTAATCAGAATGAAGTTGAAAGAAAATGGCATTTAATAGACGCTAAAGGAAAGGTTTTAGGGAGACTTGCGGTTAAAATAGCTGAATTTTTAAGAGGTAAAAATAAAGTTTTCTATACTAATCACATAGATTGTGGGGATTTTGTAGTTGTTATAAATGCAAGTGAAATAGTTATTACAGGAAAAAAGATTGAGCAAAAAACATATTTTACATATTCGGGTTATCCTGGTGGAGTAAAATTAACTCCATATTCTGTTTTAATGAAGAAAAATCCAGAGAGGGCGTTGCTTGCAGCGGTTAAAGGAATGCTTCCTAAGAATAAATTGGCAGATAAACAGATTAAAAGACTAAAAGTATTTAAAGATGATAAACATAAGCATAGTGCGCAATTAGCGATTTTAGCGAAGACAAATTAAGGAGATAAAATGGCAAATATTTTTTATTTAGCTGCAGGTCGTAGGAAGACTGCAGTTGCTAGGGTGAGAACTTTGGATGGTAATGGTAAAGTTGTGATTAATGATAAAAGCGTGGATAAGTATTTTAATGGGTTGGAAAGATTTAAAAAAATAGCTTTAAAACCCATGAGTGTTTGGACAGGAGTGAAAAACTATAATTTTTATATTAATGTTAGTGGTGGTGGAATAAGTGGACAGGCGGGTGCCGTAAGTCATAGCTTGGCAAGAGCTATTTTGAAGCTTGATGAGAGTTCAAAATCTATGTTAAAAAAAGAAGGTTTGTTGACTAGAGATGCAAGAATGGTGGAAAGAAAGAAACCGGGTAGACCAAAAGCACGAAAACGTTTCCAATTTTCAAAACGTTAATGTTTTTTACAATTTGGTTTGATTAATGATATATCTTAATTAAGGGTATTACTGTTTGTTTTTTTAGTTTGTTGTGTGGAAGTCCTTGAGTATTCTGTAAAACTTGTAAGAAATTTTATATGGATTAGTCTTTGTAATTGCAAAATTGTATATCTACTTGTTATACTAATCTTATATATTTTGCTTTCTTAAAACAATTTAATTAATAATATTGTGGATTATGAAATTATTTCATTGATTTCGGATTGGTTACAAATATATATCAACCTTTAAGTTAATGAATGTAAAAAAGAAATAAAGAATATACTGCCAAATATTTGGAAAAAGGAATTTTGTAATTCTGTCAAATTAGAAACAGAAGTGACTCCTAATAGTTAGTGATGATCATCTTTTCATGTTTAGTAGCGCGATGTTCTAATAGTTGAAAGGTCTTTATTTAAATATTTAATAGATATAGCGTTGTTTGTGAGTGTTACTTTTACGTTATTATAAAGTTTTCTTTTCACTTTTCATTAAAGACTTACTACTATTTTACAGCAAGAACTTAATAAACTAAGTGTCAATGGTGTACTTGTTATTTTTATAGTTTTTTCATTTATATTTTAAGTAGTTGTATAATCATAAAACATATTTTTTCTTGTTTGACTCTTTTTTGAGACTTTAGGAATAATAGTAGATTTTATTGTTATTGATGATTTTGGATACAAATGAAGTAGATTATAGTTTCTAATTTTTTACCCAACTTAATTTTTGTCAAATGACTATGTGGTTTAGCTTTTTTACTTATTTTTTATTTTAATTAGCTAACAGTTGTTTATTTGAGGTACACGTTTAAATTTTTAGTAATTGAATTTGAGGAAAGTGTTAAAATGATAGTGGCATTTTTTTATAAGAACGACATAACCTTTCAATGTGAATGGTTGGTTTTACATATATTTCATTTTTTGTTGTTACTCGGATTTGACTTGTTTAAGTTTTGATGTTAAAGTTCAAATTTTTATTAACTATTTTATTGTTTGTAAAACTTGATGATTGATGACTAGAAAATATTAATATTTAGATCCTGAATAGTTGCTTTCTTCTTTTGTTATAAAAATATTATGAGGATGACTCTCTGCTAAGCCTGCGGAAGTTATTTTAACAAATTGCCCTTCTTTTTGTAATTCTTTTATAGTTTTAACGCCACAATATCCCATAGCAGCTCTTAATCCTCCAATTAACTGGTAAACGACGTCCTTGACCTCGCCTCTATAGGGAACCCTTCCTTCAACACCTTCAGCAACTAATTTTTTTGTGTTTTCCTGGAAGTATCTATCATTGCTGCCGTTGACCATTGCTGAAGAAGATCCCATTCCTCTATACGCTTTAAAAGCACGTCCATTAAAAATTATGTCTTCTCCAGGACTTTCTTTTGTTCCTGCAAATAAAGACCCCATCATGCATACACTAGCACCTGCGGCTATAGCTTTAGGAATATCACCTGAATATTTAATTCCCCCGTCGGCTATAATTGGAATATTATGTTTTTTGGCTACTTCAGCACAATCGTATATTGCAGTAATTTGCGGAATTCCTATGCCAGCTACTATTCTTGTTGTGCATATAGCACCAGGCCCAATACCAACTTTAATTGCATCAACGCCAGCTTTAATAAGGGCCTCTGTTGCTTGAGCTGTAGCTATATTACCAGCTATTACTTGCACATATGGGAAGGCATTTTTAATTTTTTTTACTGCGTCAATAACTCCTTGACTATGTCCGTGAGCCGTATCTAAAATTAAAATATCAACATTGGCATCAATTAAAGCTTTTGCTCTTTCAAGCATATTTTTAGTAATACCTATAGCTGCTCCAACTAAAAGCCTTCCTTTATCATCTTTTGAAGAGTTCGGGTAGCGAATAGATTTTTCTATATCTTTTATTGTAATAAGCCCTTTTAAAATGAAATCTTTGTCAACTAATGGGAGTTTTTCTATTTTTTTATTTTTTAGTATTTTTGTTGCTTTTTGTATAGAAGTACCTACTTTTGCAGTGACAAGATTATCTTTTGTCATTATTTCTGAAACTTTTTTATTATCATTTGTTTCAAAACGCATATCTCTATTGGTAATTATGCCTATAAGTTTGCCGTTGTCTTCAATGATAGGAAGTCCTGAGATTTTATATTTTTCCGCAAGAGTTTTAGCTTCTCCAAGATTGCTATCTTTTTTTAAGGAGAAAGGATTATAAATTACACCATTGTCGCTTCTTTTTACGTAATCAACTTCGGAGGCCTGAGCTTCCACAGTCATATTTTTATGTATCACTCCTATACCACCATCTCTTGCTATGGCAATGGCCATTTTAGATTCTGTTACGGTATCCATACCAGCGCTCATGATAGGAATATTTAGTTTGATGTTTTTAGTAAGATTTGTTTCCAGTTGAACATCTTTTGGCAATACTGTTGAATGTTGAGGGACTAGCAAAACATCATCAAAAGTTAAAGCTTCTTTTGAAAATTTAGTGTTCATTTTTTATCTCCACATTTTAATCTACAATATTAGATGTATTGTAGATTAAAATTATCTATTATTTTATCCTAATGTTTTTAGTAAATGAGTTTAATGAGATCACAGACTATTTCATAAAAAAAAACAATGATGAGATAGATAAAATCTTGTAAAAATGCTCCGACGGCTGGACTCGAACCAGCAACCAATCGGTTAACAGCCGATTGCTCCACCATTGAGCTACGTCGGAATCAGACTTAATCTATGATAAGTTTGATTATTATACTTACTTTTACAAAAAAATTCAAGGATATTTATATTAATCGTATATTAGATTATTTAACTATATTTACTAAATTAAGTTTTATATATTTATCTTGTTTCTTAACTATTTTATGGTTGTATAAAATTAATTATATTTTAGTGCGTATGAGTTTTACTTATAAGCATATGGATATCCAAAAGGATGTAGTGATTGTGTTATTTTGGACTAAAACCGTTGTGCCAATGACAAAAAAGCAACAACAATTAGGCATGTAATCAATAATGTCTTTTGTTCACAAAATCTTTATATTGACAATAAAATTATTTGCGCAAATAATTTTTTAGTATATTCTCTTAAAATATTTATTCATTATTTTATGAATTTATTGTAATTAGGACAAAAATTCAAAATATGATTTTTTATTATCCAAATTATTATTGATATTGTCAGAATAATATTCGACTCTATTTCTATTGCTTTTTCTAAAATCTTTTATTTTCTAAATCTACTCTTTTGTTTTTTAATATATTATGATATAGATATACAATGTAGTTAATATTTTCTAATGTTTCTAAAATTTTGTTATTAGAGTCGAGATTATAATAATAGTTTTTATTTTTTATGAAGTGTTTTTGCTTAATTTATTTTTTGTTAGTAGTTTATAATTTTAAGTTTAAATCTATTACTGTTTTTTACAGATTGTTTGCGATTATCAACGTTGTTCAGTTACAGCAAAAATGACCTAAAACAGTCATATTTTTCTGTGAAAAGTATTATGATTTTATTATATCTTTTATTAAAAAGTAACAGAATGTTTAATATATCTTTGTTATTAGCAATTTCTTCGATAATCAGAAGCTTTTTCTTGGTTTAATCTTATTCTTCGTCTGCTAAAATTTGACTTGTTACTTTTGTCTATTTTATTATCCATTTAATTAAAATTCTTTTTGAAAGAATGAATGAAGGGCATTTGTGCTTCAGAATTTATCTTTTCTTTTGTCAGTAAAGCATAAGTTTTAGTATTTTAACGTCAGCATTTGAAACTCTTTGGATACAGATGTAAATTTTATAGTATTTTCAACATAAATAATACATTAATATTGTCCTTATATATCCTGGCATATATGTCATAAAAATTTCGTATAATTTATTCCAGATAAAATTTATCGTCATATTTTTCAGATTGTTGAAACCTTAAACTCGAATTTATGTCATATATCTATTCAACAACAGTAGCATTTCGGTGTCTTTAGTGAATAATATAAAACAATTTATCACTTAAACTGTATAATTTTAGAATTTTGTCTATTAAACCTTTGAGATGACACTTAAATATGTCACTGAGTGCATCATTAAAGCTTACTGTTGTTTTTTAGTGAGAAATGCAATAATGTTATCTTCAACTCTATCAGTTAACAACTTATCATAATATTTTATATGCTTTTTTATGCAAATCTCAATAATTACTAGATTTGCTTCATCATTATTCTCTCTCTACTTTAAAATTTCTCATATGTGGTTGTTTAAGATAGTTTTTATATTTGTATTAAAGTCTTCTAGATAAAATTATCACTTGAAATTTCAGTCAATTTGTCATCAACAAATTTGATATGTAGTAGAGTCGTTTTTAAAAGTAATAAATTCTATTATTTTTATTATTAAAAATATTTAAATTATTTCTTGTTTGTATTAAGATTAAATGTTGCTAATTTTAATGCACCGTATGTAAAAACTGTTGCGGATGTTTCATGAGGACTAGTAACATTTGCTTCAGCAAATTTTCTATTTTAAATTTTTCAATCATCATAGATTTTAAAAATGCATTCCAAATTGTAAGTTTTTATTATGGAAGGTAAAGACTATTTTTTATCAGATTTTAATAATTTATAAGGATTTTTTAGGATAGTTATGAAATGTTTTTGTAAACATCAATATCAAATATTTCTTTTTAAAATAATTTCAATACTTAAATTAGCTAATATTTATTATATCATATTTTGTTAACCAATTAAGCTAAGTTAGTGATAAATATATGCGCTGAGTCAATTTTTCCATAGGTGAGTCAGCTAAAATCAATGCTATTTTCAATCATCTAAAAAGTATAGTAATTTATAATTATCTGTTGTTCTATATTCATATGATCCAAACAATTTATTTTTGTTTTTATTGCTTATACTGTGATATTTGTTATTTCAGCTTCTTGTCAAGATATGCTAAAGTTGATGATAATGAACTTCAAACAAAATTATTTACAAAGTGGCAACTTTGAAAAACCATAAAAAGATTGTCTTGCAGAACAAATATAGTCGAATATTCCAGGCTTGTAGAAAAAACAAGCATAGTTTTTTGTCTTAGAACTGATATTTTTGAGTATAAATACAATATTTGTATAAAACTAAAGCATTAAAATATTTTAAAACTTTATTAAAAATTTTTGATAGTACGTATAAATTTTTCTTGATCTATAGGTAAAAACTTGCAAGAAATAATGGCGAATTTGAAGAAAAGTAGTTTGGATATCAAAAAATAAAAATTAATACCTTTTATTGAGTTGATAATATCTATCTATACCTTCATTGATGTGAACTGTAGTATAACGTACAGGTCTTTTTTATTATCATTATTTTTTTGTATGTCAGCTCGTATATTATAATTTTATCTCACTTAAAGCAAATAATTGTTTTCATTTCTTTTCAATTATGAATTATTAATATTTTTTTGATCTTGTTTGAAATAGCAGAAACAACTATAGCTTCTATATCTTATTCACGAGTGTAGATTTTATAGTAGATTTTACAGAAATGCAATTTTATTTAGTTGACAAAGTTATTAAAGTTTAGTAATTTAGCTAATAAGTTAATGGGGTAAGATTCATTGATGTAGAAGCTTTGGGAGGTAAAAGTAAACGATATCTTAAAAAGTTTCTTATGATGATTTGTGTTAAGTTCACGTGAGATAAATAGAAAAATTAAAAAAATAGAAATTTTGTAGGATTGTGTTGTAAAATGAGAAGAATAAATAACTATGCAAAAAACATATCTGCGTGTATCAGGATTCGTTTGTATATAGATATAAGCGTATTTTAGTGGTTTTAGTGTTTTAAGTGGCTTGATAAATAAAGTAGATTTTATTGTATGTTTTTGATTGAAAATGTTTTTCTGAAGTTTAGTAAGGTTGTTAATGTTTTTGAGTAACGTGCATGAGTTTTGGTATTTTGGAAAATTTTAAATTATATGTATTTAAGAAGTTTGGTATAATTTAGACTAAACTAAAAATCAGATAAAAGTGAGGTTTTATGAGAAGTGATCAAGTAAAAAAAGGTGTCCTTAGAGTACCAAATAGATGTTTATTATATTCCACTGGAATAAGTCCGAATGATATGAGTAAGCCTTTTATAGGTATAGCGTCTTCTTTTTCAGATTTGGTTCCAGGTCATATAACAATGCGCGACTTAGAAAGATATATAGAGAGAGGTATTGCTGCAGGAGGTGGGGTTCCTTTTATTTTTGGTGTCCCAGCCGTGTGCGACGGAATAGCTATGGGGCATAGTGGTATGCATTATTCTTTAGGTTCTAGAGAAATAATTGCTGATATGATAGAGTTAGTTGCAAATGCTCATAGATTAGATGGACTTGTGCTTTTATCTAACTGTGATAAAATTACGCCGGGGATGCTGATGGCTGCTGCAAGACTTAATATTCCTTCTGTTTTAGTTACTGCTGGTGCTATGATGACAGGTATGTATGAGAAAAAAAAGCGTTCTATGGTTAGAGATACTTTTGAAGCAGTTGGACAATATCAGGCTGGGAAAATTACAGAACAAAAATTATTGGAATTAGAAATGGCAGCTTGTCCTGGAGCTGGTTCTTGTCAGGGAATGTATACCGCAAATACTATGGCATGTTTAACAGAAACTATGGGAATGTCTTTGCAAGGATGTGGTACAGCTCTCGCTGTAAGTGCGAAAAAGAAAAGAATTGCTTATGAATCTGGCATAAAAATTATTGAACTTGTGAGAAAGGATGTAAAACCTTGTGATATTTTAACTTTGAATGCTTTTAAAAATGCAATTACTGTAGATATGGCTTTAGGTGGTTCTACAAATACTGTTTTACACCTACCAGCTATAGCTAATGAAGCAGGAATAAAGTTGTCGTTAGAATTATTTGATGAAATATCTAAGAGTACTCCTCAAGTCGTATGTTTGGAGCCGGCAGGGGATTATTATATGGAGGATTTGGATAATGCAGGAGGTGTTTCTGCCGTATTGTTGGCAGTAAAAGATGCTTTAACTCATTCTGAAACTGTTACCGGAATTGATATAGTTGAAATTGCAAAATCGTCGAAGATTTTAGACGAAGATGTTATAAGAGTTAAAAATCCTTATAAACTAGAGGGTGGCATTGCGGTTTTAAGAGGTAATATTGCTCCAGATGGTTGTGTTGTTAAGCAAGCAGCTGTTAGTGAAAAAATGAAAGTTTTTTCAGGAAAGGCTCGTGTATTTAATTCTGAAGATGATGCTATGAAAGCGATACTTAATGGTAAAATTGTACACGGTGACATTGTTGTCATAAGATACGAAGGGCCTTCAGGTGGGCCTGGCATGAGAGAAATGTTAAGTCCTACAAGTGCGTTACACGGCATGGGATTAAGTGATTCTGTTGCTCTTCTCACGGATGGACGTTTTTCCGGTGGTACGAGAGGTCCGTGTATTGGACATATTTCTCCTGAAGCTATGGCTGATGGAGCAATAGCTGCTATTAATGAAGGCGATATTATAAATATAGATATTCCTAAAAGAATGTTAAATGTTGAATTAACAGAAGAAACAATAAAAGCTAGACTTTTAATGGTTGTTAAACCTGAACCCAAAATTAAGACAGGTTATATGGCTCGTTATGCTAGACTAGTACAATCAGCTGATACTGGAGCAATATTAAAGTAAGTAACATACTTATTAATAGGTAACAAATATAAAATTTTAAAATATAGTTACGGAGTAAAAATGGAGAAAAAAACTGGTGCGCAAATTATAATAGAGAGCTTGTTGGTAGAGCGTGTTGAAGTGGCCTTCGGTCTTCCAGGAGGACAGGCGTTGCCTATATTTGATGCTATTTATGGATCAAAATTGAATTTTATTTTGACAAGACATGAGCAAGCTGCTTCTCACATGGCAGATGGTTATGCTCGTTCTACAGGTAAACCAGGTGTATGTATAGTTACTTCAGGACCTGGAGCTACAAATATAGTTACTGGTTTAGGCACGGCATATATGGATTCTGTGCCTATGGTAGCGATTACAGGGCAGGTGGCAACAACTGTAATAGGACAAGATGCCTTTCAAGAAGCGGACACTATAGGTATAACAAGACCTGTAACAAAACATAATTTTTTAGTCAAAGATGTAAATGACTTAGCAAAAACTATAAAAAAAGCGTTTTATATAGCAACAACAGGAAGACCTGGACCGGTTTTAGTTGATGTGCCTATTGATGTTCAGCGTAGTAGTTGTGAATTTGTTTATCCGCAAAAAATAGAAATGCGTTCTTATAAACTTAATTATGAGGGACATTCTGTACAAATTAAGAAGGCAGCTGAAATTATAAATAACAGTGAAAGGCCAGTTTTTTATATAGGTGCAGGAGTTATTGTTTCTAATGCGGAAAAAGAAATTGTTGAAATATCAGAAAAAGCAAATATTCCGGTTGTAAATACATTACTTGCTGTTGGAGCTTATCCTGTAGACTCAGAATTAAATTTAGGTATGCTTGGAATGCATGGAACTGCTTATGCGAACAAAGCTGTGCAGATTGCAGATGTTATTATAGCTGTTGGTGCAAGATTTGATGATAGATGTACAGGTAAAGTATGTGATTTTGCAATAAACGCAAAAATAATCCATATTGACATAGATCCTACAGCCATATCAAAAATTCTTGGAGCTGATATACCTGTTGTAGGTGATGCAAAAACAGTGTTAAAAAAGATGTCAGTTTTAGTAAATAAGAAAGAAAGAAAAGATTGGGTTGAGAAAGTTTATAAATGGAAGCTAGAGTACCCGTTGTCATATAATAAAGAAGATAATAAGATTCATCCGCAGTATGTGATTGAGAAAGTTTCAGAACTTACTAAAGGTGAAGCAATTATTACAACTGAAGTAGGTCAGCATCAAATGTGGGCCGCACAATATTACAAAGCGAAACGATCTCGTTGTTTTTTAAGTTCTGGTGGCCTCGGTACGATGGGATTTGGTTATCCTGCTGGTATTGGAGCAAAGTTTGGAAACCCTGATAAAGAGGTTATAGTTATAGCTGGAGATGGTTCTTTTCAAATGAATATGCAAGAGATGGCGATAGCTGTATTAAACGATGTTAATGTTAAAGTCATTATTTTAAATAATCAATACTTTGGTAATGTTCGCCAGTGGCAGGAAATGTTTTATAATAAAAGATATTCCAATAGTTGCCTTTCAAAGCGTAAAGAATGTCCTAAATGGTGTAGTAGTCCGAGTAGAAATAAGTGTCCCTCTGCTTATGTACCTGATTTTGTAAAGTGGGCGGATAGTTACGGCGTTTTAGGTATACGCGTAACGAGTAAAAAAGATATTGAGCCTGCTTTAATAAAAATGTTGGAGACAAAAGGTTCTGTTGTTCTTGATATATTGGTTGAGATAGAAGAAAATGTTTTTCCAATGGTACCCGCAGGAGCGGCCCTTGATGACATGATTGTCAGATTAAATGGTTAAAAACTATTTAAATTGTTATCATAACTGTCTAATAAATGTAAAGAATTTGCGCGTGTTTGTTGACTGATTTTAAAAGTAACTTAGGTTACAAGGATTTTTTGTAATTTTGGAGGGGCAGTATATGCGGCACACAGTTTCGGTTTTAGTGGAGAATAAGTCTGGTGTTCTTGCAAGGATCTCAACTCTTTTTGCAGCACGCGGATTTAATATAGATTCACTTTCTGTAAGCGAGACGGAAAGTTCTGGTGTTTCAAAAATGACTATAGTAGTTAAAGGCGAATGTTCTATTCTTGAACAAGTTACAAAACAATTAAATAAACTTGTTGATGTGATAAAGGTTAACGATTTTGATAATATTGAATGTGTGGAAAGAGGACTTGCTCTAGTAAAAATAAATATGACAAAATCTTCTCGTGATGAAATTATTAAACTGATTGGTATTTTTAAAGCAAAGATTGTAGATATGTCGCAAGATTCAATTATCACAGAAATAACAGGTGATGAAGATAAAATTAACGCTTTTATAAAAATGGTTATACCTTACGGTATAAAAGAAACTTGTAGAACAGGTTTTGCTGCTTTAAGCCGTAGTGGTCACATTAATAAAAATAGATAATAAAAGCGAATTGAGGAGAATAAAGATGACAGAAGCCAAAATGTATTATGAAACGGATGCAGATTTAAATTATTTGCAGGGAAAAACTATTGCGATTTTAGGTTATGGTAGTCAAGGACATGCACATGCTTTAAATCTTAGGGATTCTGGAGTAAATGTTATTGTAGCACAAAGAGAAGGTGGTGCTAATTATAAAAAGGCTGTTGAGGATGGATGGAAACCTGTAAGTGTAGCAGAAGCTGTTAAGCAAGCTGATTGGGTACATATTCTTTTGCCAGATGAAGTTCAAAAAAAAGCATGGGAAGAAGATATAAAACCTAATATTAAAAAAGGTGCAGTTGTAAGTTTCTCGCATGGTTTTAATATACGTTTTAAGCAAATTGTTCCTGCATATGATCATGATGTAATAATGATAGCTCCAAAGGGACCTGGTCATTTAGTAAGAAGACAGTATGAAGAGGGAAAAGGGGTTCCGTGTTTAATAGCTGTTGAACAAAACGCAAGTGGCGAAGCTAAAAATTTAGCACTCGCCTATGCTAAAGGTATTGGCGGCACAAGAGGTGGAGTTCTTGAGACTACATTTACAGAAGAGACAGAAACCGATTTATTTGGCGAACAAGCGGTTCTTTGTGGTGGACTTGTAGAACTTATAACTTCAGGATTTGAAACGTTAGTAGAAGCTGGATATCAACCTGAAATTGCTTATTTTGAATGTTGTCATGAGGTAAAGCTTATAGTAGATCTAATATTTGAAGGTGGATTTGCTAAAATGAATTATTCTGTTTCTGATACAGCAGAATATGGCGAGTATGTAAGTGGCAAAAGAGTTATAACAGCTGATACAAAAGCGGAAATGAAGAAGGTTTTAACAGATATTCAGTCTGGGAAATTTGCAAACGATTGGATTGAAGAAAATAAATTAGGAAGAGTTTGCTTTAATAAAGCAAGAAAAATGATAAGTGAAAGATTGATTGAAAAAGTTGGATCAAGATTACGTGCACGTATGTCATGGACAAAGAAATAGAGGTTTTTGTTATAATAATTTTGTGTTTATTCCATTAAAATAATCTTTTGTCAGAGATTTTACGTTTTTAGGGGCGGCTTTGTTTGGTAAATATTTAAAACTATTTATTGTGATTTTTGTTATAAGTATATCAATTTATTTTGCTTTTAATATGATTATGAGTGCTTTAGTTCACAGCAAGATAGAAGTTATGACTCCAAACATTGTTGGCAAAAGTATTTATAATGCCTTAGAGGAACTTTCAAAAGAAGGGTTTGGCATGATAAAAGATGGAGAAGAATTTAATCAGTATATTCCCGTCGGAACAATTTTAAGACAAAATCCTCCGGCGGGAATGATTGTTAGAGAAGGAAAGGTTATCAAAGTAGTAATTAGTCAAGGTGGAGAAATTGTTTATGTACCTAATTTAGTAGGGCAAACTCTTCGTTCAGCAGATATTGCATTAAGATATTCAACACTAGTATTAGGTGAAGTTTCAAGGAAGTTTTCAGTTAATGTAAATAAGGATATAGTTATTTCACAGGATGTTCTTACGGGATCTAAAGTAGATAAAGATTCTGTTGTGAATATTGTCGTTTCAGATGGCTTGCCACCTACAGGTATAATACTTATGCCGAATTTAATAAATAAAACTATTGAAGAGGCAAAAGAATGGGCATTTGAACGCAATATTATTTTAAATATCAAATTTGAAGAAAGTGTTAACTTTGAGAATAATAAAATTATAAAGCAGTACCCACAAGCTGATAGTGATATAACTAATGAAAAAAATGTAGGTTTAACTGTTGCTGTAGCTTATAAATAATACAGATGTAAATTTGGAATAAGTTGAAATGATGAATATGAAAAGAATTATTGTTGCGTCGTCTATATTATCTGCTGATTTTGCACAACTTGTAAGCGATATAAGTATGATGGAAAAAGCTGGTGTAGACTGGATTCATATAGATGTTATGGATGGGCATTTTGTTCCTAATATTACAATAGGGCCTGTGGTAGTAGAGGCATTAAGAAAAATCACAAATTTATTTTTTGATATTCATCTTATGATAACGAATCCTGAAAAGTATTGGGGCAATTTTCAAAAAGCAGGTGCGAATTTGATAACTTTTCATAGTGAAATTCAATATGACAAAAGAAAACTTATAGAAAATATAAAATTATCAGGTGCTAAAGTTGGTGTATCAATAAAACCTAAGACATCTGTCTCTGAAATAAGGGATTTGTTGCCATACGTTGATTTAGTTTTAGTTATGACTGTTGAGCCAGGTTTTAGTGGTCAGTCTTTCATGAGTGATATGATTCATAAAATAAAAGAGTTGAGAAAAATTATAGATAAAAATACATATAATTGTATTATAGAAGTTGATGGTGGAATAAATGTTCAAACTGCTAAGATTTGTATTAAAGCTGGAGCGAATGTACTTGTGAGTGGCAATTATATTTTTGCATCTAATAATCCAAGTAAAGCAGTTCGCTCTCTTACTCCATGAGAATAATAACAAAGTTATTAATTTTATTATTGGTGTTGTTTGTTAGCACGTGTTTGTATGCTGTAAAAAAGGAAATTGTTCCTTCGCAACCTATTAGCGTGATTGTTAATGGTGAGTCTTATGTGGGTGCTAGTGTGTATAAAGTATCTGAGAAAACAAAATATTTTTCCGTAAAAGAAATAGCAGAAATATATAATGCTAATCTTGAATGGAAGCCTGTAAGTTCTCAAGTTGTAGTATATTTAAATAATAGAAAAATAGAAATTAAAGCCAACAGTAATGAAGTTATTTTCGGAAGAAAATTAAAAAAAATGTCTTTACCTTCTCGATTAATAAAAAATGATATTTATATTCCTGCAGAAATTCTTACATCAAAAGAATTTTCAGAGATTGCAGAAGTCAATACTGAATGGAACCTTCAAACATTAGTTTTAAGTATAAATCATTGGACAAATATTACTGCAGTAAAGTATTTTACAAAACCTGAAAGTACGCAGGTCATTATACAACTTAGTAAAGCTTTATCTTACACTGTTTCAAAGACTTCTAATTCTATATCTATAAAAATATTAAAAGGTAAAGTCCAATCTGAATTAATAAATGTAGATAATGGAGTAATCAAAAATATCCAATGCATACCTGATAAACATTTTGTTTTAGTAAAAATTAATCTTGAACAATCGCCTAAGATGGTTAAAACATCTATATTTTCAAAACCTAACAGAATATCTGTTGATATTGTTCATTCTCAAAGTGTTGATGTATCAAGTTTAAGAGAATCTGCATATTCAGAATTTGATGAAGAAAAAGTCTCTGTTGGAGATGAGAATAATGTTAATTTAACTTTATCAGAAGAACTTAGGCAATCACAGATAAGTGAAATAATATCTACATCAGAAATTGATGAAAAAACTAAAGATGTTAAGAAATTACCTGTTAAAAAATTTGAAAGCAATGATATAATTGACGATAGTTATATGATAGTTGACGATACTGCAACAGTAGTTGGTATTATGTCTGATGGTGAAGATAAAGATTATAAACGAAAAAAACTTATTGTTCTTGATGCTGGACATGGTGGTGAGGATGCTGGTGCTATAGGTCCTAGTGGAACAAAGGAGAAAGATATAAATCTTGAAATAGTATATGAACTTAAATCAATTTTTGATAAAGATAATGATTATGAAGTGATTTTGACTAGAAATGATGATACCTTTATTCCCCTTGCTGAAAGAACAATCATAGCAAATGAAAATAGTGCAGACTTATTTATATCTGTACATTGTAATGCGAATTTTGATAGAAATATACAAGGTTTTGAAATTTATTTTTTATCTGAAAATGCTACGGATTCTGAAGCGGCAGCGACAGCGACTCTTGAAAACTCAGTTTTAGAATTAGAAGGCAAGTCAAATAAAAAACGTATTGCACTTGAGAGTATATTTTGGTCTATGACTGTAACAGAATATATGAAAGATTCTTCTGAGTTAAGTTATTTTATATCTGTGGAAGCAAATAGTAGACTTAGAATACCTAATAGAGGTGTAAAGCAGGCGAGTTTTTATGTATTAAGAGGTTCTCAAATGCCATCTATACTTGTTGAAAGTGCTTTTTTAAGTAATTATGCAGAAGAAGCTAAATTGTGTTCAAAGAAATTTCGCATAGCAGTAGCGAATTCCATATATGAAGGAGTGGTGAGATATTATGCGAGGAAATCTAAAGAATAGAAAAACAAATAACAATCCTATAGGTATTTTTGATTCTGGTTTTGGTGGACTTACAGTGATGTCTGAAATAAATAAAATTCTTCCTTTAGAAAGTCTTATTTATTTTGGGGATACAGCTCATATCCCTTACGGGACAAAGTCCAAAGGTGCTGTGATAAAGTTTTCTAAAGAAATAGCATCATTTTTAGTCAAAAATCGCGTTAAACTTATTGTAATAGCTTGTAACACAGCTTCTGCTTTTGCTTTGTCTATTTTAAAAAAGACTTTTGATGTACCTATAATAGGAGTAATAGAATCTGGTGCAGAAGCATCTGTATTAGCATCAAAAAGTAAAAATATCGGCGTTATAGGTACAGAAGGAACTGTAAACAGTAATTCTTACATTAATGAAATAAACAAAATTTCTAAGTCTAATGTTTATCAGCAAGCTTGTCCTTTGTTTGTCCCTCTTGTTGAAGAAGGCTGGATTAGTGGCAAAATTGCAGACGCAGTGGTAAAAAAATATATGGCTCCTCTTTTAAAGAAGCATATAGATACTTTAGTATTAGGATGCACGCATTATCCTCTTTTAAAGGGAATTTTAAGAAAGAATGTAGATAAAAAAATTGTTTTTATAGATTCTGCAAAAACTGTAGCACGAGAAGTTGTTAAAGTTTTAAGACAAAAATCATTACTTGCTAATAAGAATGGCAATAAATTTTTAAAGTTTTATGTAAGTGATAATCCTGAAAAATTTCAAAAAATAGGCAATAATTTTTTTTGGAGAAAAATAAATAATGTAAGAAAAGTAGATATGGAGCAAAGATGAAATATAAACTTTCAGTTACAAAAAATTTCGCAGCGGCTCATTGTCTAAGGGAATATAATGGTAAATGTGAAAATTTACATGGGCATAATTGGAAAATAAGAGTAGCTTTTTGGGGGACTAAACTTGATGATAAAGGTATGCTTGTAGATTTTACAGATATAAAAAGGCATTTATATAAAATTATTTCGTATCTAGATCATAAATTTTTAAATGAAATATCACCTTTTGATAAAATAAATCCTACTGCTGAAAATATAGCAATGTTTATTTTTAAACAATTT
>JAISHK010000003.1 GCA_031262585.1 Endomicrobium sp.
CAAATCAAAAGAGAGGCCTTATCGGGCTTTAAATAATACCAAAATAAATGAAAAAATTAACGATGCATAAATATATATCAACTTCAAAATAGAAAAGCAGAGCCGTTTCAATGGAAGACCAGAAGTAAGCTATAATATCAGCTCTGGAAGAAGCAGAAGCAAGAACAATTGACGATTATTTATAAATTTTGAAATAATATGTAAATAAAAGCTTTATGAGAGAAATTGATGAACGACAATATTAAAGAGTTAATAAATGAAGCTGTTATAAAAATTATAAAACATACAAGCAATCAAAAAAAAATAGAACATCTACAAAAAAAACATAATGCAAAAATTCATTTTATTCCAAGAAAATATAGAGTTTTTGGTGGAATTTTGCAGAGTATGAATATCCAATTTGGTAACTTTATCGAAGTTCTTACAACTCTATTTATAAAAAACGATGGCCGATATAAAATAATATCCGATTATAGTGGCAAAAAAAATAATTTTTTTAAAATATCGTCAAAAAATGAAGCATTGATAGACAACTATATCACACGTTGTCAAACTGAAAATATTAATATAAACATAGAATTCCAAAAATTATTAAAGCAAATCGTTAATAATAAAGATACAAATACTATAAAATTTAAACATGATATAGATTTATTGTTTGAGAACACAGCAACAAACAAAATTTATTATTTAGAATGCAAATATAACGATGACCATGATACAGGTAAATTTGTTGATATAAATAGAAAATTTATTAAGACGTACTCTTATTTGGCAGAAGAACTAAATATAACAAACAGCAATAAGTTAATACCAATATTGTTTTTCTTTACCAACAAGAAAATGAAAGGTAATATTTATATACCTGAAACTTCTAATATTCGTAGAGGCAAAACTTTTTTTGAAGAATTTTTAAAAATAAAATACGACCACGTTGACCAGTGCTTATCAAATTTATCAGAAAGTCCTGAAACAGTAAAAGCTTTTAAAGACCTATACGATAAAACTATGAATATGTAGGAAGATTTATGATAAAACTAAAAATAAACCATATATATCATGGCAATTGTATAGAAATCTTAAAAGAACTTCCAAATAACTCTGTTGATTTAATCTTTGCAGACCCGCCTTACAATATGCAATTAAAAAAAGAACTTTACCGACCGAATAACACAAAAGTTAATGGAGTAAATGATGCTTGGGATAAATTTGCTTCTTTTCAGGAATATGACAATTTTTGCATCGCTTGGCTTACAGAATGTAAAAGATTATTAAAAGACACAGGTTCTATTTGGGTAATAGGTTCTTATCACAATATCTACCGTATTGGGAATATTATGCTAGATTTAGATTACTGGATACTTAACGATATTACATGGAGTAAATTAAACCCAATGCCTAACTTTTTAGGAACAAGATTTACAAATGCTACTGAAACGCTTTTATGGTGTTCAAAGGGTGAAAACTATAAGAAATATACCTTTAACCATAAGCTAATGAAACAATATAACGGCGGAAAACAAATGACTTCTGTATGGAATATAGGCATATGTATTGGTAGCGAAAGAATTAAAAATAAAGATGGGAAAAAAGCACATTCAACTCAAAAGCCAGAAGAATTATTAAAAAGAATAATTTTATCAACTACAAAACAAGACGATATTGTTTTAGACCCATTTTTTGGTACAGGAACAACTGGAGCAGTTGCTAAAAAACTTGGCCGTAATTTTATAGGTATAGAAAGAGAAAAAAATTATATACGAATAGCCAAAGCTAGAATAAACAGTGTAAAAACTTTGCTCCCTGAAAGTTGTTGGGTTGAACCAGCAAAAGAAGAACAGTACAGAGTTCCTTTCGCAACTCTTATAAGAAAAAATATCATAAATACAGGCGAATTGTTGTATAGTTGTAAAAGATATAATAAAAGAGCAAAAGTTTTGTCTGATGGAAATTTATATTATGAAGGCAATACTGGTTCTATTCATAGAATTGGGGCTCTTATACAACAAACTCCTTCCTGCAATGGCTGGAAATTCTGGCATGTTATAAAAAATAATAAGACATTATTACTTAACGATATAAGAACACAGTATATAAGACAAGAATACAAAACTCCACTTCTACATTTTACAGATAGTGTAAAGAAAATTTCAGCAAAATGAAATAAGGTATAAAGATAAGTTCATGCTTCTTTAAAACAAAGCGAAAGACTGAAGAACCTTTTGATATAATTTAAACCACTCTTAACTAATATTCCCCAAAAAATCAATCAAAAAAAACGATTGACAATACATTTTTAAAAGGTTATATTATATATACAAAAATCATAATTATTCTCGGGTGGGATATATTGTTTTATTTTATATCTCTCTAATAAAAAGTAAAATCATATTCCTGCCTTTTTTAAATAAAAGTGGATTTCAAATCCCACCCGATTTCTTATCAAAAAAAACAGAAAGATAATAGACTAACAAACTATTGTCTTTTTTTTATTTACTTTATGCATATTAAAATTGACAACAGCAATCACGGTAATGTATAATATAGTCAGAGAGATGTAAAGGGAAATAATAAAATGAAATCCAGAAATTATACACTACATACATAGTATCCCTGGAAAACATATTTATTAAACTATAGCCGTTGAGGCTTTATTTTTACACTTTTATAACTATTTATATCTTTATTTTTATACATGTAACAAAGAAATGAAAGTTCCCCTATGTAAATTCACTTTAGACGTTTTGCCAGAGAAAGCTTTTCAAGGGTGCGGGTTCCCAGACGAGGCTTCCAACGATTGCGGCTTCGCCAGATTATATCCAGAAGAAGTTAAACTAATGAAGAAGAAAGGAATTTGGCCTACTTTTAGAAAAATCCTTTTCATACATTGGCTTGATTGCAATCCTAGTGATGAGCCTGTGTGTTCTAATAAATCCAACTTTGATAGGATGAGCAGAAGGGCGAAAATGGTTTATAAAATTTATCGTGAAACCGAAGAAGAAAAAGTTAAATATGTTCCCAAAAAAATTGAATACGTAAAACCGAAACAAGTTGTAATACCTAAAGTAGAAAAACCAAAAAACCAACCTAAAAAAGAAATTCCAGAAAAACAAGTAGAAAAAATCTCATACGCTCGGGAAAACGTTATCTATCTAAAAAGACCAAACTTGCGTTCAGAAAATTTCCCTACGATAAAATGCAATTATTTAGAGGCTGAATTAGAGACGGTAAACCATGTTATTGATGTTAATGGGTCGCATATAATAGACAATATAGATTTAAATATTAAAGACGATAGAGGCAATCAAACGTTGTTCTTTCTTTTTGAGGCCGATACAATAGACCTAGATATTCAACATAAAGTACATGTTTTTTTGAGAGAAGAAGCAATACTTTACAGAGCGGTTTTTAGTGGTAATAAGAGTATACATTTCTTGATAAAAGCATCTATAAAAAACTTTACCGTTACAGATAGTAAAACTTATAAGACTATATGGCAACTAATTGAGCAAATATTAATACTAAAAATTAAAAATGGAATAAATATAGACATAATTTTTGACGCAGGTTGTGCAAATTTAAATCGTTTAACCAGAACTCCAAATGGCAAAAGATTTCTAAATGGAATTGAAAAAAAACAGAAGTGTCTATCATACGATAAAAATAATTACACAGTAAAAGTCCCATCCATTTTTCTTAATACCGATGAAGAAGAGGAAGAAGAAAAAAACTATTCGCCCAAGAACTCAACATATAAAAAAAATAAAAAATATGAAGATAATTTCGAGTGGGTAAGTTATTGCGATAGTTTGTTTATCAAAGGGCAAAGAACTAAAAATTTGCCCAAAATAGTGGGAAAAATATGCAAGAGAGTTAGCTTAAATAAATTTTTAGATTATATAGATAATCGTTGCGACGCAAACGATTCAGATAAAAAGAACTTAAAAGATTATGCAACTAAACTTTGGATTGAATGGGGAAAAGAATGAATGTTTTTGAAAAATGCAATCACAATGTTCATAAATTAAGACAAGAATTTGTCCAACTAATCATTGATAGCGAAAATAAGAGTAAACATAAAGGTTTGTTTAAAAATGTAGTTGATTTTATAGAAGAGGTTAAAAAAAATAAGACATTATGGAAGCGACTTGAAGAAATATTAAGAAAAGCTAAAAGAAAAATGAAAGGGAAAAACTTAACAATGGTAACTATTGAAAATGAACTTGCATCTACCCTTGCCGACTTAAGAGAAATTAATGGGTTTGTTTTAGATTATATGGAAGAAAAAAAAATAGAAAACAGAAAGACTATATTAACTAATCTTGAAAATAAGAAAGAAAAAGATAATGAAGTAAAAATAAAAAATTATGATGATGCAATGAATAAAGTGCTTTTCA
>JAISHK010000001.1 GCA_031262585.1 Endomicrobium sp.
CAACGCATCTTCTGACGGTAAAAGATGTTGAGTATAGAGTAAAAGCCGCTGAAATAAATACTATTGTTGCAGTTTCAGATAGCAGGATTGTAGAAGTTATAAATGAAGCAAGGAAAGATTTGCCGGAATTAAAGAACATTATTTCTGTAAATGGTCAAGTGGATGGTTGGATTGATTACTCTAAAGAAATTGAAAGATTTTCTGATGTCTTTGAAAAACCTACAGGAGACAATGCTATTAAAATTTCTGATAAATTTATTCTCTATTTTACGTCAGGCACTACAGGCATGCCTAAAATGGCATGCCATGATTACTCGTATCCTTTAGGTCATATTGTAACGGCAAGGTTTTGGCAAAATTTGGATGATGATAGTCTTCATCTTACTGTGGCTGATACAGGATGGGCAAAGGCTTCTTGGGGGAAAATATACGGTCAATGGCTTTGCGGAGCTTGTGTTTTTGTTTATGATTATGAAAGGTTTAATCATCATGATTTAATGGAAAGAGTGGCAAGATATGGTGTTACTTCATTTTGTGCACCACCGACAGTTTACAGACATATTATAAAAGAGGATATTTCTAGATATAATTTGTCTAAATTAAAATATGCTGAAACTGCAGGTGAACCTTTGAATCCTGAGGTTTTTTATCAATTTAAGAAAATGACCGGTATTGATATAAAGGAAGGTTTTGGGCAAACCGAAACAATTGTCATAGCGGCAACTTTTCCTTGGTTAAAAGTAAAACCTGGTTCTATTGGTAAACCATCAGCAGGCTGGGACATAGATATTATTGATAAAGAAAACAATTCTTGTGAACCAGGCAAAGAAGGTCGCCTTGTAGTAAAAACCAAAAATTCTAAACCTTTAGGTTTATTTTGTGGGTATTATAAAAATGTAGCTATGACTAAAAGTATCTGGAATGACGGTATATATGATACAGGAGATATGGCATATAAGGATGAGGATGGATATATTTGGTTTATTGGGCGTTCTGATGATGTGATAAAAAGTTCTGGTTATAGAATTGGTCCATTTGAAGTTGAAAGTGCATTAATGGAACATCCGTGTGTACTTGAATGTGCTATAACTGGAATGCCGGATACTATTCGTGGAACAATTGTAAAAGCTACAGTTGTTTTGGCTAAAGGATATAAACCGAGTTCAGAACTTGTTATGGAGCTTCAAAATCATGTTAAAAGAATTACTGCTCCTTATAAATATCCAAGAGTTATAGAATTTGTAAATGAACTACCTAAAACGATAAGCGGAAAAATTAAGCGAAAGGAAATAAGAAAAATGACGAAGTAAATGATAATTTTAACGTTTAGCTATTTTCATGTATAAAAAATATATAAATGAATATTAGGAGAGGTATATGAGTATAAAAGAATATATTTTAGATTTAGCAAAAAAGACAAAAGGCAAAATTATTTTACCTGAGAGTTTTGATCTAAGAGTGCTAAAAGCTGCAAGTATGCTTGTAAAAAATAGTGTAGCTTATGTTGTTTTGCCTACTGATAATGTACAGGAAGTTAAAAAAAATGCTCATAATGTAGGTTTAGATTTAAGTGGAGTTGAGATAATAAAAATAGACAATTCTTTTTTAGATGAAAATAAAATTAAAGAATTCGTTGATGCAAGAATAAAAAAAGGCATATCAGAGCAAGAGGCTTTAGAACTTTTAAAAAAACCTTTGTATTTTTCAATGATGTATTTAAAAAGTGGGAAATGTGATGCGTGTGTTGGAGGTGCTGTTTATGATACTGCTGATGTTCTACGGGCGAGTTTGCATACAGTTGGTACATCTACAGGAATAAAATTAATTTCTTCATATTTTCTTATGATACCTCCTAGTAATCATCTTATGGTAAAAGAGCCTGTTATATTTGCTGATTGTGCTGTAAATCCTGATCCTAATGCTTTAGGCTTGAAAGATATTGTGATTGCAACTGTTGGAAATTTCAGAAAACTTTTTCCTGGAAAACAGGCAAAAGTTGCAATGCTTTCATTTTCAACAAAAGGTAGTGCAAATAGTAAACTTTTAATGAAAGTTATAGAAGCAACAGAATTGCTAAAAGCTCATTTTGCAGGACAATTTGATGTGAATATTGATGGAGAACTTCAGTTTGATGCTTCTGTTGTTTCTAGTATCGGTAAAAGAAAAGCACCTGATTCTATTGTTGCTGGAAATGCAAATATTTTGATTTTTCCGGATTTAAATTCTGGTAATATTGGTTATAAAATTGCTGAGCGGTTTGGTGGTTTTCAAGCACTAGGTCCTATAATTCAAGGACTTTCTCTTCCTGTAAGTGATTTAAGTAGAGGCTCAAATGCTGAAGATATATATTTAACGGCTGCAATTATGCTTTTGAGATAAATTTTATTTATTGTTATTTAAAAATTACTTTTATATATAAAAATTATGGATATAATAGATGCGCATACTCATATATGGCCTGAAAAAATAGCATTCAAGGCTAAGTCTTATCTTGAAAATGTAATAAATCATCAAATAGCAATTTTGCCTACTTTTGATAATTTGTTAAGGTATATGGATGTGGCTGGTGTTTCTAAGAGTGTTATATCTTCAGTTGCTTCCAGACCTGATCAAGTAGTTCCCATAAATAATTGGCTCTTTTCTTTAAAGTATGAGAGAATTATTGTTTTTGCCGCAATACATCCTTTTTTGTATAATTTTAAAGAAGAATTAAAAAGAATTAAGGATAATTGCTTTGGTGTAAAGTTGCAACCTAATTTTCAAAATTTTTATGTAAATGACGAAAAAATTTTTCATTTTTATGAAGAACTTGAAAAGTTACAGTTGCCTATATTATTGCACTGTGGCGTAAGTTATTGTGGCGATGTAAAAAGTTCTCCAGATAAAGTTGAAAAAATAATTGTAAAATTTCCTAATATTAAAATTATTGGTGCACATATGGGTGGATATTTGATGTGGAAAGAATCGTTAGAAGTGCTTTGTGGAAAGAATTTATACTTTGATACTTCGGATAGTATAAGATTTATGAAAAAAGAATTGCTTGATAAATTTTTTACTCACCACGGATTTGAAAGAATTATTTATGGATCTGATTTTCCTATAGAAAGTTCTAAAGAAGATATAAATTTTATTCAATTGTTGAATATATCTGAAGAAAATAAACAAAAAATACTTAGCGGTAATATTAAAAAATTACTTAATATTAATTAATTTTTATTGTTGAAATTTTTTTGATTTTTTGTCTATAAATAGTTAGTTTTGCATTGTATATATTTTTATTTAAAAGTAGTTTTTTGGTGTTTTTATAGCAAAAGAGTTTATATTATGATGTTTGCTTATACGGGCAGAAAATATATTTTAAATTATCTTTACTG
Source organism: Endomicrobium sp. (assembly GCA_031262585.1). Taxonomy (GTDB): domain Bacteria; phylum Elusimicrobiota; class Endomicrobiia; order Endomicrobiales; family Endomicrobiaceae; genus Endomicrobiellum. The sequence goes on from JAISHK010000001.1 coordinate 3,375, forward strand.
GACAAAATTTTAATTTTATGAATAACGTTTGCAGTGTCAATGTTCAAGTAGTTAAGACTTTTTATTAATATATTTAGAATTACAGCTTGAATTGCTTTGAAAATTTAAGCTCAAAGTTTTTTAGCTACTTTTTCTATTGTTTTGACGGCTAAATTTACAGTGGAATTTATATCTTTTATATTAAAAACAGATGTTGGAGCGTGAATATATCTTGTAGGAATACTTAAAATTCCAGTTAAAATGCCTTCTTTATTTGTATATATTGATGCCCCGTCTGTCATGCCGCCATCTATCACATCTATTTGATAAGGTATTTTATTTTCATCTGCTGTTTCAAAAATTAATTTGCGTACTTTTTGAGATACTATAGTTCCTCTTCCAGAAGCTTCTATCATTGTTATAGCAACGCCATTTCCAAGTTTTAATGATGAGACTTTTTCTTCTATTTCAGGTGTATCTCCTGAAATAGTAGTATCTATAATAATGGCAAAGTCTGGATTTATTTTAAAAGCTGAAGTTTTTCCTCCCTTTAATCCGACTTCTTCTTGAGCTGTGGCACAAGCATAAACTTTTACATCTAAGTTTTTTGTTTTTGAAAGTATTTCCATGGTTTTTATCATAGCGTAACAACTTATTCTGTTATCTGCTGCCTTGCCATAATAAAAATCTCCGTTTAAAATTCCAGCATTAGGTTCAAAAATTATCTGATCTCCTATATCTAATATTTTTAATACTTTATCCTTAGAAGAAAGTCCTATGTCTATAAACATGTTTGTATATTTAACTGGTTGTTTAGCTTGTTCCATAGTCATTAAATGAGGTGGTATATTTCCTATTATTCCTTTTATATGTTTACCTCTTTTATTAATAATTTCTACAGTTTTGCCTGGTAAAATAGAGTCATTTATTCCACCGATTTTGATAAAATATATGTAGCCATTTTCATTAATATGTTTCACAACCATACCGACTTCGTCCATATGAGCGGCTAGCATTATTTTCTTTTTACCCTTGCCTAATTGTCCAATAACATTTCCGAAATTATCATTTTCAACATTGTCACATACTTTTGAAAGAGAATTATTTATAATTTTTGCAATGTTTTCTTCGTAACCTGATATTCCATCAGACACAAGCAAATCTTTTAACAGTTTTTCCATCTAATTTCTCCATAAATAATACTAAAATACATTATTATTTTCACTAGTAAGTTTTATCTTTTTTATTGCTTTAATTCTTTTTAAAATTGGTGGATGAGAGTATTCCAAAAATACTTTAAATGAATGAGGATATAAATTTGAAAAATTATCTACAGAAAGTTTTTTTAATGCATTAACCATATCTTTTGGATGCTTATAAGTTGTTACTGAATAAGAATCAGCTTCATACTCGTATTTGCGCGAAAAATAATTTGATATTATTGAAATTATTAAGGATATTGGAGCGTATAAAAAATCAAAGAATACTATTCCAGCGTATATAGGTTGTGTTTGCATTAAAAATGCTTTATAAAGCCATATTTTGTTGATAAAAAGAGAAAGAATAAAAAGCATTATCCCTGTTGAAAAAAATGAAAAAATCATTTGTTTTATAATATGACCTAGTTTAAAATGTCCCATTTCATGTGCTAAAATACTAGTTAATTCCTCTACAGTATGTTTTTTTATAAGTGTATCGAACAAAACAATTCTGCGGTATTTGCTAAATCCTGTAAAAAATGCATTTGATTTTGTTGAACGTTTGGAATTATCCATTTTGAAAAGACCTTTCATTTTAAAATTTTCTTGTTTTGTGTACTTTTCAACAGCAGTTTTAAGTTCTCCTTCTTCAAGAGGAGTATACTTATTAAAAAGAGGCATTATTACTACTGGAGCAATAAAAATTATAATCAATTTAAAAATAATAATAATTATAAAAATATAAATCCATGCATTCTTTGAAACGTTTATGAAAAACCATGTTGTAGTTGAGAAAACAATAGAACCTACAACAATAGTTATAATTAATGATTTTATGAAATCACTAATAAAAATTTTGACATTCATTTTATTAAATCCAAATTTTTCTTCTATTACAAATATTGAATATGCGGAGAATGGTATTTTAATAATTTCAAAAGATAAAAAAAGTATCCAAGTGAAAATAAGTCCTGTTAAAATAGTTCCAAAGCCCAAAGATGTAGCAACATTATTTACATAATTATATCCTCCTATGATTATAAAAAAAACTTGAACTATTAATATAAAAGTGGATGAAATTATTGAAAATTTTGTATTTTCTTTTAAGTATTGTTGAGATTTGGCATATTTAATTCCATTAAAATACTCATCAAATTCTTCAGGTATGTTATTTGAAATATTTTTTAGATTGAGAAAATTGGCTAATGTTTTGACAATATATACCATTGTTATAAAGGAAAGTATTATAATAGTATAAATATTCATTAATTTATCTCCTTAATATGCAGTATATCTTTCAGTTATAATAGCTATACTTATATTATAGCATTTTTTAAAATTTATGTTTAAATGGATGATTAGTGGGTATTTAGTTTAAAGTCTTAAATAAAATATAAAATGAGTTTTTATAGAATTTAATATTATTTTTTGTTAAAATACTATAAATGAAAAAATATACTTTTATTACTATTGAAGGCGGAGAGGGTGCTGGTAAGACTACACAGTCTTTGCTTTTAAAAAAATATCTTGAACAGAAAGGTTATCAGGTGCTTCTTACAAGAGAACCTGGGGGAACTGTTTTAGCTGAAGCAATAAGACTTATTCTTTTAAATCCAAATTCACATCTTTCTGCTTTAAGTGAACTTTTTTTATATGAAGCGTCAAGAGCACAACATATGGAAGAATTTATAATGCCTGCTTTAAAATCTGGGAAAGTTGTTATTTGTGACAGGTTTATTGATGCAACTGTAGCATATCAAGGATATGGTAGAAAATTAAATTTACAACTTATCAATAAACTTAATAAGATTGCTTCATTAAATATTGTGCCTAATTTAACTATATACATAGATATAGTTCCATATAAAGGTTTAGCGAATGAAAAAGAGATAAATAAGGATTCTCATATTTTCAGTAATATAAAAGAATTTATAAATCACAATTTTGGATTTACAGTAAACTGGAGTGGTAAAGATAGAATTGAAAGAGAGTGTATAACTTTTCATAATAACGTTAGAAAAGGTTATTTAAATCAAGCGAGGAAATATCCTAGAAGGATAAAAGTTATAAAAACTCAAAAAACTTCAGAAAAAACACAAGAATTAATAAGAAAAATTATAAATACGGTAATTTAAATGTTTGATAATATATTAGGACAGCAAAAGGTAAAAAAAATACTTTCTAGTCAAATAAAAAATGATAGAGTTGCTCATGCTTATATTTTTATAGGTTCAACTGGAATAGGTAAGCGTCTTATGGCTTTGGAATTTGCAAAAATTTTAAATTGTAATATGAGTGATTTTAATATTTCTGATATTGGTGCATGTGGAGTATGCAGATCTTGTAAAAAAATTACTAAAAATATCCATCCGGATTTACATTTTGTAGATTTTGCAAAGCAAGCTGATATGAAAGGAGAAGAGCTTGCAAAGCAGAAAACATTAAAAATTGAAATAATGAAATACATGCAAAAGAAGATTGCAACTAAGGCTTATGAAGGTAAGTGGAAAATTTTTATTATAGAACCAGCCGAAAAAATGAACATTACAGCAGCTAATTCATTGTTAAAAACTATTGAAGAGCTGCCTGAAAATACTATTATAATTTTAATAGCAAAGCATAAAGAAGCAATTCCAAGAACGATAGTTTCTCGTTCTCAAATTCTTTTTTTTCAACCATTAAGTAATGAGATGATAATAACATGGCTTATGTCAAATTTTTCTTTGTCTTTACAAAAGGCTCAAGAGATAGCCAAAATAAGTGAAGGTTCTTTGGAATTTGCTATTCAGTTTATTAATGAAAAGAAAAATGAAGGAATTTCTTTATGGAATAAGTTAAATAATAAAAAACTTTATATTTCAGATATTTTAAACTTTTCTAAAAACATAATGCAAAAAAACAATGCTTTAGAATGCATTAACACTATGATTACTGAAGTAAAAAAAGATTTTAGGGTGTATCCTAAAAAATTTGCTGTAGTTCTTAATTTGTTAAATAACTCAAGAACCTTACTACTTAAAAATGTAAATTCTCAGATAGTCTTAGATAATTTATTTCTTGATTTATTAGATTTTAAAGGGACTTTTATATTGTAAAAAGCCAATATTGCTCGTATAACTTGTGAGGGAAGTGTTATGTCAATGGTTGTAAAGGTAATAGTCAGAAAGATTAAGGATGAAATATATGTTGATGCGGGGCATTGGGAGTTAAAGTTAAATGATAAAATTATAGTTGAAACAGAACATGGCATTGAATTTGGTTTTGTATGTGCAATAGAAAAGAGTATGCCAAAAGATAAAAAATTTATAGGTAAGGTTTTAAGAAAATTTACAAAAGAAGACAAAAAAAAACTTATTGAAAATGATAAAAAAAGTTTAAAAGCACGTGCAACAGTAATACAAAAAATTCGTGAATATAAACTTGATATGAAATTGACGTTTACAAATTATACTTTTGATCGTTCTAAACTTTTTATATATTATACTTCAGAAACGCGAATTGATTTTAGAAAACTCATTAAAGTAGTAGGACATATTTTAAAAACTAGGATACAAATGGTTCAGATTGGCGTAAGAGATAAATCAAAAATAATTGGAGGGATAGGAAACTGTGGACAAGTTTTATGCTGTCATAGTTTTTTAAAAGATTTTAGTTCTGTTACTGTGGATATGGCTAAAGAGCAGGAGTTGACACTAAATATTGTTAAACTTTCTGGACTTTGTGGACGACTTATGTGTTGTATATCGTACGAGAACGATATATATAAAAATATAAAAAGAGATCTTCCTGAAATAGGGACAGTCATTTTAACACCAGAAGGGAAGGCAAAGCTTGTTGCAATAGATTGCATGAAGGAAAAGATTGTCGCTGATTTTGGAGATAAAGAATTTAAAATATTCACAATAAAACAGATTAAAGATTATAATAAGTTGCAGTAAGATGCGAAATATATAAATAAAATTATTTTTAAAGTTTAATAACATTGTAATGTTTAGTAAACCTGTTTGGTTTTGATTATGAAAGAAAAACAGATAAAATTTTATATCACAACCCCTATTTATTATGTAAATGATATTCCTCATATAGGTCATTCCTATACGACTATAGTTGCAGATATTGTTGCTAGATGGAAAAGATTAAATAACTATGATGTTTTTTTTCTTACTGGTACGGATGAGCATGGAATTAAGATTGTCGATACAGCAAAAGATAAGGCACTTACTCCTAAAGAACTTTGCGATAGAATGAGTTTAAAATTTATAGAAACTTGGAAACTTTTCAATATTTCTTATACAGATTTTATACGTACTACAGAATACAGACACGCTATTGCTGTTGAAAAAATAATGCAAAGTTTGTTTGATAATGGTCTTATATTCAAAAAAAAATATGAAGGATTATATTGTATTGGTTGCGAAAGATTTTATGCTCAAAAAGATTTAGATGAAAATGGTTATTGTTACTTTCATAAAACAAAGCCGTTACTACAAAGTGAGGAGAACTATTTTTTTAAATTATCTTATTTTCGAAATAAACTTTTAAATAGAATAACGGATTCGACTCATAAAGAATACATGGAAATACAACCTGAAGAAAGAAGAAATGAAATTATAGGTAAATTGGAACTTGGTCTTGAAGACGTAAGTTTTTCAAGAATGGCAGTTAAATGGGGAGTTCCTCTTCCTTTTGATAAAACACAAACTGTTTATGTTTGGGTTGATGCTTTAATAAATTATGCAACAGGAGTAGGTTATCCTGAAAACAAGTATAAGCTTCAGAAATATTGGCCTGCTGATATACATTTAATGGCGAAGGATATATTATGGTTTCATTGTGTTATTTTACCTGCTATTTTGCTTGGTGTGGGATTACCGCTTCCTAAAAAAATTTATTCTCATGGATTTTTTACATTGAATGGATATAAAATGTCAAAATCTTTAGGCAATATAATATCCCCAAAAGAACTTGTAGATAAATATGGTGTTGATGCGTCAAGATATCTTATAGCTACAGTTATGCCGTTTGGTTCTGATGGAAATATTTCTTGGCAAGAGTTGACTTTAAAATACAACACTGATTTAGCAAATAATTTGGGAAATTTAATATCACGAATTACTAAAATGGCAGAAAAATATTTTAATTTATGCATACCTAATGTTGATTTTGATTTAAAATTAACAAAAAATATAGCAACAATTTTAAAAGAAGGGTTTATTAAAAATATGGATAATATGCAATTGCATAAAGTAGCAGAAATTTTACAGAGTGCTATTACACTTGTAAATAGACAAATAGAAATTGATACTCCTTGGAAGCTTGCAAAAACCGATATAGATAAACTTGCAATATGCGTTTATTCTTATTTACAAGCGGTAGATATTATAGCAATGTATTTACTGCCTTTTATGCCTACTATTTCTAATAAAATATGGTTGATAATGGGTGCTAGTGGTGATATTAATGAAATCGCAAAAAAATATTTTGCAGATAATATAATTCATAAAAGAGGTTTTTCTAAAGGTGGTTCTCGGATGCAACTTTCTGAAATTTTATTTCCTAGAATTAACAAATTATAAAAGAGATATTAAAATGATTATAGATACACATGCCCATATTTGTGATGTAAGATTTGATAACGATAGAGAAGAAGTTATAAAAAAGACTTTTAATTTGGGTGTGAAAAAAATTATTGAAGTAGCTTGTGAAACAAATTACTGGGATAAGGCGCTCAAACTTTCAAAACGAGATAATATTTTTGTGTCTTTTGGAATTCATCCTATTGATGTTTTTCAAGCAACTTTAAAAAATTATTGTAAACTTGAGATTTTAGTTCAAAGCGCAAAATGTGTAGCTGTAGGAGAATTCGGATTAGACTATCATTATAATTCTTCCCCAGAAAACATTGAACTTCAAAAAAAATCGCTGGCAAGACAGTTTAATATAGCTATTAAATATAATAAACCTGTTATTATTCATTGTAGAGATGCTTACGATGATATGATTATGTTTTTAAAAGAATATGAAAATGTGATTAAAGGTGTTATACACTGCTTTTCAGGTAGTTTAAAACAAGCAAAAGTATTTGTTGAAATGGGTTTTTTGCTTGGAATCGATGGCCCTATAACTTATAAAAAATCGAAAGCTTTAAAACAGATTGTTTGTGAAACAGATATAAGTAAATTGTTAGTAGAAACTGATTGTCCATATCTCACTCCTCAAAAATACAGAGGTCAAAGAAATGAACCATCTTATTTACTTGAAGTTGTGAAGGCAATAGCCTCAATAAAAAATATTTCAGTTAATGATGTTGCACAAATAACTACGTGTAATGCTGTGAACCTTTTTAATATTTAAAAGAGAGAATAATGAATACCATTTCTTATGTTTTTAAAAATAATCTTTATCTTAATATAACAAATAGATGTATGATGGCATGTCCATATTGTATAAAATATAAATGGAGTAATAAGTTTGAGGATAATTATTTAAAATTAGATAGAGAGCCATCATGTAAAGAAATTATAGACGCTATTGAAGATTTAACAGAATATAATGAAATAGTTTTTTGTGGATATGGAGACCCTTTAGTTAGAGTTGAAGTTGTAAAAGAAGTTGCAAAATGGATAAAAGAACATGGTAGTAAAGTTAGGATTAATACCGCTGGCCTTGCAAATCGTTATTATAGAGAAAATATTTTGTTGAAATTAAAAGGATTGATTGATATTATTTCAATAAGTTTAAATGGTTCAACGTCTAAAGAGCATAATGAAATTAATAAGCCTATGTTTAAGGAAGAAGCATTTGGCGAAATATTGAATTTTATAAAAGAAGCCAAAAATTATTTGCCAGAAGTAATAATAACTACTATAGAATTTCCAGGATTTAATGTTTCAAAAGTAGAAAAAATTGCTAAAGATATAGGAGTAAAATTTAGATTACGTCCTTACTTAGATTATGAAGAGTAAAACTTATTTATATTACTATTTTTTTGTGTTATTAAAAAAATAGTATTTTGTTGATACTAATAAATAGGACAGATATCTAAATAATATTTGAGAAAAAAATATAATCTTGTCTAAATGATAGCATTGTGGATTTTAATAAATTTATCAAATTTTTACAAAAACATTAAAAACTTAGATTATAATAAAGAGAAAAATTAAGTCAATAAATTTATGTTTTTTATAAAAATTTGAAAAACGAATAGTACTAACTTGTAAAAAGATGATTTTAAAAAACGAAGGTAAAAAAAATATGATTAGAAACGTGAAAAATAATTTTTGTTGTGCCGAGGGCGGGACTTGAACCCGCACGTCACACTAAGCAACTTGAGATTTTGAGTCTCACGTGTCTGCCAATTCCACCACCCCGGCCTAAATAAGAATGTCTGACTGAAATTTTATAAAAAATGTGTTTATTAGTCAATTGATTGTATACAATTTGCTGTAATTTTTAGATTTAGTTAAGTTTTTTATAAAATTTATAAAAATGTGTGATTTGATTAACAATTTTTGTATTTTATTATAATGGAATTAGTATAATATTTTTTCTAATTTTTTAATTTAATATATTTATTGTTCTGAAATTGAAATTTATATTTTGTATAATACATATCATATTATTAATGATGATATTAATTTAAAATACGGGATGATTTTTTGAACTTTTTGATTAAAACAATTGGTTGTCAGATGAATATATGTGAATCTGAGAAACTTGGCTTTGCACTTTTAGCTTATGGAGCATCAAAGGCAAGTAGTTTTGTGGCTGCAGATATTATTATACTTAATGCTTGTTGTGTTAGATCTCAAGCAGAGCAGAAGGCTTTTTCTTATCTTGGTAGATTGGAAGAATTTAAGCTTGAAAAATCTAATGTTAAAATAGTTGTAGTAGGTTGTATGGCAGAAAGATTAGGTACAAAACTTAAGCAACGTTTTAAAAGTGTTGATTTAATTATTGGTGCAAAAGAAACTGATAGTATTGCACTAAAAATTGTGAATTTATATGGAAACAATACTTTAAAACGAAAAAAAATTAATGTTGTTTTTGATGTTGTGAAATATGTAATTGTTATGCGAGGATGTAATAATTATTGTTCATATTGCATAGTGCCTTTTGTAAGAGGGAATGAAAAAAGTTTTAGTGCTAGAGATATAATAAACGAATGTATTTTAGCTGCAGAAAATGGAACAAAAGAAATAATACTTTTAGGGCAAAATGTAAATTCATATTTGTACAAAAATGTAAATTTTACTTTGCTAATTAAAAAAATAGTTTCAATAAAGAATATTGAAAGAGTAAGGTTCATGACAAATCATCCCAAGGACTTAAGTGATGATTTGATAAATGTTATGGCGACAGAATCTAAGGTGTGTTCTCATATTCATCTTCCTATGCAGTCCGCGTCAAATAAGATCCTTAAAGCTATGAATAGAAAATATACTTATGAGCATTATCTTGGATTAATTAGCAAATTAAGAGTTGCTATTCCAGACATAAATATAACAACAGATATTATAGTTGGTTTCCCAGGAGAAACGGAAAAAGATTTTGAAGAAACTTTGAAAGCAATTAAAAACATAAGATTTGGTTGGTTATATGTTTTTAAGTATTCACATCGTCCCCGCACAAAAATTGCGGAAATGATTGATGATGTGACTTTAGTTGAAAAAAAAAGAAGGCATTCCATTATACTTAAAGAATCAAATAAAATTTCTATTGAAATAGCTTCTTCAATGATTGGAAGTTTACAAACTGTTCTAGTTGAAAAAGTAGATAAAGGCATTATAGAAGCAAGAACAGAAAGTGGTCGTAAGGTATTTATAAATGGTGGGAATGAAAAATATTTAGGTTTGCAATTTAATGTTTGCATAAAAGAGGCAAAAATAAATTCATTATTTGGTTGTATTGTATGAAAAATATTGTCCATTGTTTTATCTTTGCAGTTAACTTTGTTTGTTAATGCTACTACGAAAAAAGAATCAAATTTAAACTTAGTTATATACAAAAAGTACTGTTGGATTTATGGCATAATTCTAAGATTGTAATGAAAACTTCTAGATAGTTTAATTGTTGTGAATTATTCTAGTGTAAATGTAAAACTTAAAGAAATATGATAACTAATCTTGTTTAACTTTAGTTGCTTATAGTGTCAGAATATGAATGTTAGAACTGATATATAAAAAATTTAATATTAGTAAAAGATATCTCAAATACCTTTTGAAGAAACAAAATGATATTTGAATCTGTAGTGTTTATATTTTATAATGGAGTGAAAAAATTAAACAGTCTCATAAAAAATTAACACCATTAATGCAACAATATTGGGATATTAAAATTAAATATCCCGGCATGATATTGTTTTTTCGTTTAGGAGATTTTTATGAAATGTTTGAGGAAGATGCAATAAAAGCAGCTCCTATTCTTGATGTTGTATTAACGCAAAGATCAGGAAAGTCTATGTGTGGCGTACCTTATCATTCTGTAAATTCATACATTAGAAAACTTATAATTAAAGGTTTTAAAGTTGCTATTTGTGAACAACTTGAAGAATCTGGATCATCTAGAGGTATTGTAAAGCGAGGTGTTACAAATGTAATAACTCCTGGAACTATTTTAGATGATGTTCTTTTGGAGTCAAAAAAAAATAATTTTCTAGGGGCTATTATTTTAAATGAAATTTCATCATCTGTAGTTTATGCTATGGCTGATATATCCACTGGCGAATTTTTTACTTCTGAAACAACATTAAAATATATCGATACAGAAATATCAAAGTATAGTCCTGGGGAAATTATAATATCTTCAAGTAATATGAAAAATCAATCTGTAGCTAATTTTATATCTACTTTTAAAATTCCAGTGTCAAATGTAAATGATTCTTTTTTTGAACTTGGAAACGCAGAAAAAACAATAGAAGAGTTTTTTGATGTTAATGCTGTAAAAAACTTTGAATTTGACAAAAAAGAAATGATTTGTGTTTGCGGGGCCTTACTCTCTTATATAAAAGAAATGCAACCTCAGAGTCCTGGTATATTTTTCACTATAAAGTATATAAAAAACTCAGATTTTATGTGTTTGGATTCCGTAGCAATAAAAAATTTAGAGCTTCTTAATTCTATATCGAGTGGCAAATCTGAAAATTCGTTACTTTCAATCATTGATTCAACGAAAACTTCTATGGGAGCAAGAACTTTGCGTGGATGGCTTATAAAGCCTTTGTTAGATGTTTCAAAGATTATCAATAGGCAAAATATTGTGAAGCTTTTTATAAAACATTCTGATGTACGAAAAGATATAATAGAAAAATTTAGGACAATTTCGGATATTGAAAGGATAGTTGCAAGAATTTCATCAGGTACTGCAAGTCCCAAAGACTTGATGGCATTGAAATATTCACTAGAAGTAATAAATGTTATTTCTAAAATTATAAAATCTGCAAAAGATTTTGAATTTGATATTCCTGAAAATAGACACGTGATAGATAAAATTTCTTCCAATTTAGTTGACGAACCTCCAACATCTTTAAAAGATGGTAATGTTATAAGAAATGGAGTTAATGCAGAGCTTGATGAACTGAGAAAAATCTTATTTGATGTAAAAAAATATATATCAAATTTAGAAGCTAAGGAACGAGTGACAACTGGTATAAGTAATCTTAAAATAGGTTATACTTCAGTGTTTGGGTATTATATAGAAATAAGTAAGTCTAATGTAGCATTGACACCAAAAAATTATATCCGTAAGCAAACTGTGGTAACAGGAGAAAGATATGTTACAGAAGAATTAAAAACTCTTGAAGAAAAGATATTATCTGCCCAAGAGAAAACTTTAAGACTTGAAAGTGATATATTTAATATCTTAAAACGAGAGATAACTCTTTTTATAGCAGATATTTTAAAAACTTCTCGTATTATTGCTGAGATTGATATTTTTTGCGTATTTGCCAAAGATGCCTTGGAATATAATTATATTTGTCCAATAATTTCAAATAGCAAGGAACTTTATATTAAAGATGGTAGGCATCCTGTAATAGAAAGAATACTAAAGCCTGGAGAATTTACTACGAATGATATTTCACTTGATGAAAAATCAAGAATAATGATATTAACTGGTCCTAATATGTCTGGAAAATCTACCTATTTAAGACAAACTGCTCTTATTGTGATAATGAGTCAGATTGGTTCTTTTGTTCCGGCACAAGAAGCTCGTATAGGTATCATTGATAAAATATTTACAAGAATAGGTGCAGGAGATAATCTTACAGGTGGCGCATCGACTTTTATGGTTGAAATGAGTGAAACTGCAAATATTTTGAACCAATATACCGATAGAAGTCTTATTATCTTAGATGAAGTTGGTAGAGGAACCTCTACTTATGATGGCATGTCCATTGCATGGGCAATAATAGAATTTTTGGCAGATACAAAAAGAAAAGTTAATTTTGGTTCAAAAATACTTTTTGCTACTCATTATTTTGAGTTAACTGACATTTCGAATACTTTTAATGGTGTTGTAAATTGTAGTGTTGAAGTTAAAGAGTGGAAAGGTGATGTCATATTTTTACATAAAATAGTGAAAGGCAATGCTAATAAATCATATGGAATACATGTAGCAAAAATTGCTGGATTACCTCGTCAAGTAATAGAACGAGCGTATGAAATTTTAAATAAGCTTGAAATAAATTCAATTAATACAAATAAACGAATTAAATAGCAACGTAATAAATTTGTTATTAAAGCTAGTTTTTCAAGTCTTTAAATTTTAGCGAATTTTAAAAATATTAATATAAATTTTTAATGTTTATAGAGATTGGATTAATATGATAAGAAAATGAAAAAAGACAAATACGTGTAGAAAAGTATTGTGTTTTGAAATTTAATAGTATTGTATTAAATAATTTTAATTTCGCTTAAATTTTAAAATATAAAATATTTATGTAATTTGTTGAAGAGAATTGAAAATGTCGATAATAAACATCCTATCTCAAGAAACTGTTAATAAAATAGCTGCGGGTGAAGTTGTAGAGCGACCGCTAAATGTAATTAAAGAACTTGTAGAGAATTCTTTAGATGCTTTTGCAGTTTTAATAACTATAGAAATAGAAACATCTGGAAAAAAGTTAATAAGAATATATGATAATGGATTAGGTATGGATAAAAAAGATTTAGAGCTTTCTATATTAAGACATACTACAAGTAAAATAAAAAATTTTAATGATCTATCACATATACGTTCTTTAGGTTTTAGAGGTGAAGCTCTTGCTTCTATAGCAGCTGTTTCAAGATTTGAGATAAAAACTAAAAAAAAGGAAGAAGCTATCGGATGGAAACTTTCAGCTGAAGGCGGAAAAGATGTTAAGGTTACCCCTTGGTCTGGTTCTCAAGGTACAATAGTAGAAATTAAAGATTTGTTTTTTAATACGCCAGCAAGACAAAAATTCTTAAAAAGTGATTCTATTGAGAGCGCAAGAATTATAAATTTTCTTGAAGAAATTGCTCTTGCTAATAATGATATAGCTTTTAAATTAGTATCTAAAGATAAAGTTATTTTTTCTACTTTTAGAACTGATAGTAAAATTGACAGAATCTCTGATATTTTGGGAAGAGATTTTTCTAAAACAATAAGAAATATAAAGATTGAACATCCTAAAGTTTTTTTGGATGTTTATTTTACAGGTAGAGATGATTGTTTGTCTAATAAAAAATGTCAATATCTTTTTGTAAATTCAAGAGCTGTAAATTATCCTAAGTGGCTTGTATATTGCATTTATCAAGCATATAAAGAATTAATTCCACATGGTAAACATCCTGGGATTTTAATTTACATAATCATAGAGCCTTCAGAAATTGACGTTAATATGCATCCTACTAAAAGAGAAGTTAGATTTATAAATGAAAACGGTATTTATGAAATTGTTTATAAATCTTTAAAAAATGCTCTTGCTTCACACCAATGTTCAGAAATTTGTATAAATTCTCAGATATCAGATAAATTATTATCAAACTACACAACAAGTTATATAAAAGCTGAAAAACATCTGCAACCTATTGTTTATGTAAAAGAACCTAAGTCAAAAAATTATAATCGTTCAAAACAAACATATGATGTAGATGCATATTCTAGTGTTTTTACGAAACAAGATGAATTTATATCTAGAAAATTTAATGATAATATTAAAGTTTTGGGACAAGTCTTCAAAACTTATATTATCGTCGAAAACAGAAGTAATTTATATATTTTTGACCAACATGCTTCTGCAGAAAGAATTAGATATGAACTTTATCTTGATCAGGCAAAAGATCAATTAATAAAGATTCAACAAATGCTTATGCCTGAAACTTTCAATCTTCCTTTAAGTCTTTCAGAACTTCTTAAGGCAAATATAAGTATTTTTAATAAGCTTGGGATAAGTATTGAAGAATTCGGTCAAAATTCATTTAGAATAACTGCATATCCGGCATTACTTGGAAATGTAACAATAGCACATATAGTTAAAACTATAATTGTAGATATTTCAGATGATAAAAACGCTGAAATCGAGCAGAAGAGAGAAAAAATTATTCGGTTAGCATGTAAGGCTAGCATTAGAGCAGGAGACAGTCTTTCTTTTTTTGAAGCTAAAAAACTTGTTAATGATCTTTGTAAATGTAAATATCCTTTTACTTGTCCACATGGTAGACCAACTGCATATAAAATTTCATTAAATGAGCTTGAGAAATTTTTTAAACGTAAGTAAAATTTTATATTATGAACAAAATAATTATTATTTCAGGCCCTACTGCAAGTGGAAAAACAGCGAGAGCTATTGAATTTTGCAAGAAAAATAATGGTGAGATAATTTCTTGTGATTCACGTCAAATATACAAATATTTAGATATAGGTACAAATAAAGAAGGGATTTTTATACATGATGGTCTTCGTAAAGTTGCAGGAATTTCTCAATATTTAACTGATATTGTGGATCCTGATAAAATTTATAGTGCTATAAAATTTACACGTGATTCTGACGTGAAAATTTCAGAAATTTTTAAAAGAGGCAAAATTCCTGTTATAACAGGAGGTACAGGACTATACATTAAGACTTTGATTTATGGATTTGACGAAATGCCTGAAGCAAATGAAGTTTTAAGAAAGGAATTTATGTTACAATCTCAAGAACAGCTTTATAATAGACTTTTAAAATTAGATCCTGAATCTGCAAAAAGGAATAAACTGAACCCGCAAAGATTGATAAGGGCACTTGAAATTAATATTCTTTCAGGTAAAACTATTGGAGAGCATTTTAAATCTAAAAAATTGCGGTATAATTTTGATCATTATAGTATTTCTGTATCTAACAAAATTTTATATGAAAAAATTGATAAACGATGTAAGTATATGATAGAAAATGGTATGATTGAAGAAACTCAAAAAGTTTTAAGTATGGGATTTGATAGAAAATGTCCAGCACTAAGTGGGATAGGGTACAAACAAATAGTACAATATTTAGATAATAAAATTTCTAAGAATACTTTGGTTTTAGAGTTTTCAAAAAATACTAGACATTACGCTAAGCGTCAAATCACTTGGTTTAAATCACAACCTGAAGTGAAATTTATATAGAAAAAATTTATGAAAAACAAAGTACTGATAGAGCAAGTTGGGGAAACGGCTTGTGGAACTGTTTTGTCAAGAATATTAGGGTATATAAGAGATATGCTTGTTGCAAATATCTTTGGTACTAGTATGTATGCAGATGCTTTTTATGTAGCTTTTAGAATTCCAAATCTTTTCAGACGCATGTTTGGTGAGGGTTCGTTTTCTGCAGCTTTTGTGCCTGTTTTTAGTGAATATTTGCATACAAGAGGAAGATCAGAAACACAGAAATTTTTAAATTCAGTTTTTACCATTTTATTAATTCTACTTTTGATTATAAATATTTTGTGTATGATTTTTTCTCCATTTCTGATTAAACTTGCAGCAGGAGGTTTTTTAAATGAACCTGAAAAAATGCAACTTACAATAAAACTTACAAGATTAATATTCCCATCTATGATTTTCATGTGTTTATCAGCTTTTTTGCTTGCAGTTCTTAATGTTTTGCACTCTTTTTTCCTTCCTGCATTAGCTCCATCCACACTAAATCTTTCTGAAATTTTTTATATATTAGTGTTTTGTCCTCTGTTATTTCCTGAGGATCAAATTAAAGGTCTTAGCATAAGTGTTATAATAGGTGGAGTATTTTATTTTTTTGTACAGTATATAGAATTTAAAAAATTAAAATGGAGATTAAATTTTTATATTAATTTTAAGCATCCAGGTGTAAAAAAAATAATCTTTCTTATGATTCCATCAATTATAGGCTTATCTGTGGATCAAATAAACGCATTAGTTGATAGCAGATGTGCTTCTTCTATGGAGCATGGAGCGGTGTCAGTTCTTTATTATTCAAATAGGCTTATGCAAATGCCTTTAGCAGTTTTTGGATTTGCCATTGTAACGGCTATTCTTCCATCAATGTCAAAATCTTATGCAAAAAAAGATTTAACAACATTTAATAATTTTTTAAACTATTCTATACGTCTTACTATTTTTAGTATTCTTCCATCAATGACAGGACTTATTGTTATAGGACTTCCTATAATAAAGATTTTATTTGAACGTGGTGAGTTTAATTCTTTAAGTGCAATTATGACAAACAAAGTCTTGATTTACTATTCTTTGGGTCTTCCGGCTTACGCTTTGACTAAAATTTTTGCAAATGCGTTTTATTCACTTCAAAACACAAAAACTCCTGTAAAAATTGCAGTAACAGTTATGATATTGCATGCAATTTTATGTATTGTATTAATGCAATATATGGGTGTTAGTGGGTTAGCTTTTGCAACATCTATATCTTCTTATGTTAATTTAATATTGCTTATTTTATGCTTTGAAAAACGTATATATAAAATTGATTTTAGACAAATAATGATTTCATTTTTAAAATCTTCTCTTGCATCAATAGTTACTGGAATAATAGCATTTAATATGTGTAAAACTTTCAATAATTTGTTTATTGCAGTTCCCGTTGCCATATTGTGTGGAATTATGGCTTTTATTACAGTTTCGTATATTTTGAAGTCTGAAGAATTAAAAGTATTCATCCATATTTTTTTAAATAAGTGAATAAATTTATTATGTTTACAAATAAATATGAAAAATTAGAACAAATGCCTCAATTACCTGGCGTTTATATAATGTATGATGTAGGTGGTAATATTATATATATTGGTAAGTCTAAAAACCTTAAAAATAGGATATCTTCCTATTTTAACGCTGATGTTAATTCAAAATCTACGACTATTATAACTGCTATGTGCAAAATAAATTATATTTTATGTGCCTCTGAAAGAGAAGCTTTGCTTATTGAAAGGCAACTTATACGCAAAATTAAACCTTATTTTAATATAATGTGGAAAGATGATAAATCTTATCCATATATAAAACTTTCAATTAACGAAGATTTTCCACGTTTAATACTTACAAGAAAAAATCTTGAAGACAATGCATTATATTTTGGTCCATATCCCAAAATATTTTATATAAAAAAACTTGTTCGTTGGCTTGAAAAGCTTTTTAAATTACGCTCATGTAAAATGAACATCATAGAAAATTTATTGCCTAAAGAAAAAAAAGTGAAGTCCTGTATTTACTATCATACTAAAATGTGTCCTGGACCTTGTCTTGGTAAAATTACATCTAAAGATTATAAGAATAAAATAAAAGATATTAAATTATTTTTGAATGGAAAGCTAAAGAAATTGAGAAATGAATGGAAAAAGCAAATGTTTAGTCTAAGTAAAAACATGCATTATGAAGAAGCAAAAGAGATTAGAGATAGACTTTATGCTTTTGAAAATATGTCTGAAAGAGTTATAATTAATGAAGTTTTTCAAAAAGATGTAGATAAATTAGTACAAAAAGCAAAAGGTATAAATGAACTAAAAATTGTTCTAAAGTTAAAACATCAACCCGTGATAATAGAAGGATTTGATAATTCGAATATGCAAGGAACAAATGCAGTAGCTTCAGTGGTGAGATTTCAAAATGGTATTGCAGATAAGAAAAATTACAGACGATTTAAAATTAAAACAGTTTTAGGAGCGGATGATTTTGCTAGTATGAAAGAAATTGTTTTTAGGAGATATTCGTCATTAATAAAAAAAAGAGAAAAAATGCCTGATTTGATTTTAATTGATGGAGGAAAAGGTCAGCTTAATGCGGCTTTAAATGCATTAAAAAAACTCGAAATACAGATTCCTATTATTTCTCTTGCAAAAAAAAAAGAGGAAGTTTTTATGCCTAGTAAAGATAAGTCTTTAATTCTAAGCAGGCATTCTGAAGCTTTGAAACTTTTACAATCTATAAGAAATGAATCTCACAGAGTAGCTATAAATTATCACAGAAAACTTAGAGAAAAAATTAAAATATAATTTTTGGTGTAAGTAAGTTAAACATTAATTCAATATAGCTTAATTTTTAGAAATTATTTTAAACTGGTATTAACCACAAACAATAAGAAACAAAAAATATACATTATTGTCAAAAGAGTAAATATCAATTTATAATTATTGTTTATCACATGATTATCCTATACTTTAATTGTATAATGTATCACATTTTAAAATCTTAAATAGTGTTTACTTAATAGAAATAAACGACAAGAAGGTGCAAAAAATTTGAATTAAGAAGTAGTCGCACATCGACTTAAACCAACATGTTTTTAGAACAATTGCATCTGAATTTAGTAATATAGATAAAATATAGAAATTATAAAGTTGTGAAAGTAGTATGTAAATTAATAGAAATATAAGCAAAATATATTGAAATATGTGACATCAATAGAAAAATTTGAAAAGCAAAATTAAGTATTTGTTTTTTCTTTAGATGGTTGGTTTTGGTATCGTATTTGAATATATAAAGGAATTTTTATGAGTTTTTATGATATAAAACAACAATATAATAATTTAGATTTTGAAAAATATATCACCAATGTATCAGAATAAGGCAATTATAAATTCTATACAGAAAGAAATTATTGATGAATCTGACTTTCTAAATCTTTTATCGCCAAAAGCTTTTAGCTACATTGAACAAATTGCCCAGAAAGCTCACGAAATAACTGTTAGAAATTTTGGGAAAAATATACTTCTGTATATACCCCATTTATGTTTCAATTTTTTGTGTAAATAGCTGTGTTTATTGCAGTTTTTCAGCTGCGAGATATTAAACGCAAGGTTCTTTCTTTTGAAGAAGTCGAAGAAAATTGTAAAATAATTTCAAAATATGATATACGTCATATTTTATTAGTTAGTGGCGAAAGTAATGTAAAAACATCCTTAAGTTATTTGAAACAATGCGTTAAAATTTCAAAAAAAATACTTTTATGAAATTAATATAGAAGTATATCCTTTATATGAAGCAGAATATAAAGAACTGTCGAATGTTGGGACAGATGGACTTACATTTATTAAGAAACCTATGATGAAAAACTTTATAAGACTTTACATACAAAAGGAATAAAATCAGATTATAGATATCACTTGGAAACATGTGGAAGAGCAGATATATCGAATTATAGAAATTTAAATATAGGTTCTCTTTTGGGATTAAATAATTTTATAAGTGAATTTTTTTGTAGGTATACATGCACGAAATATCTCCAAAAAAAATTCTGAGGTAGAAATTGGCATATTTTTTCTAGATTGCGTCCTGCAGTAGGCTCGTATAAATCCAAAACAATAATATCTGATCAAAATCTTATTCAAACGATATGTGCGACTTTTTATAAATCGTATAAACATAACTGTATCAACTAGAGAAAGTAGAGGTTTAAGAAATAACTTAATTCCATTGAGAATAATAAAGATGTCAGTAGCTTCAAATACAGAATGTGGTTATGCAGAAATGGGAAAATTTGAGGGACGGTTTAAAATAAATGACACTTCTACTGTCAAAAAAGTAAAAGAAATGATATATCAAAAAAAACTGTCAATCTATAATGAAGGATTGGATTATATTATGAAAAAACAAATACCTAAAGGTCTATATGCTATAACAGCAGAAAGCTTTTCAAATGGAAGAGATAATATTACAGTTGCGAAGCAAATGCTTGATGCTGGAATAAAAATTCTACAATATCGTGACAAATGTAAAACAAAAATTAAAAAATTAAAACAGTGTGAAATATTGCGTAAACTAACGTTAGAATATGAATGTTTTTTTATAATAAATGATGACATTGACATAGCTTTAGCTGTGCAAAGTGATGGTGTCCATATAGGGCAAACCGATTTGCCTATTATTAAGGCAAGAGAAATTTGTAAGAATGATATTGTTATAGGCTTATCCACGCATACTCCAGAACAGGCTTTATTGGCTGTAAAACATGGAGCTGATTATATTGGGGTAGGTCCAATATATAAAACATCTACAAAAGATATGAACCCTGTTGGATATGAATATTTAGATTTTTGTGTAAAAAACATAGAAATTCCTAAAGCTGCGATAGGTGGAATTAAGCTTATAAATTTGCACAAAATTTGTAAATATAAACCTGATAACATTTGCATGATAACAGAAATAACAACTTCAAATAATATAAAACTTACAATTAAGAAAGCACAGGAGATAATAAATGATTACTATTAAAATTAATGGAGAAGATAAAAAATAAAAGATAATATTACTATTTTTAATTTTTTAAAGGAAAGTAATGTTAAGCCTATTGAAATAGTAGTAGAACATAATTTTAAAATTGTAAAACCTGAAAATATAGAAAAAATTGTGTTGAAAGATGGTGATGTGTTAGAAATATTGAGATTTATAGGAGAGGATAAATGAAGAATAATCTTGAAAGATATCAAAGATAATTATCGCTTATCTCTATCGGTTTCAGGACAGCAGAAGCTTTTTAATGCTAAAGTGCTTGTGTGTGGTGGGTTAGGTAGCCCTGTACTTACCTGCTGCAGGTGTAGGTTAATATAGGACTATGTGAATTTGAAGGAATTATAACAACAATAATTCCAATAGAAAAAACGATATGTTTTCAGTGTATATATCCTATAAGACCTTCAAAACAATTAATGTCAAAAATTTAGTATAGGTGCAGTAGCTGAAGTAATAGGTTTTATGCAAGCTATAGAAGCAATAAAAATTATATTTGGTTTGCATTGTCTTAAAAATAAAATTTTAATTTTTAATGGTATAAAAAATACATATAGGATTAAAAATGTGTTGAAAAGAAAGAATTGTTCAGTTTGTTGTTAGAACTAATACCCGAATTGACTATGTGTGATATTTAATGTATAATTCAAATGGTTTTTATAAAGCGACAAAAAAATTGAAATAAAGTTTGGGGGATATTATAAAATGGCAAAGTTAAAAACAGGGAGACATACATCTGCTATTAAAGAATCAAGAAAAGCAGAAAGAAGGGCCAAGAGAAACGTAGCTATTAAAAGCAAAATTAAAACCATGGTAAAAAAAGTTGAAACTGCTGTAAAAAATAAGGATATAAAAGTTGCAGAGGAACAATTAGCTGTGGCTTTTTCGGAATGGGATCGAGCAGCTAAAAAAAATGTTGTGCATTTTAAATCAGCTTCAAATCAAAAAGCAAGATTGTCCAAACTTGTCGCAAAAATAACTGTCTAATTAACATACATATAACGAATAGTGAATTAATAGTGATTTATGTCAAATAACATGTTGCTATTAGTCGAAAATGGTAGGATACATATTCAATAAAAACTAAAATTTTGCTTGGCAAATGTCGTTATTTTGATGTCGTTTATGTTATTTTTAAAATAAGAGTATAATGTATCATTAGTATTTTTATAGTTGACAAAGAAATTTTGAAACCATGAAACTAATTATTTAGTTTTATATGATATTTTAATGATTGTTTACTTAATAAGGATAATATTAATGAATATATTTGTATATATTGTAATTCTTCTTTTTTCTGCTATAGTCCATGAAATTGCTCACGGATATACAGCTTATTTAAGAGGAGATAATACAGCGAAAATATTAGGTCGTGTTACTTTAAATCCTGTACCTCATATAGATTTCTTGGGGAGTATTATCCTTCCAGTTATATTATTATTTTTAAAATCACCAATTTTATTTGGGTGGGCAAAATCTGTTCCTATTGACTATAATAAATTGAAAAATCCTAAAATAGATAACGCGATTGTTTCACTTTCTGGTCCTGTTTCAAACATTTTACTGGCTTTTTTTTCTGGATTAATTATACGTTTTACAAGATTATTTCTTAACTTTGAAGTTTCTGAATCTATTATCTCTTTTTTTTATGTAGTACTTAACATAAATGTAATTCTTGCAATTATAAATTTAATACCAATTCCTCCTCTTGATGGCTCAAAAGTTATAACATGTTTTTTGCCTAAAAATTTTTTATTAAAATATTTAAATTTAAATTCTTATATTTGGTTAATAGTGTTATTTTTATTATTATCATCTAACGTGACATGGAAGATTATAATTCCGATTATAAATTTTTTTGTAATTGTTTTCAGTGGAATAAATTATTGAAATTTTGAGAGAGTTTCTATGAAAAAAAGAGTATTATCAGGAATGCGGCCTACAGGCAGACTTCATGTAGGGCATTATTTTGGAGCATTAAAAAAATGGGTTGAGCTTCAAGAAGAGTGTGACTGTTATTATATGTCTTCTGATTGGCATGCTTTAACTACAAATTATGTAGATACCTCTAAAATTAATGAAAATACCCTAGAAATGATTGCTGACTGGATTACGGCTGGTATTAACCCTCATAAAGTTATAATTTTTAGACAATCAAAAGTGCCTCAACATACTGAATTATTCCTTATTCTTTCTATGATAACGCCACTTAGTTGGTTACAAAGGTGTTCTACGTATAAGGAGCAAATTAAGGAAATCAAGAATAAAGATTTTAATAATTATGGTTTTTTAGGATATCCAGTTTTAATGGCTGCAGATATTTTATTATACAAAGCTAATATAGTTCCAGTAGGATGTGATCAGCTTTCTCATTTAGAACTTACTCGTGAAATAGCTAGAAGATTTAATAATTTATATGGTAATGTTTTTATTGAGCCAAAAGAAGAGCTTTCAAAAGAAGCAAAAGTTCCTGGTTTAGATAGAAGAAAAATGTCTAAATCTTATGATAATTCGATTTTCCTTGGAGAAAGTGACGATATTTTAAGAGAAAAAGTTAAAAATATGTTTACAGATCCTCTAAAAATACGAAAGAATGATCCTGGTCACCCTGACGATTGTGTTGTTTTTGCGTTTTATAAGATATTTGATAAGGATTATATAAATAGACGAGAGAACTGTAAAGCAGGATTAATAGGCTGTATAATGTGCAAAAAACAAATTACAGAAATACTTTCTGAATTCATGAATCCCTTAGCTATAAAAAGAAAAGATATTATTTCGGATAAAGCTCATTTAGAAAAATTTATTGAAAATGGAAGTCAAAAAGCTCAAGAAATAGCTCAAAAAACCATATTGGAAATTCGTTATGCTTTAAAATTTTAATGATTTTAAGGAATTATTATGATTTATGATATACGAATATTGATTATTGATGTATTTAAAGGACCATCAGATTTTTTATTATTATAAAAAAGAATGATATTAAAATTAACAATATAAAGATAGCTGAAATAACTTTTGAATATTTTATTTATTTAAATTTAATACAAACTTTAAATATTGATATTAAAGGAAAATTTGTTGTAATAGAATCAACTTTAATGCGAATAAAAGCAAAGAGTATACTTCCATCAAATAATAAAAAAGAAGTTAAAGAGAAAAATACATTTGATCAACTTAAGAGTAAACTTGTTGAATATCAAAAATAACTATAGATGAACAAGATTTTATATTAGATGCTACGATTTTTGATTTGATGAGTAGTATCAGTAAGATTTTGATTACGCTTCCAGAAAATATAAAAGAATATATAAAAAATGCCTATTGAAAGAAAAATTAAAGAAATTCTTGATTTTTTAGATGGGAAATAACTTAAGGAAAGAAGATTGATATATCTAAAGTAAAGCAATATTGCTTTTTGTTTCTGATAAACATTTAGGTTTAAAAAAATTAAAAGATATATTAAAATCTGATTATTCAGATAATTTATCTAATATTGAAAATGTTTTAAACGAATTAAAGAATGAATATATAACTTTAAATAAACTATATAAAATTAAATTTGTAGCTGATGGTTGGACTTTTACTACAAAGTCAGAATATTCTTTATGAGTAAAAAAACTTTTTAAAGAGAAAAATATTATAAAACTGTCTCCTTTCACTTTAGAAACTCTAGTTGAGGTGTAGAATCTTTTCGGTGTTATATATAGATATTTTGCTTGAAAAGAAATTAATAAAAATAGTAAGGGAAAAAAGTATTAGGCAAACCTTTGCTTTATGGAATAACTCAAGATTTTTTAAAACATTTTGGTTTCACACACATAAGCAAATTACCTTTGATTGAAACTATACAAGAAAAAATGCAAACTAATGATATATCATTAAAGAAGTTGTTTTTTTATAAAAGTGAAAAATTTATAATAACTTAAACAATTAGATAGTATGATAATTTTTTTTACAATATAAGTTTTGAGGAAAATTATAAAAAATAATATAAAGGCTCATTTACTTGTAAGTCCTGTGTTATATTAAGTAAAAAATACCGCTCATATAATTGTAGTTATAAGTATTATGAAAAAGTTTATTTTTTAGTAAAAAAAACAAGAGTAAAGAAGATTTAAAATCTTTTTGAAAAAACTTAAACTTGTTATTTAAACAAACATTTCACAATACGTATCTATTTTATAAATATTATTAATTAAACGTTTTATCGAAACTTTTTGTTAAGTTTTAGTCACATTTGAGATTATAACAAAAATTAAAGTAAGTAATGTACTTATAATTCCATTCTTTTTGATAGTGATTGTGACCTGGAAACTAACAGATAATAAATACAATCTCAAAAACGATAAAAACATTAATATCTGGTCCATTTTTTTAGGAAATCTGATATTTTGATTTCAATAAAATTTTATTAAATCTTGAATGTTTAGAAAGATTTAATATATCAATTTCAAAAGAATTTCATTTTTAAAAATCAATTATTATATTGTTTTTATTACGTGGATGTGTCTCTATAAGCATATCATTTATATTTTGCATTAAAAATAAATCAAGATGAGTATAAGTATTTATTATTTATAACATACCATTCTTAAATTTCCAAAATTTAAGGGTCATTTATAATTATCAATATTTCATCTTTTATACTTGTTCAAGATATGTTAGAATTATAAAAGTCTTTAAAAATTTCAAGGAAAATATAATAATGATTAACATAAGAACATTAGAATGTATTCTTTTATGAAAATTGTCTGACTTAGCGGTGATGTTGCAAGTAATTTATTTAAATATTTTTAGTACATGATGTGTGAATAATCTTACATAAACATAAAACAATAAATGAAAGAAAATATAATTAAAATTTTAGTATATTGTTTTACAGTTAAGTCGGACGAAATATGGAGTTTTAGAATTAAGTATTACTTAACTAAAAGTAAAACTATAGTAATATTTGAAAATATGCCTTTTAGATCCGCTAAGAGTATGACAATTTAATATACTGTTATGATAATAGAGAATGTATACGTTTTTAATAAAGTAGTTTTAAATCTGTTAAAAACTAGTTTACATATTCCAAAGAGATAAAATAACATAATTGCAAAGATATGAATTATGTATGAATACAAGAAATGTATAGAAATTTAATGCGTAAAAAATAAAATGAGTTATTTTTTTGCGTAAATTTAAAATGGAGTAATTATATGAAGATCGAAAAAAACATTACACAAGCAACATTTAATTTAATAAAATTTTTGATTTTATCTGTCACTTGTGTTTTTTTTGTTTTAATTGTAAATCATTTTTATCAAATTAAAAATTATCTTTTAACGTTATCAAACAACCTTGATGTAATTGTTTTTTTTAACAAAGATTTGTCTGATTATGAAAAAATAAAAAAAGAGATTGAAAGTACTAGTTTACTATCATTTAAAAAGTATGTTAACGCATCTGAAGCATATTCAATAGCTATTGAAAAAAATCCTTTTCTAAAAGATATTTCTATTTCTAACGACATAAAATCTATACAAGCTTATGCCATAGTCACTCCAAAATCAATTTCAGATGAAAGTTTCATTCTTGAAATGAAAAAAAAAGTAGAAAATATTTCGGATGTTGAAGAAATAGTTTTTGATTCATCTAGTTTTAAACATTATGTAAAAACTAAAAAAAACGAATTATTATATCAAAAAATATTTTTTGTTTTTGGATTAATAATTTTAATTTTCTTTGGTTTAAAATGTATATTTGTCTTTGTCAAAAAAGAATTAAATGGTGGAAAATTTATTAAGGATATTCTTTTACATTTTCTTGTATGTGCAGCTTCTTCTTTTTTAACGTGGTTTGTTTGTGTATTTATGCAATACACTTTATTAATAGACTATCTTGGAGTTTTAGGTGTAATATTTATTGCTACTGCTCTAGGAATTGTTTTAGATAGAGTACATTAAGGTATTTTATATGAAAAAGAAAATTATTACAACTGTTTTTTTGTTGTTTTTAAGTTTTATTCAAGTATTTACATATGCTGAGGACGTACGGTTAAAATCTAGACAACAGCTTTTAGAAATAAAGAAGTCAATAAAAAACAAAGAACAAGAAAAAAACAAATTAATTTTACAAGAAAGAATTGTTAAAAGAGAACTTAAATCTGTTAATGATGGTATACGTCGTACTGAAAAAAAACTTAAAAAATGTTTATTGGACATAGAAACAGCTCAGAAAAGTCTTGAAAAATTTTCGAAAATATATAATTTTACTCTTTCAAAAAGCAGTGATTTGAGTAAAGCTATATTAACCGAAATGAGATTATTTAATAAAATGACTTTTATATTTTTATATGAACAAAACCCCATTGAATATAAATTGCACCAAAAGTCTTTAGAATATAAAAAAGTAAATTTTGAAAGTGTTAAGAAAGAAATTGCAATTTCAGCTCAAAATATAAAAAAATGGGAAAAATCAAAAAAATATTTTTTAAATTTACAGCAACGTGAAAATAAATTCGTCAATAAACATAAAAGTATAGTGAAAGAAAAAAATGAATTATTAAAGACAACTTTATACAAAAGATTTGCAACAGAACAAGAGATAAAAGTTTTAAATAATAATGCGAGAGCATTAGAATCTTTAATAAATAAAATTAATGAGAAAAACAAACAAAATATCACTGCACGAGGCTCTATTAATAGAGTAAAGAGAAAAAAATCGTTACCCTGGCCTGTGGAAGGAAAAGTTATTTTGAATTTTGGTAAAAATAAACATTCAGAACTTAATACTTATATTATAAGTAATGGAATAAAAATAGCCACAACTGACTTTAGCAGTGTAAAAGCTGTGGATGCCGGCGTTGTCGTTTTCACAGGGCACTTTCGTTCGTATGGTAAAGTAATTATTATAGATCATAAAAATTCTGTTTTTTCAGTCTACGGCTTTCTTAATCGTATATTTGTAAAGGAAGAACAAAAAGTATTAAAAAATTTTATTATTGCTGAACTTGGTAGTGGTAAAAATAGTGTATTGTATTTTGAAATAAGCGAAAATGATGTTCCTGATAATCCTATTTTATGGTTGCAAGAAAAATAAGTATTAAAAATAGAGTCATTAGAAATTAATTTACGCAAAAAGATATTTCTATTTACAGTGTTTTTTTGTAAAATAAGCATGTTGAATTTAGACACAGCATATTGCAAAGATTTAGCAATAGGTGCTTTTTGAGATGTGTTGGTTTTGTTTTATATTTTTTTTAGAGTATATAGAAAAGAAAACGTATAAAGAAATAGAAGATGAGGCAGAGTGTTCTTATGGTTAAATTGATCTCATGATTATTGTAAAAATAATTTTTTAACAGTGATATATTCAATATCGGATAGTGACTGTGGCAAGTTATGGTTTTTATCAAAAGACAAAATTATGAAGATTGAAAATAATTCCAGAATTTGTATGTTAAACAATGAGTTTGTTGACTTTATAAAAGAGAAAGTATGGTAAAATCAAAACTACGTTTTCTAAAAGTAACCGTTCTAGACACAATAGAATTTGACCTCGTAAAAAAATAAAACAATAAAAACTATTGTGTTTGGCGATGTAGTAGTGTTCAAAGTGTTTTTTCTTTATCAGATGATACTGCTTTAAGGCTTACTGTTGCAAAAATTGTCTTACATATTCTAAAGTAACAAACTGCTTTAATAATAAAAATGCGAAAAAATTCAAGTTACTGTTGAATAGGAAATTAAGCTTTACATGCAAGGTAAGATATTTTCAATAAAGGCGAATTTATTGATAACAAAAGATAGCGTAGATGACAAAGTTTAAAAAAATTGTAAAAATCTTTAAAATTAAATTTGATAAATACTAACTATTAGGATAAGCAAAAAAATGACTGTTAAAAAAAGACAGGAAAGTTTTTTAATAAAGATATATATAACATTGTTATTTTTTTGTGGTGTATGCATATGGCTTTCTATAGTTAATAAACAAAAGACGACTGTAGATATTACTCTTGATAAGAAAATAATTGATGTTTTAGTTACAAGTGATATAGTTCAAGATAATATTGTAAAACAGTATGTTAGAGAAAGGACTTTAAAAACAGCTAAATGGAATGAGTTTTATAAAACTATAAGATTAAAAACAGAAAAAACCGCACAATCTTTTGAAACAAATTTTAGAAGTATTGCTCGTTCTATGAAATTAGAACTAATTAGAACTGATAATGTTGATGGTTCAGTAACGTATATATTTTATTCACCTAATAAAATATATTATAACATAACTTTTCTATCAGAAAATCGGAAATAAAAATGAATATTTTTGCACTAGAGTCTTCTTGTGATGAAACATCGGCGTCAATAGTTTTAAACGGAACAAATATAAAATCTATTATTATTTCATCTCAAATTAAAATACACTCAAAATTCTTTGGAGTTGTTCCGGAACTTGCAAGTCGTTCTCATATAGAAAATATAAACCATGTAATATATAAAGCCTTAAAAGAAGCAAGAATAGGATTTAATGATTTTGCAAAAAAAATAGACGCAATTGCTTTCACAGTTGGACCTGGCCTTGCAGGGTCTCTTATAGTGGGTTCAATTGCTGCAAAATCTATAGCAAGTGTTTATAAAAAACCATTGATTCCAGTAAATCATTTAGAAGGTCATTTGTATTCTTTCATCATTGAAAACAAAGATATTAAACCTCCATTTTTAAGTGTTATTATATCAGGTGGACATACAGAGCTTGTAATAGTAAAAGATTTTGGAAGATATAGGATACTTGGTGGAACAAGGGATGATGCTGCTGGCGAAGCATTTGATAAAGTCGCTAAGATGTTAGGACTTTCATATCCTGGAGGACCTATTATAGATGAAAGAGCTGAAAAAGGTAACCCACAAGCTGTTTTATTTACAAGACCTTATATGAAAGGATCTTGGGATTTTTCCTTTTCAGGAATAAAAACAGCATTTTTAAATTATCTAAAAGCAAACCATATAAATAATGAGAATCAATTAAATGACTTATGTTCATCTTTTAGGCAAGCTATTGCTGAAACTATTGTTTTCAAAGCTTTTGAAGCAGTTAGAAAATTCAATCTAAAACAAATCGCTTTAGGCGGCGGAGTAAGTGCTAATTCGCTTATAAGAAGAATGTTTAAGGAAAATGGTAAGAAAAATAAGATAAAAATTTTTATTCCTTCACCTATTTATTGTACTGATAATGCTGCTATGATAGGATGTGCAGCATACTTAAAACAAAAGAAGTGTGGATTAGATTACAGTACGGAACAGTTGAAATCAAATCCCTCGCTTACATTGTCTAATTGGTAGAAGTGGAGTTTTAAATACAATGAAAAATTTGAAGATAGGAAATATTAGTCTTAATAACAATATATTTCTTGCTCCTATGGCCGGCATAACTGATTCCCCTTTACGTATTCTAGCAAAACAAGGCGGAGCAGGACTCGTATATACAGAAATGATATCAGCAAAAGCTCTACTTTATAATAATGAAAAAACCAACAAACTTTTAAAAATATCAAATCAAGAAAGACCAATAGCTGCGCAAATTTTTGGTGGAGATATTCATAGTGTTACAAACGCGGCAATAAAATTAAGAGATATGGGTATTGATATTATTGATATTAATCTAGGTTGTCCAGTGAAAAAAGTGACTAAAACTGGAGCAGGAATAGCTCTTCTTTCAAACGAACGACTTATAGCTAAAATTTTAGAAAAAGTTGTAAAAAGTGTAGATATTCCGGTTACAATCAAAATTCGTATAGGACTTTTTCCAGGCCAGAATATAGCCACTTCAATTATTAAAATAGCACAAAATAGCGGAATAAAAATGGTTGTAATACATGCGCGAGCAGCATCTCAAGGTCACTCGGGAAAACCTGACTTAAAATTATTTGCAGAGGCTTGTTTAACTGCAAAAATACCTATTATAGGAAATGGAGGAATTACTGATGAAAAAACGGCATCCGATTTTTTAAATATACCTAATTGTTCAGGTATTATGGTAGGAAGAGTTGCTATAGGAAACTATTTAATATTTAAAAGATTAGAAGATTTTTTTAATAATAGAAAAACATCAACAATTCCTTCAAAAGAGGAAAAGATGGATTGGCTAAAACAACATGTTAATTGCTCAATAAAACATTATGGAGAAAAAAAAGGACTTATAATTATGAGAAAATTGACTAATTATTATATAAGAGATTTACCTAATGCTACAAAAATACGTGACATGTTTAATACAATGACTACTATATCAGATTTTAATAAATTAATAAAGATTATTAAATTGTGATTATACAAAAATTTATATTTATGAAAATAATTAATCCACTATCTTATTATTTACTTTAATTGTTTTCGTTGGAGGTATAAAAGCCACATTAAATAATAAAATGAAATATTTTTTAATCTCGTTTTTATAGTATGGTATAGTTAATTACGATGGAATATAGTATTTGAAATTTTATCGTACGGTTAACAATGAATTATCAGTAGGATAGAGTTTTTTATCTGTGGGGATATACAGGTTGTGCCTGATTATTGACATATAAAGTATATTAATGTATACAATAACATAATTATTAGTAAGGAGATTTTTATTATGAAAAATATTTTATTATTTATTTTACTTAGTGTATTTGTTTTTGCGTCAGGATGTAAAAGACAGGATGTAAAACCTAATTCAATCATAACAGATAACACAGAAATAGTTAATTTTACAGATGAACCTTTAGCAAGAAAAGATTCATCTGTTGATAATAATCTTA
Source organism: Endomicrobium sp. (assembly GCA_031262585.1). Lineage (GTDB taxonomy): Bacteria > Elusimicrobiota > Endomicrobiia > Endomicrobiales > Endomicrobiaceae > Endomicrobiellum. The sequence goes on from JAISHK010000001.1 coordinate 35,028, forward strand.
AAACTATATATTTCGCTTTTGACAAAAGCGAGTTGACAAATGAAGCAAAAGAAACTTCGCAAAAAAATGTGACTTATTTAATAAGTAATCCTGAACTAAAAATTATTCTTGAAGGGCATACAGATAATAGAGGTACAATCGAGTACAATTTATCTTTAGGTCAGCGAAGAGCTTTAAAAGTTAAAGAATATTATGTTCATCTTGGAATTGCAGCTAATAGGATTGCAACTATTTCATATGGACGTGAAAAACCTGTTGATGTATGTAATAATGAAGTGGCATGGGCAAAAAATAGAAGAACTGAAACAAAAACATTGATGAGATAAAATATGAAACAATTTTTATTGTTATGTTTTGTTGTGGTGTTTATTACTGGTTGCATACCATTAAATTCTCAAAAGATTGCAGACTTAAAAGAAGAAGTCTCAAAATTACAAATACAATATACAGAATTGCAACAAAACAATGCTGATTTATATACTAAATTGGAAACTATAAATACTCTTAATGCGTTGATTCAAGATTTAGATAATAAAGTTTCTTTATTAAATCAGTCAATGAGAGACTTTGAGATTAAATTGAACAATACGAAGAATGAAAGTAGTGCCATCTTACCTGTGTTTGTCTATCAAAATGCTTATGGTGATTATTTAGTTGGCAAATATGAACTCTCATATTCAGAGTTTAAATCTTTTGTAGAGAAATATCCGAATGATAAACAAGCTTATCAAGCACAGTTTTATATGGGAGAATGTTTTTATTCGCTGGGTCTATGGGAAAAAGCTATAGCAGAATATGCAAAAGTAGAAGAATATTATAAAAAATCAAATTTAATATCAGCATCCAGACTTAAAATAGCATTGTGTTATGAAATGCTTGGAAATAAAAATGAGGCAATAAAAATTTTTAAATCTATAGTACAGGATTTTTCTCAAAGCTCAGAATCACTAATTGCAAAGGAAAAGATTAAAATATACAATAATTAATGTTAAAACGAAATAATTTTTTTCTCTATTTAATATTTTCAATATTATTGCATGGTGCGGTTTTTTGTTGCCTGTTTTTTAATAGGCAATCTTATTGTTACTTATCTTCGCCTATAAAAGTAAGTTTTTGTTCTTTAATGAATCAAGTATCAGATGATCAATCTGTATCTGAATTACCAATAGAAAATACGAAGAAAAAAATAATATCTTCTTCAATAAATGGACTAAAAGAAAATATTGTTATCAATAAAAAAAACGATCTAAAGGAAATAATAAAAAATAAACCCAAAAAATATGAAAATGAAATAAATAAGCAACATTTAGAAAAAATTGTTGAAAATAAAGTTGAATCAACCAGTTCGTTCAGTGACAATAGTAATATTGAAATGCTCAAGGTTCCCAATTCCTTAACTATATCTAGTAATGGTATAGGTCGCCAATATTCCGAGGTTTCTTTTGATAGACAGGATTTTAAATATTTTTATTATAAGGACCAAATAACAAGAAAAATTAATAAGTATTGGAGATGGATTGAAAGCTATGAAAGACTTGAAGTTATTGTGTACTTCAAAATATATAAAGATGGAACAGTATCAGATATTATTGTAAAAAAACCTTCTAATAATAACGAATATGACAGAAATGCATTAGATACAATCCAAAGGGCGGCTCCTTTTGCTGAACTACCTGAGGATTATCAAGGTGAATTTTTGGGAGTATTTTTCGAGTTTAAATATAGGAACGAATAACAATGATAAAAAAAACTCTTATATTCATTTTTATTACTGCATTTTGTATCTTACCATTTTACGCTAATGATGATATTTATTTATCTCTTTCTACCACAGGTAAACGCATTAATATAGCACTTGAAGATTTTACTATAGATGAACATGAAAATTCAATAAAGTATGCAAAGATACTTAGAGAAATAATAGAAAATGATTTGACTCTTTCGAAATATTTTAATGTTGTAGATGGGTATAGTAAAAATTTAAATGTTAATTTAACAAATAATTTTTTTGAATTGAGAAAATATGGAATTTCAGTGCTGACAAGTGCATCTGTATCAACCGAAGGAAATAATCTTATCCTTGAATTAAAATTATTTGATGTTGTTACCGGTAAAATAATTTGGAAGCATAAATACGAAAACAATATTTTAAATTACAGAGATATGGCTCATGAAATAAGTGATGAAATTGTGAAAAGATTTATTGGTGAAATAGGCATAGCACGCTCAAAAATAGTTTTTGTAAATGATAGTACGAAACATAAAGAATTATATGTTGTAGATTATGATGGGTACAACGTACACAGACTTACAAAAGATAATAAAATAAATATTCTTCCAAAATGGTCTCCTGAAGGTGATAAAATAATTTATACAAGTTATTTGTACAATAATCCTGACTTGTTTATTTTAGATATTGTGAAAAACAGGAGGAGTATTATTTCAAAATATCAAGGTATAAATGTCGCTGCATCGTTTTCGCCTGATGCTAAAAAGATATTACTTACTTTATCTAAAGGTAGATATCCAAATCTTTATTTAATAAATCCTTTTGGAGAAATTATTCGGAAAATGACGAATGGTTCGCATATTGATACAAGTCCGTCATTTGCTCCAAATGGTCAAGAAATAGTTTTTATTTCAGATAGAGCAGGCTATCCTCAGTTATATATAATGAACATAGATGGTGGAAACGTAAGAAGACTTACAACAAGTGGCTTTTGCGATTCTCCGTCATGGTCTCCTCGAGGAGATAAAATCGTTTTTACAATGAGGCAATCTAAAGGCAATTATGACTTATATATTTATGATCTACGTACGGATAAGGTAACTAAACTTACAAATAATAGAAAAAACAATGAAAACCCTACATGGTCCCCTGATGGTAGATTTATAGTATTTTACTCAAATAGATCAGGTAAGGGTGAAATTTATATAATGGCCATCGATGGTTCTGGAACAAGAAAACTTTTGGATATACCAGGAACCTCTTATACTCCGTCATGGTCTCCTATTTTAACAAAGTGATTACTTTGTATCGCTAAGTAAGATATAATTTGTTAAGTCTTTTATTGTTAAAAGGATAATACGACATTATGCATTTTCGTAAAAAAAGAGATATTATTATATCTGAAATTAATATAACTCCGTTTACAGATGTTGTTTTAGTTCTTCTTATTATTTTCATGCTGACTACACATATATTTGTGGAGTCAAATATAAAAATTGAACTTCCAAAAGCAAGAAATTTTGATACTAGAGATAATATTTCTAATATAAAAGTTTTAATTTCAAAAGATGAGAATATTTATATAGACTGGAAGCAAATACATGAATCAAATATTGAAAATGTTATACGAAATATAACTTATTTAAAGCAAAACTATTGCATGATTATAAAATGTGATAAAAAAGCTAAATATAGTTGCTTAACAAAATTTATGGATAAAGCTAAAAAGGCTGGAATAACAAAATTTTTTCTTGATACAGATAAAGTGTTATTTTAATTATGATAATGTAAGAAATATGTATAATAGTGTAAAAACTTACTAGAAAATAAGAATAAGAAATAGAATATAAATATATTATTTGTGTGATGTGATTGTAATAAATCAAAGGATTATAAATTAATATAATAAAAAAGGAAATGAGTTATGATAAAAAAACATACAATAGGGAAATTGATCAATTTTTTATTTCTAGATGATGTTCTAAAAGATGATATCATTTTCTTAAAAAAGATAATTTTGTTTCATGGACTCCCAAAGAGGGCATTAGCCAAAATAGCTTTGATTATATTTAAAAAAACTTATTTTCCAGGTGAAAAAATTTATAAAATTAACCAAGAAGCAAATGTTTTCTATATAATTAGAAATGGGCAAATTAAACTTACTGAAAATAATTTAAATAAAGTCATTGAAACAGAAAATTTTTTTGGCGAGATATCTTTAATTGAAAATCGTAATCATACTAATGAGGCACTCGCTTTAAAAGAAAGTGAATTGTATCTTATTTATCGTGCCAAGTTTGAGAATATGGTTTCTTCAAATATTAAAATTGGATTTAAAGTTATGAAAAATCTTGCATCTTTGTTTGCAACAAAAAATAGTTCTGTTCTATAAATTATAAATATGGGGAAAATTAATGACAGAATCGTTAAAAAATAAAATTTTTGTTATTTCAATAATGATATTTTTGGGAGTGTGCTTACTTTTGTACTTTGCTAGAGGAATTATTGCCCCTTTTTTAATATCTGCATTTATAGCGTATCTAATATATCCATTGATTATAGTAATACAATCTTTTGGTTATAGGCGATGGGTTGGTATTATGATAGTAGCTTTTTGCCTTATTGTTGTTTTAGTTTGTATGTTAAATTTTTTTATTCCTCTTCTGATAAATGAATTTGAAAGATTTAAAATGAATATTTTAAATTATTATGATTGCTTTTCAAATTATATTGATATTATAAGACATAAAATGGAAATAGGTCTTCCTATTATTAAACGTTATGATATTTCTGATATAATTATTACTAAAACTCGTGAATTTTTATTTTCGCAGGTACAGCAAATTCCAGTTTACATTATTAGTATTTTTTCAATTTTTTCAATTATTATTTTAATTCCTATGCTTGTTTTATTTATGTTGCTTAGTGGAAATAAAAATATAAATACAATGATAGCTTTATTCCCTTCTGATTATATTGAAACAATACTATCCGTAGTTTATGAAATAAACGCTGTTTTAGGCAGGTATATAAGAGGCCAATTTATAGAAGCTTTTTTTGTAGGAGTTATGTCTATTATATTTTTAAGTGCATTTAAGGTTAATTTTGCATTAATTATAAGCATAATCAGTGGAGTTTTAAATATTATTCCTTTTCTTGGACCTTTTATAGGATTAATTTTAGCTTTAGTTGTAGGATTAATTCAATTTCAAACCTTTACGATAATTATAAAAATAATTATAGCTTATACTATAATACAATTTCTAGATAATAACTTTGTTCAACCTTTAGTTGTAGGTCATAATATAAATTTAGGACCAGTTATGATAGCTTTTGCGATACTCGCTGGTTGGCAAATTTTTGGTTTTTTGGGAGTGATATTTGCGATTCCTACAATCGCAATTTTAAAAACTGTTTTAGTAATGCTTATACAAAAATACAAAAGAGCTGTAGTTTAAAGGAGAATCAAATGTCAAAAAAAATAGGTATTATTACTTCAGGCGGGGATGCTCCAGGTATGAATGCGGCGATTAGAGCTGTTACTAGACGCGGGATTTCTTTAGGTTATCAAATTATAGGTATAAAAAGAGGTTTTAAGGGACTTATTAAAGGAGAATTTGTCAATCTTACTTCGCGTTCTGTAAGTGGCATAATAAATACGGGTGGAACTATATTGCATACTGGGAGATGTCCTGAAATAAAAACAAAAGATGGAATGAAAAAAACTATTGATTCAATAAAAAAACTAGAGTTAAAAGGTTTAATAATTATAGGCGGCGATGGTTCATTAGCGGCTGGTTATGCATTATCAAAATATGGGATAAAAATTATAAATATTGCTGCATCTATAGACAACGATATTTACGGTACTGATGAAACCATAGGTTATGATACAGCTTTAAACACAGCTGTAGAAGCTATAGACAAAATAAGGAATACAGCAACAAGTCATAACAGAATTTTTGTGGTTGAAATTATGGGTAGAGAACATGGATTTTTAACTGTAGATGTCGGTCTTGCCGCAGGTTGTGAGACAATAATGGTTCCAGAAATAAAAGTAAATATTAACAAAGTTGCGAAAGAACTTAAAGAAGGAAAAGAAAAAGGGAAAACCTCAGAAATTATAGCTTTTGCAGAAGGATGTGGCTCTTTATCCGATTTTGGAAATAAAATAGAAAGGCTAACTGGTTTTGAAGTAAGAGTTAGTACTTTAGGGTATATACAGCGTGGAGGTTCACCAACTGCAAGAACAAGAATTTTAGCTTCTAGGTTTGGTTATTCAGCTATAAACTTGTTTGATGAGAAAAAAACAAATGTGCTTATAGGTATAACAGATGGGAAAATTTCTGCCATGCCAATTCAAAATGCCATTAAATATGAAAAAAAATTTAACACTAAAACATTTAAAATTTTAAGAACATTATCAATTTAAAAAATGATAACTTGCTAAGAAAGAGAAAAAGATGAATAAATTTTTAGAAAAAATTAAACGTGGAACAAATGAAATTATTTCTATTAAAGAACTGGAAAATAAACTTAAATCTGGTAAAAAATTAAGGGTTAAATTAGGAGTCGATCCAACAATGCCTGATTTACATTTAGGTCATACTGTCCTTATAAATAAGTTAAAAACATTTCAAGATTTAGGTCATCAAGCAGTGTTTTTGATTGGAGATTTTACAGCAAGAATTGGTGATCCATCTGGAAGAACCGAAACACGTTCATTGTTGACTGTTGATCAAGTAAAAACCAATATTAAAACATATACAAAACAAGTATTTAAAATTCTTGATAGAAAAAAAACAGAAATTGCATATAATAGCAAATGGCTTGAAAATCTTGGTGTAACTGGTCTTTTAAATCTTGCAGCAAAGAGTACAGTAGCACAAATGCTTGTAAGAAACGATTTTGAAAAAAGGTATAAAAAAGATGAATCTATAAGTATAATTGAATTTTTATATCCATTGCTTCAAGCTTATGATTCTGTAGCTTTAAATGCTGATGTTGAACTTGGTGGTAACGATCAAAAATTTAACTTGCTTTTTGGTAGGCAAATACAAAAAGATTATGGAATAAAAGATGCTCAAATAGTAATCATTATGCCTCTTTTAGAAGGAACAGACGGTATCAAAAAGATGTCAAAATCTTACAATAATTGTATATCATTGAATGATTCTTCTAAAGATATGTTTGGTAAAATAATGTCAATTTCTGATAGTACTATGTATAGGTACTATGAGCTTCTTACAAATTTGGATTTAAATATGATTAAGAATATGCATCCAAAAGCCGCAAAAAAATTACTTGCTGAGGAAATTGTTAAAAGATATTATGGAGCCAAAGAATCTTTAAAAGCTCTAAAAGAATTTGATAGAATTTTTATAAAAAGAGATATACCTGAAAATATTGAAAAATGTACTATGGAAAACGTAACACTAAAATTATCTGATATTCTTATAAAGAGTACCATGGTATCTAGTAAAAATGAAGCAAGACGACTTATACAACAAGGTGCCGTAAAGATAGATTCTCAAAAAATTAAAGATGATATTATTATTAACGTTCATAGAGAATTTGTTTTACAAGTGGGAAAAAGAAAATTTAAAAAAATTACGCATCAATAACCAATTAATTGCAGGACAAGAAAATGAATTTCAAAAAAATCATAATTGATTGCGTTTTAAGACTTGTATCGATAAATCTTACAACAACACGTTGGATTAAAATTTCGATAATAGACTTTTCTGACAAATTAATTTAATATGTACTGAAATTTTTATAAAAGATCTAAAAAGAAATTTTATAAATTTAGATAAGTAGCATTTGTTCCTTAAAAATTCACCAATTAATAAATTTAGAAACAAACGAAACTTTTGAATATGGCAAAAATAATTTTAAAAATCATACAAACATAAATGTATTATAAAATTAATTTTATAAATATATTCGTATATTTACAAGTATTAATATATTTACAATAATATTAAAAGCCTACGAAAATTGACACATAATATATAAATACTTCGGTTTTTTATACGTGAAAATATGGCTGATGAAATAAAAGTTAAAAGTAAATTATTTATCTTCAGCAAGTAAACGCTTAATTAAAAAATACAGTGAAAAATAGCAAGAAGTTAATCTTTCAAAATTTTATAGGACTTCTTGTTTTTGTGAAAGATTATCTAAATTTCTTTTGAAAGAAATAAATTAGTGCAAAAGATTTGGAATTCAAAATTTAGGAGGAGTTGCAAAAAATGCCTTAAATAAACATACTGGAATAATTTTAATAAAATACAATCAATAAATTGAATTTAATAAAAATCTGATTTGCTTTTTTATTTTTAAACTATATGTAAGATAGGATTTTAATAAAAGGACTAAAAAATGTACAAAATTGTAAATAAAAGAGAAATTGGTCATAAAGTGCATAGTTATGAGATTTATGCTCCTGAAATTGCTAAGAATGCAAGAGCCGGACAATTTGTTATTTTTAGGATTAATGATAAAGGTGAAAGAGTTCCTTTAACGATAGCACAAACAAAACCAAAGGAAGGTCTAGTTAAAATAATTTTTCAAGAAATTGGCAAAAGTACGTTTCATCTAGCGTCTCTTAATGAAGGAGATAGTATAAGAGACTTTGTAGGACCTTTAGGTCATCCTACAGAAATTAAAAAATATGGCACTGTTGTAGCAGTTGCTGGTGGAGTTGGAGCAGCTGAAGTTTTACCAGTTATAAAAGAACTTAAAAAGGTTGGAAATAAAATCATTACTATAATAGGTGCAAGATGTAAAGATTTAATTATTCTTGAGGATGAGTTAGAGCAAGAAAGCGATATTCTTCTATTTGTAACAAACGACGGAACCTCAGGTATAAAAGGATTTGTAACTGATGTCCTAAAAAACATTGTGAACAAAGAACAAATAGATATAGTTTATGCTATAGGCCCTGTACTTATGATGAAAGCTGTTTCTGAAATCACAAAAGAAAAGCATATAAAAACAATTGTTTCTTTAAATCCAATAATGCTTGATGGTACTGGAATGTGTGGTGCGTGCAGAGTTACTGTTAGAGGTGTAATGAAGTTTGCCTGCGTTGATGGACCTGAGTTTGATGCACATGGAGTACATTGGGAAGAACTTCATTCACGTTTGGAATTATTCAAAAATTTTGAGAAAGTATCACTTGATAATTTTAAAAATTATAAGGAGTGCAGATGTCACAAAAAATAAAAATGCTCGAAAGAAAGTCTCATATAAGAAAGAAAGATTTTAAACAAATAAGTGCAGGTTATACGCAAAAAGAAATGATTAAAGAGTCAAAAAGATGTTTACAATGTGAAACTCCTATGTGTATTAAAGGTTGTCCAGTCGGAGTTAATATTCGCGACTTTATAAGATACCTTTCCCAAAATAATCCTATAGAAGCTGTAAAAGTTTTAAATCAGAAAAATAATTTTCCAGCGGTATGTGGAAGGGTTTGTCCTCAAGAAAATCAGTGTGAAAAAACATGTATATTGGGGAAAAAAGGTGAAAGTATATCTATAGGAAATCTAGAACGTTATGCTGCAGACGTCACAATCAAAAACGATTTTGATGATATAGTAATTAAAAAAAATGATATAAAAATCGCCATTATAGGTTCAGGACCAGCCGGGCTTACCTGTGGTGGAGATTTATTAAAAATGGGATATAATGTTACCATTTATGAATCTCTTCACGACACTGGAGGTGTTTTGCGCTATGGAATTCCAGAATTTAGGCTTCCAAAAAAAATCTTAGATATAGAAATAAATAAATTAAAAGCACTAGGATTAAAAGTAGTTTTGAATAACTTAATAGGAAAGACAAAAACAATACAAAACTTGTTTGATGATGGGTATAAGGCTATATTTATAGCTGTAGGTGCAGGACTTCCTGTATTTCCTAAAATACCTGGAGAAAATCTAAATCATATTTATTGTTCAAACGAATTTTTAGTTCGTGTAAATTTAATGCGTTCTTTTGATTTTCCAAATTATGATACACCAGTATATAGAGGGAAAAACGTAATTATTATTGGTGGTGGGAATACTGCGATTGATTCAGCAAGAACAGCTATACGACTTGGAGCTGAGAGCGTGAAACTTGTTTATAGAAGATCAGAAAATGAAATGCCTGCAAGGAAAGAAGAACAAAAACATGCTAAAGAAGAAAATGTGGAATTTATAACTTTAACAAATCCTGTAAAATTTATTGGTAATGAAAAAAAATTCGTCAAAGCTGTGGAATGTATAAATATGAAATTTGATAAACTAGATAGTTCAGGAAGAAAAAACTTTAAAGAAATTGTAGGTTCAAACTATTTAATAGATACAGACATGGTTATTTTAGCTCTTGGACTTCGCCCAAATCCAATTTTGACATCACTTACAAAAGAATTGCATACAAATAAATTGGGATACTTAACAATAGATAATAATTTTATGACTTCAATACCAGCCGTTTTTGCTGGTGGTGATATCGTTGGAGGAGCTACAGTTATAGAAGCTATGGGAATGGGCAAACAAGCGGCAAAAGCAATAGATAACTATCTTAAAATTAATAATAAATTATAAATAGGATAAAAATAAAGTGAAAGCATTGACAATTCATATCGGAATATTTGGTAAAACAAATGTTGGAAAATCGTCTTTAATAAATTTTATTACAAATCAAAATGTATCTATTGTTTCTAACCTACCAGGCACTACAACAGATGCAGTAAGTAAACAAATGGAGCTTAATCCTTTAGGACCGATAACTTTGATTGATACTGCTGGAATAAACGATGTGTCTATATTGAAAAATGCAAGAATAGAAAAAACATATAATATTTTTGATTCGTCAGATATTGTAATATTAATGTGTGAACCTGAAAAAATATCCGATTTTGAAGAAAATATTATATTAGAAGCTAAAAACAGAAAAACCCCTTGTATTATCGTTGTTGGTAAAATAGATTTATATAAACCAAGTGAAATGTTTTTAAAAAAATTAAAAAAATACACAAAACATATTCTTTTGTTTTCTAAAGTTATAGGAAATAGAGATGATTTTCTCAACTCTCTAAAAAAAATTTTTTTAGAAGTATTCCCTGATAATTACAGAGAAAATTATTTTTCAATAAAAAATATAGTTAAAAAAAACGCTACAGTTGTTCTAGTTACTCCTATCGACTTAGGAGCCCCGAGAGGCAAAATAATAATGCCTCAGATTCAAACATTAAGACATATTTTAGATTCAAATGCAGCTTCTTATGTAGTTCAGGACAGCGAATACAAAACAGTATTGCAAAATTTAAAAACTCCGCCAGCTTTGGTGATAACAGATTCTCAAGTTGTTAAGCAAATAGTTGCAAAAACTCCTACAAATATAAAACTTACAACTTTTTCAATCATTTATGCTGCAGATAAGACTGATATTGTTGAAATGGCAAAGGGGGCAGCTATTCTTAATAATCTTAATGATAATGACAAGGTTATAATTTCTGAGGCATGCACTCATCATGCTTCAAGAGATGATATAGGTAAAGTAAAACTTCCAAAATGGCTCAAAAAATATTCTAAAAAAGATTTGAAAATTAAATATGTATGTGGACAAGATTATCCTAAAGATATTACAAATTGTAAAATTATAATTCATTGTGGCGGTTGTACATTAAATAGAAAAAGTATGTTTGCAAGAGTTAGTAAAGCTGTTGAAAATGGTGTGGCAATAACAAATTACGGCATTGCGATATCTGTATTTCATGGTGTTATAGAAAAAGTTCTTGAAATTTTCCCAGATGCGTTAAATGCTTATAGAAGACATCTAGTTAATAATCAAATAATTAGATGCCAAAAATAATAAAAATGGTATAGTTATTGCAAAGAATATTTGTAAATATTTTATCAAAAAAAATATCTAGTTTCATTTAAATAATTTCAACAAGTTATACGTGCAACTCTATACATTAAAAAGTATAAGTGAAAATTAAAATAAAGAAAGTTAAAGCAAAATAAGATATACATTTGATAATATAAAATAGTATAATCATGTTGATTAGCAATTAAGAATACAAGAGATATATATCAATTAAAATTTTAAAACACGAAAAAAACTATATCAATTTTTATCTTTCTAAAAAATAGGAAAGCAAAAGAAAGAATAACTTGATTGCGTTTAGTAATCATTGTGGTGAAAATGAGTATATGTCTTTGTGAAAATGTATAGTCATTTAAATAAAAAACTAAATACAAGTGAATTTTTAAGAAATTTAAATATTGTAAACATTATAAAAAACTGTAATTTTTTTTCACATTACATTTCATTAGGAGTTGTCACCATCGTAAATCGGGATAAACAATTTTCAAGTGTTTTTTTGTTTAAAAATAAAATTACGGATAATAAAAATAAGAAGTAAAAAAAGATTAACAACAGATTATAATTATAGTTAAAATTTAAAAGATAAAAACTATAAAAAGAATAATATAAATTATTATTATCATTAAGTTTGATACCATGTTTCTATGGTCAATATAATAAGTCTTTAATGAAGAAAAAAAGAGTAAGATTGAAGAGAGTCAAAATCTCCCGTTGTAACAATCAAAAAAGCAACAAGTTTTTTTCGTCAATTCATAAACTATCAGTGCCTACATTATGAAAAACTTGAAAACAATAAATATTTCGATATAAAAATATTTATAATTGTCATTTTATGGATAATACTACTTTATTCAATAAATAGAAATAGATATGATGGCAAACGCAACTAGAGTAGGAACAATGATTTTGTTTGCTCTTTATTGAGTTTAGAATATCCTCTAGGAAGAATTTAGTAGAGTAAAACAAACTATAGTTCCATCGAGAAATTTTCACAAGATCTCACCCTAAAGGAGAATAATTAGCATGATAGCATAGAAAATAAAACATTAACAAGACACATCAACTTAAAAAAGCAAACGGAAGATTTACGAAAATAACAATCTCTGAAGTTTAAGACAGAATAATAAAAATAAAGTAAAAAATAAGTAATGAAAAAATTATTAAATATTATTAATATTGATTTAATATTAATTACTTATGGATAAATCAATGACTAAATTTGTAAATGCAGTACAAAATTAGTCTTAAAAAATTTTTGTGAAAGCTCCATTAAGACAGATCAACAACATCTAGATAAAACATCCTCCAGAATCATCTCAAAAAGAAAAAATCAAAATTTAAAACACAACAGCTTAAGGAGGATGTGCTTGTGCTATATTTATAGTAAATAGTATCCACAACCTGTACGAACAATAGCATCTAAAAAAATAATTCTGAAGGCCTTCTTACTAAATGTTAAAAAGAAAACGCACTTTAATTATGTTTATTGATTTGTTGCAATAATTATCAATTTATTTAAATAAGAATAAGAGCTAATTTATTAATGTTTTTTACGAAATAGTTAAAGATTTAAAAATAGTTTATAATTGTTCAGTATAAATCATTTTGATATTTTAAAAACATAAAAATATGATAAAATTAAAATAATATTAATTGAAAGTGAAAGTAAAGTAAAAAATAATATGAAAAGCTAAATTATAAACTTTCATGAACTATTATTTCTTTTGAGAGGTCATTTTTAAAATTAAAAGGATTTATCATTCTTGTTAACAATTAAAGTTATAAGAAAAGAGATTATTAAAATTTTTATTGGAGAATTGATTGTTTTGTGATAAAAACTTTATTAAATGAAAGAACGATAGTAAAATTACAATTTATATTGCAGCTGTATTAAATAGATGATAAAAAAGAATTCCTATGAATATTAATTTGCAAAGTCAATTAGGTTTATAAATGGATCATTATAATCTATTAGTAAAAACTAAAATAGCGGCAAATGTTGGCATGAAAATGAAAGATTATTTTCTGAAATATAGGTTATTCATGTTCTATTTTAATTTCAATAATTGAAAATCTCAAAATAAATCTGATATAATTCTTATATAAAACAAAATAAAGAGGTTAATTTTATGAGGAAACCATTGATGGCTGGAAATTGGAAAATGAATAAAACCATTTTAGAGGCCACAAACTTTACAAAAGCTTTAAAAAATTCAACCAATGATGTAACAGACGTTGATATTTTGATATTTCCACCATTTACAGCTCTTTATGCTGTAAATAATGAAATTAAAAATTCTAACATTAATATGGGAGCCCAAAATATTTTTTGGGAACTAAAAGGAGCCTTTACTGGTGAAATTTCTCCATTAATGATAAAAGATATTGGCTGTTCTTATGTTTTAATAGGTCATTCAGAACGTAGACAATATTTTGGAGAGACAAATGAAACTGTAAACAAAAAAATAAAAATTGCCATGGAAGTGGGACTTATTCCTATAGTATGTATAGGAGAAACTCTTAAAGAAAGAAAGGATAATAATACATTTAATACTATAGAAAAACAAGTAAAAGAATGCTTAATGGGACTTAGTACAGAACAAGCTACTTCTTTAGTTGTAGCATACGAGCCTGTTTGGGCAATAGGAACTGGCAAAACAGCCACTCCAGAACAAGCACAGGAAGTTCACTCTTTTATAAGGAAAGTGTATAAAAAAATATACAATAGTGCTGCAGATAAAATAAGAATTCTTTATGGTGGCTCTGTAAATCCTAACAATGTGTCAGAACTTATGAATCAGTCTGATATTGATGGAGGACTAGTAGGTGGTGCGAGTTTAGAAATGGAATCTTTTGAAAAACTTGTTAAATATTTAAAATAAATTCATTGAAATATATGAGAAGAATTAAAAAATTAGCTTTTGGAACTGATCACGCAGTTATTGAAATAAGAAATAATGTAAAAAAGTATTTGCAAGAGATTGATTATGAAATTGAAGATTTTGGATTTCATGGCAGAGGAAGTTGTGATTATCCAGATTATGCTCTTAAAGTTGCTAAAGCTGTAGTAAATCAAAAAGTAGACAAAGGAATTTTAATATGTGCTACAGGGATAGGCATGTCCATCGCTGCAAATAAAGTAAAAGGCACCGTTGCTGCTGTATGCTGGAGTGAAGATACTGCTAAACTCGCCGCTAAACATAATGGAGCAAATATTTTATGTTTAGGTTCTCGAACCGCTACGATTAGCGAAATATGTTCCAGGATAAAAATATTTCTTGAAACATCTTTTGAAGAAAGACACGCAAGAAGAATATTAAAGATTAAAGAGATTGAAAAACAGTCGTCTAAGGAGGGGTGATTCTATTATTACAAAATTATTTCATGTTTCATAATGACAAATAGCTTTACAGGATTTATTAGAGAGGTCTTTATAGTATGTTTTTAGACTTAAAAACAATGTGTACTAGAGTAAGAAGAGATATTATTAAAATGTTGGGATATGCAAATTCTGGTCATCCAGGAGGTAGTTTATCTTCTGTTGAGCTTATAGTATCACTGTATTTTAAACATATGAAGTTTAATTCTCGAAATCCACAAGATCCTAAACGAGATTATTTTATTTTATCCAAGGGACACGCATGTCCTGCGTTGTACGCAGTTTTAGCGCATCTCAAATGTTTTAACATAGATGAATTGTACACATTAAGAAAAACTGGTAGCAGACTTCAGGGCCATCCTGCAAAAGATAGAGGGTTGCCTGGCATAGAAGTATCTACAGGCTCACTAGGATATGGTTTATCAGTAGGAGTCGGGATTGCTGTTGGTATGAAACAAGCAAAAAAAAGTAATAAAGTTTATGTTTTAATGGGTGATGGAGAACAACAAGAAGGTAGTATTTGGGAATCAGTAATGGCTGCTGCCCATTTTAAACTAGATAATCTTTGTGCAATAATTGATGATAATGGATTACAAATAGATGGTGCAACTAAAGATATAATGAACATTGAACCATTAAATAGCAAATATAGAGCTTTTGGCTGGAATATCATAGAAATAAATGGCCATAATCTTAATGAAATAAATAACGCATATACCAAATTTAAAAAAGAAAAAAATAAACCTACCGTAATAATAGCTAAAACCATTAAGGGAAAGGGTATCCATTATATGGAAAATTTGACAGAATGGCATGGCAAGGTTCCATCAAAAGAATTAATTATAAAAGCTTTAAAAGAAATAGAAGTATCATCATCTATGAAGTAAAATAACATATTTATATTAAGTAGGAGAAATAAATATATATGGTTGAAATCTTTGAAAGAAAAGCAACAAGATTTGGTTTTGGCAAAGGACTTGTTGAACTTGGAAAGCGAGATCCTAATGTTTTTGTTTTAGGTGCAGACACTATTTCTTCAGTAGCTATAAACAATTTTAAAGAAATCTTTCCAGATAGATTTCTTAACGTAGGTATAGCAGAAACAAACTTATTAGGGATGGCTGCAGGACTTGCTATTGCAGGCTTTATACCATTTGTATCAACTTATGGAGTTTTTGTTACGGGAAGGCCATGGGAGCAAATAAGAACTACAATATGTTATTCAAATTTAAATGTAAAAATAGGTGGTTCCCATTCAGGTATTATGGTTGGTCCAGACGGGGCAACTCATCAAGCCTTAGAAGATATTGCTATAATGCGATGTATTCCAAGGATGAAAGTTATAGTGCCATGTGATTTTATTGAAACAAAAAAAGCAGTTATTGCAAGTGCTTACGTGGACGGTCCAGTCTACATAAGATATGGAAGAGAAAATACACCTATATTTACAAAAAATGATAGTTATTTTGAAATAGGTAAAGCAAATACTTTAAGAGATGGCAAAGATGTTGCTATTATGGCATCTGGAACTATGGTTTACGAATCTTTATCAGCAGCTGAGATATTAGAAAAAAAAGGTATTAAAGTAAAAGTTATAAATATTCATACTATTAAGCCTATAGATGAAAAAGCAATAATTAATGCAGCAAAGGAGTGTGGAGCAATAGTAACTGCTGAAGAACATCAAATTTATGGTGGTTTTGGATCGGCAGTTGCTGAAGTATTGTGTAAAAATTTTCCAGTACCTATTGAAATGATTGGTATTAACGATAGATTCGGAGAATCTGACTATGGAGCGAACCTAATGAAAAGATATGGATTAAATGATATAAGTATTGCAGAGGCTGTACTAAAAGTATTAAAAAGAAAATAAAAATACTAAAAAGTTTATATCCTCTTTGTAAGAAATAAATAACTTGATATATTTATTAAAAAAATGTTAAATGTTAACTGAGAAGTGTATAATAAACATAAGAGACTAGTTTATTTTGTAGCAAAGTAGTTCATACAAAAAGCCTCAGTATGAATATAACTTTAAGTACAAGCAAAAAAATTGTGATGAAAATATATTTATTTTTATAAATTTAATTAATTTGTACGTACCTTATGAGTATTGAATATCAAAAAAATATTAAGACTTATATATATTAGTATTTAATATCTTTGTAATCTTTTTATCCAAACTTATCAAAAATTCAAATGTCCACAACATTAGTATTCTTTATATCATGCCAACAATTTATAAGCTTTGTAAAAATACAAAAAAGTTATTAGTGCATATTTATTTCTATATATTTTAAAAGTTAAAATATTAATAGTAAAGACAAAAATTATATATTTTTTAACAACTAGTTATATAATGTGTATTTTCAAAAATATGTTAAAATTTTTTATGCATTATAATTGAGAAAATTGAATTAAATATAAAAAGTATATATATTAGTGTTAAAGATAAAAATATAAAATCAATAAAGGATAAATTTAATTATGCTCGAAAACAAAAAAAGAATGAGAAATATCACAAAAAAATATCCCAAAAGTATCTGCATTAGTTTCTTTTTTACCATTAATTTCAAAAATTGCAACAGTTCTTGTAAATAGAGGGATTGATAGTATAGAAAAGGTTAAACAATTTATTGATGGTGATATAGAAAGATTTACATAATCTTTTTTTATTTTATGATATGCAAAAAGTTGTTAATAGAATAAGAAAAGCATTAAATTTAAATGAAGTCATTCTTGTCTATGGCAATAAAAATGTAATAGCGTTCAGCTATAAATATTATAAGTCAATACAACAATAAAAACCTAGGCGAAAATATACAATGGTATGTTCCAGTAGAGAAAGGATATGGAATACATAAAAATATTCTTTTAAAGTATGCAATTGAAAAAGTGTGAAAATTTTAATCACGGTAGATTGCGGTATTTCAACTTTAAATGAAATCGCTTTTGTAAAAAATCTTGGAATGTATACGATAATAACATATCATCATGAACCTCATTATGAAGGTGTCACCAATGCAGATGCGATTATAAATCCAAAGATTTATAATTCTAAATATCCTTTTAAAAATATAACTAGCTGTGTCGTATCATTAAACTATGCAATCTTTAATGTTCAGTTATTGTAAAGATTATAATAAAGAAATAATTTATGCTATGCTAAAAAATATAATAAAGATTTTTCAGGAAGTTGTATTTGTTTAAATAATGGGGTAAAAATAGAAACAATAGACTTTAACTCTATTAAAAAAATAAAAAATATTATAAACCGAATATTTAAAATTTATATAAATAATCTTGATATAAAAGACTTTTTGGGAAAAGAGAACGTTTTTCTAAAAGATAAGATTATTTTAATAAACAATGATATAAATAATATTTCCGACCTCTGTAGAGCATATAAAATAAAAAAATTAAAGATTTTTTTGAAACAATCTTGATTTATGTACTCTTGGTACTATATCAGATTTTATGCCATTAGTTGATGAAAATAGAATAATAGTAAAGAAAGGTTTAAAAATTATAAAAACCCCTCATAAGCGACCAAAATTGAGAATTTTAATAGAAGATGTTTTATTCTCAAAAAACATACATGATATTACTGCAAAAACAATATCATGGCATATTACACCTGTATTAAATTCTTCCGGATGTATGGGCAAAGAGGCATGTTGTCAGTACAACTTCTCATGACAAAAGATATATCTCAATCAAAAGATTTGTATAATAGGATATTAGAGTTAAATAAAAATTGAACAATTTAAATATTTCCTAAAAAAACAATGTAACGTTGATATAATGACAAAGTTTTAATAGTTAAAGCTTTTAATCTTGAACATGGAGTTACTGGCATTATTGCTTCTCAAATAGTAAAAACATATTCAAAACTAACTTTTTTGTTTATTACTAATGGAGTAGAAGCATCAGGAACTGCAAGATCTATTGAAGATTTTGATGTAATCGCGGTTTAAAAGTGTGAAAAATATTTTTATAAGATATGGTGGACACAATTAAGCTACTGAATTTACTTTAGAACATTCTAAAATAGAAAATTTTACAAAAAGAATTTTTGAATATGTATATAAGAATCTAAAAAAACAATTTCTAAAAATACTATATTTATTGAAAGTGAATTAAAAATATCTGATATAATTTAGATCTTTATAAGCAGTTAGAAATAATGAAATCTTTCGGCATAGGCAATTTAAATCCTATATTTTATATGAAAGATGTAACTCCAACTGAAATTTATATTTTCGAAAATAGAAAAGAATATTTAAAATTCAAAATTTCTTATAAAGGAAGTAAAAATGTAAGTGTAGTTTTTTGGAACAAAGCAAAGCTAGTTAAAACTGTAAAAGCAGAGTCTCTTTTAGACATAGCTTTTCAAATTGTGATATATTTAAAAAAATAAATATAATAGATATAAAACCGCTGTTAAGTTATTAAAATAGAAAAAGATATTAAAATTCAAAGTAAATTACAATTTAAAAATTAACATCCTCACATTCACAGGTTTAATAATTGCCGCTTTTTAACGTGGTGAGGTTTATTAGAGTATGTGTTATTTATATGATGTGATGCTTGGTTTTTTGTGGTTTTATCTTTAAAATTTAACAGTATTTATTTTGATTATACTACATTCTTAATTTTGCCTGATTTTAATTTATTTTACAGATTTTGTTTTTGTTGACACAGAAAATAATCTTTTTATACAATAATATCAATTTAGAAAATTAAAAGTTAAGAGATATGTAATAATAATTTTAGTCGGATTACAAGCTTTATAGAAAGTTGCTTTCTTTGGAAATTAAATTGTGAAGATATAAAAAAATAATTTAGGTGCAACTCACTCAACAACTCTCACAAATGCAAATTATTATGTAGAAATAATTATTAATATCAAAACTTGCTTTGTTGGCTTTTGAATTGAGAATTCTATTCATTTATCTTTAAATGATATCTTAAAAATAAATGACATTTTTGAATTTAAATGTGTTTGGTTTATGATTTATAAATAATGATTACCATTGTAAAGTTGTGGTTGGTAAAAAAGAAAAATAGAATATTTAGTATGTCTGAAAATTTAAAGTTGAAAAGCCAATATTATATTCAGACACAGTTTGTAATTTTAAAAAATTTATTGTAATAAATCCTTTATGATATTAGAAAATTTTGTTAAAGATTATGTTATTTTTTGAAAAAATAAATCATATTTATAATAAACAAGTTTTTAATTTATAATTTTTAATCTAAATTTCCGAAAAATATAAAAAATTTTAAAGTTAATTTTTTTATTTTAAAGACAAATCATTCTAGTTATATGATTCAAGTTGATTTCAGCAGGATAAACCTTTAGACTAATAAAAGATAAACTCTCATATAACAATACTTATTGAAAGAATTAAGCAATATAAAAAAAGGTGATGAGTCTTAATAGAACTACTTTAATAGACAAATTAGCAAATTTTATTTAAAAATAATAGAATTTTTGAGCAATGAACTGTTGTTTATTGTATTAAAGTTATTAATAAAAATGGATATACTTTATATTTTTTAGATCGTGTAATAAATAACCTTACAATAGAGACAAATCAAAAAATAAATTATAAACATATAGAATTATTATATGGAATAAAAAAGAGTTTTTATTATGATTTTTAAGAAATGAAGCTTTTATGTTAGAAAATGTTGAAAATATTAAACTATTAAGAATTTTGGAAAAATTGTAGAAAAATAAAAGTTATCATTTAAAATATAGCTCTATTAGCTATTAGCATTGATATGTCTGGAAACATTTTAAAAATTAAAAAAATATTTGCAGATTGAGAAAAAGTAAAATGCAAAACAGTTGTTATGTTATTGAATTTACGCATTATTATGATGTATGTATGCAAAATTACGTTTATAAAAATAGCAGAAAATTGTAAATTTTTTACAAATACTGTGTTTTATTCAGACACAAAATATAAAGAAATGGCATTTTTTAGCGCATGGTGTGATATGTTTAATATTATAAAGAAAGCAGAAAGTCTTGGTGGTAGAAATTTATTTCATACGTAAAGAGGATCTTTTAGATATCATAATTTAGTTATTGACATCAGAAATTTAGAAATAATGAAAAAACAGGATTATTTTTGATGCAACCCACGGTCTGCAGATGGTACCAATAGTTTATATTCGATATATTTAACTTAAAGAAGTGCGAAAATTATAGACAAAGAAATTAAATGACCAAAAATATAAACAAATGCAGAAAACTTCATGAATGAAGAAATAAAATTTGAAACTCAAGATAGAGTAGTAGATCATATCTTTTGTTTAAAGAGGAGAAATGGTAAATTTTTATAAAATACGAGAAATATTATCACTGGCAACGATTATATTTATCTTATTAAGTTGTAAAAGTGAAAAAAATGTTATAGAAGAGATTTCTCATACTCCAGAACAATTTATGAAAAAAATTTTTATAACTCAAACAAAAAATGGCAAATTAAAAATGATTTTAAAAGCAGAAACAGCAACTATAGACGAAAATAAAAATAATGCATGTTTGAAACATTCTAAAATAAAGTTTTATGATAAAGGAAAATATGTTTCAATGCTTAGTGCAGAAACAGCAGTAATAAATATAGACACTTATGATATCAAATGTACAGGTATATGTACTATAAGTGATGTAAATGAAGAGCATTTGTACACGACAGATTTGATATATGATGCACAAAAAAAATCAATTTATAGCAATAATGATGTAAAGATTACAACACCGAGCGAGACAATTTATGGAACAAGTTTTGAATCTGATAATAAACTTGATAAAATTATTATTAAGAATCCAAGAACAATACTTGATAAAAATTAATACAACTTTAATTTTTATTTTAATTTCTTCATTTTATTCTTTTGCAAATGATATTAATATTGGTTCTGATAAAACTATAATAGTTGGAGATGAGATGGAATTAAAAAAGGCAGGGAAAATTGCTTGCTCCAAAGGCAACTCAAAAGCATTCAATAGCAATAATATAGTGAACGCAGATAAAATAACGTACGATAAAATAAATACTAATCTTTCAGCCTTTGGTAATGTGCAGCTGCGTATAAAAATTAAAAATAAAGAATCTTTTGAAGCTTACGGTAATTTGGCTCAATATAATATGACTTCTCAAAAAGGTAAAATATGTGGAAAGCATGTTTTAATAAAATATTTTATTGATAATTCTACTACTCCTTGTATTTTATCTGGCGAAGAGATACATATAGATGCAAAAGCACGAATTTTAACTACTATTAAAAAAAATGAAAAAAGAAGACCTGTAGCTAATGTATATTTTGGTAGCAAAAAAGGTCTATATGAAGCAGATAAAGTGGTTATATCTGAATTTAAAGGCACTAAAAAAATAATGATGAAAGGTTCAGTTTTAGGCAAAATTGAAATGAAAGATGAAAAGAATGATATTAAGAACTAAAGAGTTATTTAAAAAGAATAAACGTA
The DNA here is from genome assembly GCA_031262585.1 of Endomicrobium sp. Taxonomy (GTDB): domain Bacteria; phylum Elusimicrobiota; class Endomicrobiia; order Endomicrobiales; family Endomicrobiaceae; genus Endomicrobiellum. The sequence goes on from JAISHK010000001.1 coordinate 57,522, forward strand.
GGATAGTTGTAAATGGAATAAGTATTAAAGTATGTCAAGGAGAAATTACAGGATTACTTGGTCCAAATGGTGCAGGTAAAACAACAACCTTTTACATGACAGTTGGCCTTATAAAACCTGATAATGGTAATATTTACATTGATGATGTGGAGATAACAAATTGGCCAATGTTCAAAAGAGCAAGAAGAAGTGGCATTGGATATCTTTCACAAGAATGTTCAATATTTAGAGGACTTAACGTTGAAGATAATCTCATGGCAATAGCTCAAATGCTTCCTATTTCAAAATCTGAACAAAAGAAAAAAGTTGACGACCTACTCATTGATTTTGGACTTGCCAAATTACGTCAACAACAAAGTATTACGCTATCTGGTGGAGAAAAAAGAAGACTTGAAATTGCCAGAGCTTTAATAACGAATCCTAAATTTTTACTTTTAGATGAGCCTTTTATTGGGATTGATCCCATAACTGTCGATAGTATACAAAAAATTATTAAAAATTTAAAAGAAAAAGGTTTAGGAATTCTTATAACAGATCATAATGTAAGAGAAACTCTCGAAATCATTGACAGAGCATATATAATTTATGAAGGGCAAATTTTACTTGAAGGTGGTGCAAAAGATTTACTTGAGGATTCTAAAGCGAGAAAATTTTATTTAGGTGATAATTTTAAAATGTAAATGTAAAGGAGATAAAATGCAAATCAATATCACAACTAGACATTTAAAACTTACTGATGCCATTTATTCTTACATCCGTAAAAAAATATTAAAATACAATACACTCTATGGTAGTGATACGGTGTGGGTACATGCTATTTTATCAGTAGAAAAAAACAGGCAAATAACAGAAATTATTTTCAATGATGGTAAACTTTCATTAAGAGCTAAAGAGGAATCTACAGATCTGTACACTTCAATAGACTTGTCCATAAATAAATTAAAAAAACAACTTAAGAAGCAAAAAGAAATCTCAAAATTTCATAGAAAAACTAATTTAAAAACGTTAAAAACTAAAAAAAATGCTATAGAAGAAGCATTTTCTTATGATGCTATGGATGATTCTAAAATAAAAATCTCTGAAATAAAGCGTTTTGATTTAAGACCTGTAACAGTGGAAGACGCAATTAATGAAATGGACAATTTAGGATATAGAGTTTATATGTTTAAAAATGAATCAAGCGACAAGGTAAGTGTTCTTTATCGTAATGATAGTGGATCAATAGTACTTTTAGAACCCAACGAGGCATAAAGTACAAATAGGAGAAAAAAATGAAGGTTATGGATTTTTTAAGTCAGGAGACGATTGTTGTTGATTTAAAATCAACAGATAAAAAGTCAGCTATTATTGAGTTGGTGGAGGTTTTAAAAAGTACAAAAAAACTAGAAAAGACGGATGAAGTTGTCAATGTTATTTTGGAAAGAGAAAAACTTGGTTCAACTGGAATCGGCCAAGGTGTTGCAATTCCTCACGGAAAAACTGATGTTCTTACAGAACAATTAGGTGTTTTGGGAATTTCTCGTAAAGGTATAGAATTTAATTCACTTGATGGAGAACCAGTTAACATAATCTTTCTTTTAGTAGGACCGGTTGAAGTAGTGGGACAACATTTAAAAGCATTGTCAAGGATCTCAAGATTATTTAAAGACAAATTTTTAAGACAAGCTATTAAAAATGCTACAACAAAAGAAGATGTTGTTAAAATTATACAGCAGGAGGATGCATATTAATTTTATGAATGCATCAATAGCTTCTTAAAGAATGATGATTTTAAACTTAAACTTTTAGCAGGAAGTTAAGGTAAATAAAAATACTATGAAGATTAAGTTTTAATAACTACTATACTAATTATTTAAATATTAAAGTATCTAAAATTGTAATTCTTATCTTCATGACAAAAATTGCTGTTATTGTTTAAAAAACTAATTTAAATCAAAGATTCAAAAGTAGAGATTTTATCATGAAAATTTTAAATTACAAGTTACGAAAAAAAATAACAAATAACAAAGTTATGATTAAAATTTTATATAGTTTCAGATATATCTGGTGCGAGCAAAAGTCAAGCTCTTAAAATCTTTGCATTAGATTCAGTGTTATTAAGACGTTATTCAGAAAGTCGTCGTCCCATAGATAAAATTGATGTTACTGATAAAGTCATAGATACTTCAAAAGGCAAATTAAAAAAAATAATTTCTCTTTTATCAGGTATACATCGTTTAGAAAATCAGTATTTAAATATATCTGTAATTTTTTTTGGATAAAATATGTGGAGTTCCCAACAATGTTGATATTATTTATGACATGCATTTTATAACAAATCCAAATTATGTTCATGAGTTAAAATTTAAAACTTGAAAGAATAAAATTGTTAAAAAGTTATAGAAAACCAAAAAGAATTTAAATGTTTTTTTAATATATTTTCAAAACTTATTGAAACATCTTTGCTAGACTATATAAAAGGAAGAAAGGAAGGAAAGAGTTATTTAACCATAAGGTTCACTCTGGTGGGAAACATAAATCAATTTTCACAGTGATAAACTCACTGTTTTCTTAGTTTAGAAGAAAAATACAAAGTTAAAGTTAATCATAGAGATATATTTCAAAGCAGAGAATGTAAAAATGACAAAAATTATTCTAGTCACATATCTCTTATCCAAGTCATGTAGTTGGAATAATAAAAAAATCTAAATGTAAATAACATTAAAACTGTATTTTAATTCCATTTGTATTTATTATTTTTTATAATATTATTCATATTTTGTAAAATATTAGCGTTGATAGTACTGAATATGTTTGCTCTTTGTAGAAATAAAAGTTGATATTCAGGACGTATAAATCCAGGAAATTTGCTATGTAAAAAAAGAAAATTCTTTCTAAAATGAAAATTTAATAAAAGATTCATTATAAATATTAATAGAAAAACTCTCAAATATTTTCACTTATAAACATGATAGCGTAATTATAAAGAAATATAAAAAAATATAGATTCCAAGTTGCTGTAGAAAAAGACTTTAAAAAATTAAAAATTGGCCAACAAATATTTTAGGATACAGTAAAAATAATGAAAATAAATTACTAATTTAAAAGGAAAATAAATGTTTTATAAAAATCAACATATACACTTTGTTGGTATTGGTGGTTCTGGAATGTCAGGAATAGCAGAGGTTTTGATAAACTTGGGACATAGCGTTTCTGGTTCTGATTTAAAAAAAACAGAAATTACTGATCATTTAAAAGAAATAGGTTCCAAAATATATATAGGTCATGATGCAAAGAACGTTAATTCTGCAGATGTTGTTGTCATATCAACAGCTATAAACAAAAATAATCCTGAAGTTCGTACTGCTATAAAAAATAAAATTCCAGTAATACCTCGCATAGAAATGCTTGCTGAATTAGCAAGATTGAAATATGCTATAACAATAGTTGGAACTCATGGAAAAACCACTACTACATCTCTTGTTTCTCTTGTTTTAGATGAAGGTGGTTTTGATCCTACAATTGTTATAGGAGGATTATTAAAAAATTTAAAAACTAGTGCAAGACTTGGAAAAGGTGATTATATTGTAGCAGAAGCAGATGAATCTGATGGTTCCTTTTTAAAACTTTCTCCAGTTATTACAGTTGTAACAAACATAGACAATGATCATTTAGATTATTACGGAAATATGAAAAACCTTAAAAAAGCTTTTTTGAAGCATATTAATTGTGTTCCATTTTATGGCACAGCAATAATTTGCTCTGATAATAAAATTTTAAGTGAGATAATTCCAAAAATTACTAGGAAATATATTACATATGGATTTAATGGGAAACCCGATATTAAAGCTGTAAACATAAAGACATTAGAAAATCTCACAAATTTTGATATTGTATATATGGAAAAGGTTATTGGGAATATTGATATTAAAATTCCAGGTAGGCATAATGTTTTAAATTCTCTCGCAGCAATAGGTGTGGGTTTATGGCTGGGTATTCCGTTTGGGCTAATTGTAAAAGCTATAAATAAATTTGACGGAGTCAAAAGACGATTTGAAATAAAAGGCAAAAAAAATGGAATTACAATTATTGATGATTATGGGCATCATCCAACAGAAATTATCGCCACGCTAAAAGCAATAAAATATTTTTGGCCTAAGCACAGAATTGTTGTTTTATTTCAACCTCACAGATATACTAGAACAAAAAATCTTTTTAACGAATTTGGCAAAAGTTTTGCAAATGCAGACATCATTAAAGTTTTAGACATTTATTCTGCTGGGGAAAAATTTATAAAAGGTATAAACGCAGATTTAATATTAAGCAGTCTCATAAAAAATAAATGTAAGGCTGAAAAATTTACAAACTTAAAAAGTTTCTCAAAAACACTTTTACCTGGTGATATAGTTTTGACATTAGGTGCTGGAGACATATGGAGAAAAGGCGAAGAATTATTAACTCTAATTTAAATAAAACATTATCTTCTTTAGGCTGCAATATTTTGAAAAATGAACTACTTTCAAAACATTGTTCGTTTAAAATAGGTGGTTATGCAGATTTTTTTATTGAAATTCCGAATAAAAAAGCTTTATCTATTTTTTTAAGTAACGTTTCTAAAGACAATTATTTATTACTCGGCAGTGGCACAAACGTTCTTTTTTCAGATGATGGTTATAAAGGGATTGTCGTTTCTCTTATTGATAAATTTAAAAAAATTTCAGTTTTAGGAGAAGAAATTGTAAGTGGCAGTGGAGCATTACTTTCAGATGTTTTAAATATTGCCTTGAAAAATAATTTACTAGGATTTGAATTTACCGCTGGTATTCCGGGCACTGTAGGTGGAGCAATTTACGGAAATGCAGGAAGTAAAAATAACTGGGTAAGTAAAGCTATAAAAAGCGTAGAAATCTATAAAAATTCTAAAAAAGAAATTCTTTCTATCTATGAAATAGATTTTTCCTATAGAAGAAGTGGTTTGGAAAATTGTATTATTACAAATGTTAATTTTAACTTGAAAAAAAATACCAAAAATGATAACTTAAACAATATTTTTTTAAAAAATATACGAAGACGCATAAAAACCCAACCTTTAAATATGTATAATGCTGGATGTATATTTAAAAATCCTGATGGATTTAGTGCTGGCAAACTTATCGAAGAAAGTAATCTTAAAGGAATTAATGTTGGGGCAGCACAAATTTCAAATATTCATGGGAATTTTATAATAAATAATGGTGGTGCATCTTCAAAAGACGTTTTAACATTAATTGATATTATAAGAGAAAAGGTGAAAGAAAAATTTAATATAATTCTTGAAACAGAAATAAAAATAGTAAAATGAATAATACTAATATATTAAAACGATTAAAAAATAAAAAAGTCGGTGTGTTGTATGGTGGTTTTTCAAGTGAAAGAAAAATTTCAATATTATCTGGAAAAAATATTTTAAAAACATTAAAAAAATTAAAAGTTAATGTTTGTGGTATAGATGTTGATAAAAATATTGTTGAAAAGATAAAAAAAGAAAGAATAGATATTGCATATATAGCTCTACATGGTTCAAAAGGAGAAAATGGAGCAATACAAGGAATGTTAGAAATGATGGATATTTCTTATACAGGATGTGGTATTTTCGCAAGCTCTATTTCTATAGATAAAGATACTTCAAAAAAGTTTTTTAAATACATGAATATTTTAACACCAGATTGGAAAACATTAAAAGATTTTGAAATAGTTCCTAAAATAAAAAAATATCCTGTTATCGTAAAACCAGCATCTCAAGGTTCAGCACTAGGTATAACAATAGTTAAAAATGCTTTTCAACTTGCTTCAGCCGTAAAAAAAGCATTCAAATACGATAAAAAGATTATTATTGAAAAATTCATCACTGGTAAAGAAATAACCGTAGGTGTTTTAAATGGCAAAGTTCTACCTGTTGTAGAAATAGTGCCCAAGAGGGAATTTTATGATTTTAAATCAAAATACCAAAATGGAGGTTCAAAACACATAATACCAGCTGGCATAAGTCATAATGCCTATAAAATTGCTCAAAACTACGCTGAAAAAATTTATAAAGATTTAAAATGCAAATCCATTTGTCGTGTTGATATGATTGTAGATAAAAATAATAAAGTATGGGTACTTGAAAATAATACCATACCTGGAATGACTAAGACATCTTTAATTCCAGACGCGAGTAAAGTTGCTGGTTATAATTTTGAAAGTTTAGTATTAAAAATTTTGGAGAGTGTGTTTCATAAATAAAAATGATAAAAAAGAAGCTATATACTTATAGAATCGCTTATGTAGGTGATACTTGTTTTAAGAAACAAAAAGGAACAAAAAAAATAATCAAATTTTTCTGTATTCTAGTTTTTTTTATTTTTATATTTCTATTTTATTTAGGATGTAAGGAACTTATAAAAGTTACTTTAAAATCAGAAAAAATAATTATTAAAAATATAGAAGTAATTGGAACAAAAAATATAACAAAAGCCGAAATAAAAGAACTTTTACCTTTTAAAATCGGAGACAATATATTAAAAATTAATTTGACAGAAGCTAAATCAAAAATAAAAAAATTAAAACCAGAATTGAAAAACATCATAATTACTCGACGTTGGCAAAAAGTAAAGATTAAGCTTTTTGAAAGAACTCCAGAAGCATTCATATATAAAAATGGCACTACATTTGGAATAGATTTTGATAACACTCCATTTCCTTTACGTGGATTTATGAGTGCGATGAAAGTTCCTAAAATTATTTATAAATCTGATTCTGAAAGAACACAACTTTTATATCTTGTTAAAAAAATTAAATCAGTCTGCAGAAATTTTCTTAATAACATCTCAGAAATAAAATTTAGCAATACTGGAGATATAATTCTTATCATGAATACAAATACAACGATTTTTTTTGATAATGAAAAGTCTGAACGCTTAACATATAAATTCAAAAAAATTCAAAGGATATATGTAGATGCTATAACTAGATATAAACAAATAGAATATATAGATATAACCTATTCTTTTGGTAAAGCAATTGTAAAACCTGTTTTAGAAAAATTTATAAATAAAGGATCTTAATAATGTCAAAAAAAGCGCTTACAGCTGGTCTTGACATCGGGAGTAATCAAGTATGCTGTGTTGTTGGAATTCAAGATGAAGTCACAAGACTTGTAAAAATTCTTGGAGCTGTTTCCATTCCTTGTGATGGTGTAAAAGCCGGAGCCGTTATTAACATACAAGAAGCAGCATTAGTAATAGGAAAAGCATTTGAAGAAATTGATAGGATTGTAGTAGGAAGTCAAATAGATAATGTGATTGTCGCAATGAGAGGGAATTTTATAAATGCGAAAAATTCTAAAGGTGTCGCAAGTATAAACTATTCGAATAAAGAAGTTTCTAAAGAAACGATTGAAAATGCTATAGAAAGTGCTAGAAAACAAATAAAAATTGAATCTGATCAAGAAATATTTCAAATAATTCCTAGAGAATATATATTAAATCAACAAAGAGGTATACAAAATCCTATAGGCATGGAGGGAACATATATTGAAGTTGATGTACATGCTTTTATAGCTTCTAGCAGCAATTTATGCAACATTACTAAAGCTATGAGTTCTGTAGGTATAAATCATAGTAATAGAATATATGGATATCTTGCTGCTAGCAATATTTTAGTTACTAAAGAAGAAAAAGAGTTAAGCTGTCTTGTAATTGATTTTGGAGGATTAACAATTGGTCTCGTACATTATGTTGATGGCATGATAAAACATACAGATGAACTTTCTAATGGATCAGATTATATAACAAGAGACATTGGTCATAAATTAAGAACAGCTTATTCTATTTCAAAAGAAATAAAAGAAAGATATGGAGCCGCTTTTGCTTACAATGATTTCAAAAATGAAGAATTCGAGTACAAAGCAGCAGATGGAAGAAGCATAAAAAAATGTAGTAAAATTGACCTGGTAAATGGCATAATTATGCCTAGAGTTGATAGAATTTTATACGAAATAAAAGAAATAATAGAAAAAAACAATTATGGCGAAGAATTTTTATCTGGAGGAATAATTCTCACAGGAGGCGGAAGTAGTCTTCCAGGTCTTTCTGAAGCATTTGAGAAAGCTTTTAATTGTTCTGTCCGAACAGGAATACCAAATTCTGATAAAGTTATAGGATCAGATGAGATATTACTAAATCCATCATATACAACCGCTATAGGAACAGTAGTATCCGTTTTTTCAAATTCGCGATATTACATTATGCAAAAAAAATCATCTGAAAATAATTTAATGTCCAAAATATCAAAATGGTTTGAGGAATTTTTTTAAATGAACATAAAAATAATATTACCTTCAAAGGAAACGACAGCGAGACAATCAGCTGTTATTAAAATTATAGGTGTAGGTGGCGGAGGATGTAATGCCATTAATAGAATGATTGCCGCTAATGTTGACAATGTTGAGTTTGTAGCTATTAATACGGATGCTCAAGCATTGTTAAAATCTGCTGCTTCCGATATACTTCAAATTGGAGAAAAAATAACAAAAGGATTAGGTGTGGGCGGAAATCCTGAAGTCGGCAGAAAAGCTGCAGAAGAAAGTATTGAAGAAATAAAATCAAGGATTATTGGTGCTGATATGATTTTTATCACTGCGGGAATGGGAGGCGGAACTGGAACAGGTGCTGCTCCAATAATTGCTAAACTGGCAAAAGAAGCTGGCATACTTACAATAGGAGTTGTTACAAAACCTTTTGAACATGAAGGAAAAGTGAGAATGGCTCAGGCAGAAGATGGCATTAAAAACCTAAAAGAATACACAGATGCTTTAATTATTATTCCAAATGAAAGAGTTTTTAATGTTATAAATGAGAGAATTTCTCTTGATGCTTTTTATCAAATTATAGATGATGTTTTAAGACAAAGTATACAAGCCATTACTGATGTTATTACAGTTATTGGAGAAATCAATAGAGATTTTGCAGATGTTAAAAATATTTTAAGTAATGCTGGCACTGCATTAATAGGCATAGGTGAAAGTACAAGCGCAAATGTTAAAGAAGCTATTAAAAAAGCAGCTACAAGTCCACTTCTTGATAATTACGATATCTCAAAGGCAAAAAAATCTCTTATAAATATAACGACAAACTCTAATATACAAGCACTAACTCTTCAGGAAATATTTAATGATATTAAAAATTATGGTATTAACGGACACGTGTTTTTTGGACACACTATAGATAATAGACTTGACGACAAAATTAAAGTTACTATTATAGCAACCGGTTTTGAAGTTCATAACTCTGTACCTACAATTGAAAAACAAAAAATTCAATCTGAACTATTTTCTCAACAAGAATTACTTCAAAATGAAGTTGTAGATGTTTCAAAACCAGCGTATACATATTGGAAACCAAAATTTTTAAATTAGAATGTTATCTAATATTAATAAATTATACAAAACTAAAATGAAAAAAATTATATCAAACAATAATTTTCCTTATAAGCATTTTACGACTACTAAATCCGCGGGAAATATGAAAGATAATTTTCAAAGAGTTAAATTCATGCTTTCATTAAATCTAGATCCTACCGATTTAGTTCTTGCTAATCAAATACATAGTAATAATATAAAAATTGTTAACGCTTCTGATAGGAATACTTTTATTAATGATTGTGATGGATTGATTACTCAAGATAAAAATACTATTCTTGGTATTTTTAGTGCAGATTGTGTGCCTTTACTTATATCTGATGGAAGAGTAAAAGCTGCCATACATGCTGGATGGAAGGGGTTATATTTTGAAATAATAGAAAATACTATTAATATATTAAAAAATAAGTTTTGTGTTAAAACAGAAAAAATTAGTATTTATATAGGTCCTCATATTCGACCATGTTGTTACAAAGTTAGTAATGAAATGGAAAATATATTTAATTTTAAACTTAAAAATAACAAATTAAATTTATCTGAAATTATTTATAACAAACTAAAAAAACTCAAAGTGAATAAAATTTTTAACATAAATCAATGTACTTTTCATAAAACTAATTTATTTTTTTCATATAGATTTAATAAATGTTCAGAAAGAATGCTATCAATTATCCAGTAACAAAAAAGATTTCTTCAATAGTTTAATAATTTTGCATAAAATTTTTAGTTTGGTATAATATTAATAAACACAAGTAAACTGACAAACATATAATTTTATAAAGTAAGGTTTCGAAAAATTATGCAAATAAAAGAAAAATCATCAATTTTATTTTTACTTGGTAGACAATTTTTCAGAGTTATGTTTAGTTTATTATATAGATGGGAAATTAATGGTATTGAAAATATTCCTAAATACGGTGGAGCAATAATTGCTCCAAATCATGTAAGTTTTTTTGACCCGCCTTTAACAGGAGCCGCAATGAAAAGACCTTTATATTTTATGGCAAAAAAAGAGTTATTTGACATTCCAATTTTTGGGAAAATAATTAAACAAACAAATGCATTTCCTGTTAAAAGAGGTATTCAAGACATATCGACAATGAAATACGTTTTTTCTTTACTTAGAAATGAACATTTGCTTTTAATGTTTCCAGAAGGAACGCGTTCAAAAAGTGGGGTTCTTGGCAAAGCAAAATCTGGTATTGGAATGATAGCTTGTAATGCTCAGGTACCATTAATTCCTGTAAAAATAGAAAATACTAACAAGATGATAAAATTTAAACAAATAAAAATAAAATATGGTCAACCAATATATCCACCTAAAGAATTCAGTAAAAAAGACTATGTTAATTTGTCACAGGAAGTTTTGGATGCAATAATTAAAATGTAAAAAATATTTTTCACAATTATATGTATGATGTGCTACGGAGTAATCGATTGATAAAAAATCGAAAATTTAAAGTCAAAATTGCTAAAAATGCAGGGTTTTGTTTTGGCGTAAGAAGAGCTATAAATTTAACTGAAAAAGCAATTCAAAAAAAAAATAAAGTATACACTTTAGGTCCTATTATTCACAATCCCCAGGAAGTGGAGCGACTAAAAAAACAAGGAATTAAAATACTAAAAGAATCAAGTAAAATTAAAAAAAGTTCCATCATTTTACGCACACATGGAATACCTTTTAATCTTCATAAAAAATTTAAAAAAAACAAAAATATCAACCTAATAGATGCTACTTGTCCTTTTGTCAAAAGGACACAAAATATAGTAAAACAACTTTTAGATATAAATTCTAAAGAAAAAATAATAATTATTGGAGAAAAAAATCATCCAGAAGTTATCGCTTTAAAATCTTACGGTAAAGGAAAATGCGTTATACTAGAAAATTGTCAAGAGGCCCAAAATTTTAAAAGAAAAAGTAAGCTAATAAATATTGTAAGTCAAACTACGCAAACTACAAAAAACTTCAGAAATATTGTTAAAATATTAAAAAAGAAACACAAAGTAAAGGTTTATAATACAATATGTCAAGCAACTTTAGACAGACAAAAATCTGCTAAAAAGCTTGCAAGAAATGTAGATTTAATGATAGTAATAGGTGGTAAAAATTCTGGAAACACAACAAGACTTTCACAAATTTGTGAAAAAATAACAAAAACATATCATATTGAAGTCGCTGATGATATTCAAGAAAAATGGTTTCAAAAAGTAAAAATTGTAGGAGTAACCGCCGGTGCTTCAACACCTAATTGGATAATAAAAAACATTGAAAAAAAAATTAAAGAATTAGCTTACATTGTAAATTATTGATGTCAAAATAATAAAAATTAATAAAAAACTCATTTCTAAAAAGGCGAGGCAATGAAACAAGATATAGAAACACCTTATTATCTAATTAATGAAAAAAAAATATTAAAAAATCTCAAAAAAATTGAATATGTAAAAAATCATAGCGGAACCAAGTCAATTCTTGCTTTAAAATGTTTTTCTACTTGGTCTGTTTTTAATCTAATGAATAAATATATGGATGGAACAACAAGTAGCTCTCTATACGAAGCTATACTTGGATATGAATATTTTGGAAAAGAAACTCACGCTTTCAGTGTTGGCTATTGTGCAGAAGATATTAAAGTTTTAAAAAATATTTCAGATAAAATTATATTTAACTCTATATCACAACTTAATATGTTTTACGACGAAGTAAAACATATTAAAGTTGGACTTAGAATAAACCCAGGCATTAGCTATTCTCACTTTGATTTAGCAGATCCAACAAGAAAATATTCAAGACTTGGAGTAATTTCAAATAATGATATTATATCGGTTTTAAATAAAATAAGTGGAATAATGTTTCATTACAATTGTGAAAATGATAATTTTGAAATTTTCAGTAATATGTTAGATAAAATAGTCAAAAAGTATGAAAAAATTTTACATAAAATTGAATGGGTTAGCTTAGGTGGAGGATTATATTTTACAAAAAAAAACTATCCTCTAGATAAATTTTGTGACAAATTAAAACATTTTAGTGAAAAATATAACGTTCAAGTTTATTTAGAACCTGGTGAAGCATCAATTACAAACTCTTGCGAATTAGTTACATCTGTTTTAGATATTGTAAAAAATGTAAAAAACATTGCTATAGTTGACGCTTCTATTGAAGCACATATGCCTGATATTCTTATATACAGAACTTCTGCAAAAATAAATGCCAAACCAGGTAAAAACGAATATATTATTGCTGGAAAATCTTGTCTTGCTGGTGATATTTTTGGAGAATATAAATTTCTAAATAAACTTAAAATTGGTTCAATAATCAGTTTTAGTGATGCTGCAGGATATACAATGGTTAAAAAAAATTGGTTTAATGGTCTTAAAATGCCGTCTATTGTTGTAAAAAGACTTAATGGGAATATAGAAATTGTTAAAGAGTTTTTATATAATGATTTTATAAATGAATTGTCATAACTATCAATATTATAATTTAAAAAAGGAGATAAATCCACAAAAATGAAGAAAAGGAATGTACTTCTTGTTGGAGCTGGAGGTGTGGCTCACGTTGCTGCTCATAAATTTGCACAAAATAATGATCTATTTGGATATATTTATTTGGCCTCTCGTTCAACTAAAAATTGTAAACAAATATTAGAAAGCATAAAACGCAAAAAAAATTATAAAGATAATACAAAAGAAATACAAATTAATCAAATAGATGCTTTAAATGTTTCTGAGGTAATAAAATTAATAAGAGATAAAAAAATTTCCATTACTGTAAATTTAGCATCAGCTTTTTGTAATATGTCAATTCTAGAAGCATGTATAAAGACAGGGTCAGCTTATATAGACACTGCAATTCATGAAGAACCTAGTAAAGTATGTGAAAATCCGCCATGGTATGCAAATTATGAATGGAAACGTAAAGAACGTTGCAAAAAAAATAATATAACAGCCATTTTAGGCTGCGGATTTGATCCAGGTGTAGTAAATGCTTATGTAGCTTATGCTAAAAAATATTTTTTTGACACAATAGATACAATAGATATAATGGATATAAATGCCGGAGAACACGGTAAATACTTTGCTACAAATTTTGATCCAGAAATTAATTTTAGAGAGTTTGTTAAGGTTTGGACATGGATAGATAAACAATGGGTTTGTAAACCTATACACTCTGAAAAGAAGGTATACAAATTTCCTATAGTTGGTAAGCAAACATTATATCTAACTGGACATGATGAAATCCATTCGCTTTATAAAAACATTGAGGCTACCTCGATAAGATTTTGGATGGGATTCAACGATCATTATATAAACTGTTTCAATGTTCTCAAAAATATAGGTCTTTTATCGGAAAAACCTATAAAAACAGCCGAAGGCCAAGAAATTGTGCCTTTAAAAGTTGTAAAAGCATGTCTTCCTGATCCAAAAACTCTTGCCCCAAACTATACAGGTAATACTTGCATAGGAGACTTAATAAAAGGAACTAAATCTGGACGCAAAAAAGAATTGTTTATATATAATGTATGTAATCACAAGACTTGTTATGAAGAAACAGAAGCTCAAGCAATTAGTTATACAGCGGGAACCCCGACTGTAGCTGCCTCTATTTTAATTGCTAAAGGGATATGGGATGTAAAAAAAATGGTTAATGTTGAAGAACTTAATCCCGATCCATTTCTTGATTTACTTAAAAAAATGGGACTCTTAACTAAAATGAGTGATAATTAATAATATTTAAATTAGTATTGATTTATTTATATTTATCAATATAAAACTTATAAAAGTTAATAAATTACTTTATACTTAACATAATAATTCACTTACCATAAAAAGAAGTTCTCTAATATAATAGTGATAATTAATAATATTTAAATTAGTATTGATTTAAAGGTTGGATAAATTTAAAGTTTTTCACAGCAACCCATTTTTTATTAATGTTTCTGCAATTTGCACTGCATTTAAAGCTGCACCTTTTAAAAGATTATCTGACACAACCCAAAATGTTAATGCATTTTTTTTTGTTGAAATATCACTTCGAATTCTACCAACATATGTTATCTGCATATTTTCCGCAAACAGAGGCATAGGATATTTTTTATCTTTAAGTTCATCTAAAAGCTGTATTCCATCAGCTTTGGCCAACAATTCTTTTGCCTGTTTGGGAGAAATATAATTTTCTGTTTCAATCCATATACTTTCTGAATGAGAACGAAATACAGGTACCCTTACACAAGTTGCACTAATCTCTATAGAATTATCTCCCATAATTTTTTTTGTTTCATTTACCATCTTCATTTCTTCTTTAGTATAACCATTTTCAACAAAAATATCTATTTGAGGTATTAAATTAAACGCTATTTGATACTGAAATTTATTGGCAATAGGAATTTCCCCTTTAGTCCATGCTTTTGTCTGCTCAATAAGTTCATTTATGCCACTTTGTCCTGCTCCAGAAACAGATTGATAAGTTGAAACTATAACTCTTCTAATTTTTGCAAAGTTATGTAAGGGCTTTAAAACTAACGCCATTTGAATAGTAGAACAATTAGGATTAGCTATAAGTTTTTTATCTTTTCTTAGGTCATGAGAGTTTACTTCAGGAACTATTAACGGGACGTCTTTATCCATTCTCCAGGCACTAGAATTATCTATAACGAAGCAATCATCAGCTACAAAATAAGGAGCAAATTTTTTAGAAACTTCTGAACCTGCACTAAAAAGTGCTATATCAATATTTTTCCCGCTATATTTTGTGAGAAGCTCAACAACTATTTCCATTCCTTTATATGATATTTTTTTGTTCATGGAATATTGAGAAGCTAAAAGCTTTATACTTTCAATAGGAAAATCTCTGCTTTCAAGCATTTTAATCATCTCACGTCCAACTGCACCTGTTGCGCCAACAATTGCCAATTTATACTTTTTCATTTTTACTCTGTTTTTTTCTCTTTAAATTAAAAAATAAAATACTTACTTACCAACCATCACGCACCAAACTAAACAGACAAAAGTCATTAGTTAAAGGGGAAAAATTTCCTGTTCTAATAAAAATTACAACAATTTTAAATTAAAATTAATATCAAAACCTTATAGATAAGAAGCTATCAAATCTCCTACTTCCGTTGTTGAAAGTCCCATTTTACCTGCAGACATACTTTTTATCTTACCTGATTCCAATGCTTTAACCACAGCATTATCTATATCTTTTGCAGATTTTAATTCTCCAATGTTTTCAAGCATCATTGCTCCTGCATTTATTGTCGCTATAGGATTTATGACATTCATTCCGGTATATTTGGGAGCAGAACCACCCATAGGTTCAAACATTGACACGCCTTTAGGATTAATATTTCCACCAGCTGCTACCCCCATTCCGCCTTGTATCATTGCTGCCAAATCTGTAATAATATCTCCAAAAAGATTATCTGTAACAATCACATCAAACCATTCAGGATTTTTTATAAGCCACATACACACGGCATCAACATTCGCATAATCACATTTTATTTGCGTATATTCTTTTGATACGTCATTAAATGCTCGTTGCCATAAACTCGAAGCGTAAGTCAAAACATTCGTTTTTCCACACAATGTTAATTTATTATTTTTTGCCCTTTTTTTCGTAAGCTCAAAGGCATATCTTACGCATCTTTCAACACCGAATCTCGTATTTATAGATTCTTGAATAGCTACTTCATGAGAAGTATCTTTTCTTAAAAAACCACCTGCTCCTGCATATAAGCCTTCTGTATTCTCACGCACAATAATCATATCAATATCTTCAGTTTTTTTATCCTTTATAGGAGTTTCAACATTTGGATAAAGCTTCACAGGACGTAGGTTGATATATTGATCAAGTTCAAAACGAAGTTTTAAAAGAATTCCTTTTTCAAGTATTCCAGGTTTTACATCTGGATGCCCTATTGCCCCAAGATATATACCATCAAACTTTTTTAACTCTTCAACTATAATTTCAGGAAGAATTTCACCTGTTTTTAAGTATCTTGTTCCGCCTATATCATAATTTACAAAATCAACTTTAAAATCATTCTTTTTTGCGACAGTAGAAATTATTTTTACGCCTTCTCTTATTACTTCAGGTCCAGTTCCATCACCAGGTATAAGTGCTATTTTATAAATTTTAGACATCTGCTCCCTCCTTATGAAGCTTAATTCTTTAAAATCTTAAGTCTTAGTGCATCTTCTCCACTTTTTATGATTAGGATTAAGTTTTAGCGTAAGTCCAAAATAACGTTCCGCCTCATAATATTTCCCTTGTACATAACAAACAAGGCCCTCCGTATATTTCTTATTAGCGGTAATTTCGTCATACCATATTATTTCGCTCCTCACACACCCTTATATCTAGTCCTTAATCAATCTCAATCTATTTTAACCACAACAACTAGTTTTATTCATCTCATATTTATTGTTTTTAGAGATGCATTGGAAGATTAATAATTAAAATACAAATAAATTATACCAAAAACAAATTCATAAATTTTAAACATTCTTAATTGCCATACATAATAAAAAAATAATTAATACATCTTCATAACACTACTTATTTTATTTTTTCAAATAACTTTTTAATTCTTCAACCCTATTTAGCTTTTCCCAATAAAAATCTTTCCCTTTTTTCCCAAAATGCCCATAAACCGCAGTTTGAGAAAAAATAGGTTTTCTAAGATTTAAATAATCACTAATGCCTTTAGGCGTAAGAGGAAAGATTTTTCTAACGATAGGCTCTAATACACTACCTGGTACTTTACCAAAACGATGGGTGTCAATCATAACTGAAATTGGATCAGACATCCCTATTGCATAAGCAAGCTGAACTGTACATTTATCTGAAATACCAGCACTTACTATATTTTTTGCAATATGTCTTGCCATATAACAAGCACTTCTATCAACTTTCGTAGAATCTTTTCCAGAAAAAGCACCTCCGCCATGAGCAGCCATACCTCCATAGGTATCAACTATTATTTTTCTACCAGTAAGACCGGTATCAGCAGCAGGTCCCCCAATTAAAAACTTTCCAGTAGGATTTATGTATATTTTTGTGTGTTTATCAATTAATTCGTTAACAATGGGCTTAATAACATTATTAAAAATTTCGTGCTTAGATTTTTGAGTTATATGATTTCCAGATTTATCTAAAATTGCTTCTGTATGTTGAGTAGACAAAACGATCGTATCTATCCTTTTTGGCTTACAATTTATATATTCAACAGTAACCTGACTTTTTCCATCAGGACATAAATAAGGCAAAATCCCCTTTTTTCTTACATATGCAAGTCTTATTGCAAGCTTATGAGCTAACATTATAGGTAATGGCATTAATTCAGATGTTTCTTTACATGCAAAACCTACCATTAATCCTTGATCACCAGCCCCACCATTATTAATGCCAACAGCGATATCCGGTGATTGTGTATTTATAGCATCAATGATAACACAAGTATTATAATCAAAACCAAATGACGGTTTATCATAACCTATTTCCTTTATAACTTTTTTTATAATTTCTTTTGAATTTATTTTTGCTTTTGTAGTAATTTCACCACCAACAATAATAAAACTCTTTGAAATAAAAGTTTCACACGCTACTCTAGCTTCTGAATCTTGCTGTAAAATAGCATCTAAAACACTATCTGAAACTATATCACATATTTTATCTGGATGTCCCTCTGTAACAGATTCTGATGTAAAAAAATATCTGCATTTATCTAACATAAAACCTCAAAAAATCATTAAAATTACATTGCTTAACTACAAAAACCACACAACAAAATATTACCAGATAATATGATCATTATAATCTATTCTTTCAATTTTAAATCATCATAACAATACAAGATGACAATTTACTTAAAACTTCATTGCTCAATTTCACTCTTTCTTTCAATAACTTTTTATATCTTAGTCAAAAAAATAAAATTACAAAAACTATAATCTAGCAATTTGTTCTCTAGATAATTTAGAAACTTTTTCTTTTGACAATACCTTCCCAAAAAATTATTTTAAACTCAACATGCTTTAAAAAAGCGAGGCAACTTTATTTTTCACAATTTTAACTTACTCTATTTCCCCTTATGCATGAATTCTACATCAATATTCTATAACTATACCAAGCAGAAACACACTTGGTTAAAGGAATTATATAAATTTTAATAACCTTTGTCATTCACAACTAATTAAGAATTGATGTATACAGATTATCGCCAAAGTATCATAACACAATTATTTCAATTGAATAATCCATATTCAAACCGGAGTCAATACAGACAAAACTTTATTGTAGACGAACATCCATAAAAATCTGGATTATAATAATTTTTTCTAGCTATGACAAACTCAAATAATTAAAAATAAAAACTACACACCCAAATCTTAACAGCTAAAGATTTGTTAAATATAAGGATCAATATTGCATTATATCAAATTTCATTTTTGTATCTTGCAAAAATCTGTAAATTTTGAAACGATATTTCTATAAACAAAAATTATATAAACTTAAATGGCAACCATATTAATCTTTAAATTTGCTAAGTTTGCTATAATATTAAAAGTAATAGGAGAATTATTATATGTTAACAAAGTTTATTAATTGGCTAAAACCTTTACCTGACATCGAAAAAAAAACAACTGATAAAAAACAAATCGCAAAGCAATATAAAATTTGGCAAGTTAAAATGTTTTTAGGAATGTACATTGGATACATAATGTACTATTTTACACGCAAAAATATTTCTTATGTCGCACCATCCTTTATTGCTGAACTTGGTATTACAAAAATAGATTTTGGGATCCTCAGTTCAACAATGTACATTTCTTATGGAATCGGCAAATTTTTAAGTGGAATTCTTGCGGACAAATGTAATATTAGAACTTTTATGACTTTTGGATTAATCGGTTCCGCGATAATCAATCTCTTTTTTGGTTTCTTACCTTCACTTCATTTATTAACATTTTTTTGGGGGTTAAATGGAGCATTACAATCAATGGGATTTCCTCCAGTAGCAAAAGGACTTGTTTATTGGTTCCCTCCAAGTAAAAGAGCAACTAAATGGACATTGTGGTCGTCTTCTCACACAATAGGGACATCATTAATAGGTATACTGACGGGATTTTGCATAGCTATAGGTCACTGGCGCGCAGCTTTCTATTTACCAGGTATAATAGGATTAATAACAGGTATAAGTCTTTTATTTATATTAACCGATAAACCTTCTTCTGTAGGTTTACCACCTATTGATATCTATTGCAATGACGAACTTCCTGTAAAAAAACGCAACAATCTTTCTCATTGGCAAATACTAACCAAATATGTTTTTGGAAACCCATTTTTATGGGCACTTGCAATAGCATATACTTTTATATATTTTATACGTTTTACAACATTGGACTGGGGAACTATATTTATGACTGAAAGAGGTATAGCTAGAGCTAAAGCGACTTACTTACTTGTTTTCATGCCATTTATAGGAACTTTAGGAGGAATATTTTCTGGTTGGCTTGCAGACAGATTTTTTAAAGGTCGCTGCACACCTGTTAATATAATATATTTATTCTGCCTAATTTTTAGTTTATTTGGGATGTATCACTTCACAAAAGTTCAAACGCCTTGGTGGGTTGTTGGATTATTTCTTTCATTAGTAGGTTTTTTTGTAGATGGGCCTCAAAATCTTGTAGGTGGAGTACAAACTTCTCGCGTAACTATACAGGAATCTGTATCTACAGCTTGTGGTTTTACAGGTATGTTTGGTTATTTAGGTGCTTTTCTATCTGGTATAGGATCTGCTTATATTATTAAAAAATGGGATTGGTACGGCATTTTTACAGCTTGTATAATATCATGTGGAGGAGCGATGTTTTTTGTAGCTTTAACATGGAAAAAAGAAGCTATAAGTAAAAAATGAACTTGAAGTTAGAATTACATTTTCAATTTTATTTTGATATTTTTTATTACCAATGCTAACGAATAGATACTGAAAAATATTTTTTTTAACATAAAATCAAAATTTTTTTGGTATAATTGGTAAGAGCTGTGTAGAAAAAAGTACACTGTTAGAAGTTTTGTGCAACTTAATGTTTTTTTAATTTTATAACAATGTAAAGGAGATGTTCATAATGAAAAAGAAAATAGTAGGAATAAGCATGCTCGTATTATTATTACTTGGAACAACTTTTAAAGTATTTGCTACAAATAATACAGAGGAACTATTTGGAATTAATTTAAGAATCGGTGAAACATTCGTTATACAAGGAGTACCAAAAATCCAAGAAACAGTCAATTCTGATAAAACATCAAAAAATAGTGCAACATATTTATTTTCAATCAAATTAACAAAAGAATTTGAAAATGGACAAATTGTAGCTCGTTTTAAAGGTGGAAGAGGTTTGGGGATTGAAGGTCAATTAGACAAAAATGGGCAAGAAAAAAAACTATTTCTTACTTATGCACAAACAAATGGAACGGCGGACTCAACGTTAGATGGATCTGCCAACACACTTGCAAAAATTACAGAATTGTTCTATCAACACTCTTTTCTAAATAAGAGATTAACTGTAAACTTTGGAAAACTGGGATTTGGCTCATATTTCGCCGAAAATAAATATGCAAAAAATAAAACAACACAATTTATAACCGGAACCTTTTCTACAGACAAAACAATAGACACTCCACCAGAACGACTTGCATTAAGACTAAAATACATAGTTAATAATAAATTTGATATTTCATATGGCTACTTTATTACAAACGTAAACGAGATATATAAGAAAGGTGTAAATATCATAGAATTCGCATATAAGCCTTCTAAAAAATGCAACTGTTTAACGTATATATGGGAAAATAATAACACATATTATTCTTATGAAAATAATTCAAAATCACATATGCATGGTTTTGGGATAAGCGTAGATCAAGAAATTCATCCAAATTTTGGTATTTTCGCCAGATTCGGATATAAAGATCCATCTATAGGCCAAAAAAAGACCGAAGATTCTATTTTTATTCTTCCGCTTTCTATGGCATGGAGCACAGGTACAGAACTTAAAGGGTCTTCGTGGAGAAGAAGTGATGACACGATAGGTTTTGCTGTAGGACAAATATTTGGTTCTCGTTATTATAAAAAGTATAAGAATATAGGCGATGATAAAGATAAAAATTATAAAGATAATGCCGAAACAGAAGCAGAATTATATTACAGAATTTCTTTAGATAAATACATATCTATTACGCCAGCTTTTCAATATATAATAAATCCTAGAGGTGGAAACAGTCCATCTAAAGACAATATATTTATTTTTGGAATAAGAACACAAGTTGATTTTTAGTGTTTACATATTTCCGCACAATTAAGTTATTAAAATTTATTTAGTCAATGCAGCTTTAATAAATCCTTTAAAAAGAGGATGTGATTTCATAAGTCTTGATGCAAATTCAGGATGGAATTGCACTCCTATAAAGAATGGATGTGATTTTATTTCAACTATCTCTGGAAGAATCCCTTTATGGTATGAAGATACTTTAAGTCCTACCTTTTCTAGTACATTTATAAATTCAGGGTTCATTTCATATCTGTGCCTGTGCCTTTCTTCTATTTCAGTGTTCTTATAAAGATTATAAGCTAAAGTATTTTTTTTTATCTCAGATTTGTAATTCCCAAGTCTCATTGTTGCACCTATATATACAACATCTTTCTGCGCATCAAGAATCCTTATTACTGGATATTTTGTAGTTTTATCAAACTCTGTTGAATTCGCATTTTTGAGATTTGCCAAATTCCTAGCAACTTCTATAACACTACACTGCATACCTAAACATATGCCAAGAAATGGAATATTGTTTTCTCTTGCATAAGTTATCGCCTTAATCTTTCCCTCAATACCTCTATTTCCAAATCCTCCCGGAATTAAAATAGCATCATAATTCTTTAACTTCTTAATTAACTCTTTATCTTCAGCACCAAGATAACGTACTTGTGCTTTTGCCTTTAATTCTGAGGCAGCAATAATTAAAGACTCGTCAATAGACTTATAAGCATCTTTTAGATCAGCATATTTACCTACAACAGCAATTTTAACAATTCTGTTAAATGTATTTAAAGACTCTACTTTTATAAACCACGTCTTATCAAATTTTTTTTTGGGCTTTATATTAAGTTTTTTTATTATCAAAGAATCCACTTTTTGATTATAAAGAGTTTTTGGAATATAATAAATAGAAGGAACATCAAGAGCTTCTATAACATTTTCTTTCTTGACATTACAAAAAAGAGAGATTTTTTTCTTTAAAGAATCATCAAGATGATACTCTGTTCTACATATTATCATATCTGGCGAAATACCTATTTCTCTCAACTTATTAACAGAATGCTGAGTAGGTTTAGTTTTTAATTCATGCGCTCCAGCAATATATGGCACAAGAGTTACATGTATACTGAAAATATCCTCTTTATTATTTTCAAGTTGAAATTGCCTGGCAGCTTCAATAAATGGAAGTCCTTCTATATCGCCAACTGTACCTCCTATTTCAATAATTGAAATATCACATTTATCTTTTAGAGCTGCAAATCGTTTCTTTATTTCATCTGTAATATGAGGTATAACCTGAACAGTAGCACCATTATAATCTCCTTTTCTTTCTTTATTAATTACGGTTCTGTAAATATCACCTGCAGTATTAGTATTAGCTTTACTAGTGTAAACATCTAAAAATCTTTCATATGTGCCTAAGTCTAAATCCGATTCCGCACCATCTATCGTAACAAAAATTTCACCATGCTGATAAGGATTCATAGTTCCAGGATCCACATTTATATAAGGATCAAACTTAATCATATTAACATTAAACCCATGAAGTTGAAGAAGTTTTCCTATACTTGATCCAGAAATACCTTTTCCTAAAGAACTAACAACACCACCAGTAATAAAAATATACTTGGACATTTTAACAATTTTCCTTGTACGCATTATTTGAAATCTTTGTAAGATACTTGCCAGTAAAACATGATACACAGAAAATATTCTTTTTCTTAATATTAAAAGAACAAGCTTTAATAAGATCATTTAAATTTAAAAATGTTAAACTATCAACATTTAAATATTTTCTTATTTGTTCCACAGAATTGCCTGCAGCTATTAAATGTTCTTTACTAGATGTGTCAATTCCATAGTAACATGGACTTACTATAGGAGGACAAGATAATGCAAAATGTATTTTTTTTGCTCCTGTTTCTCTTAAAATACTCACAAGTCTTTTGGCAGTTGTTCCTCTTACTATAGAATCATCGATAAGAATTATTTTTTTACCATTTACAACTTCTTTTATAGGTCTAAGTTTTAATTTTGCTGTTAGATCCCTCAACTTTTGAGATGGTTTTATAAAAGATCTACCCACATAATGATTTCTTATAAATCCGTTCTCTAAAACTATATTTGAAACTTTTGCAAATCCTAAAGCTGCAAAATATCCAGTATCAGGAACAGGCATAATAATATCCGCTTCAATATTTTTCATTTGTTGAGCAAGATATTTACCCATTTTTATTCTTGCTTCTCTTACTGTCTGTAAAAACATTATACTATCAGGCCTTGAAAAATAAACTTGTTCAAAAATACATGTATTTTGCTTTTTAATCTTTTTATAAAAAAAAGATTTCTTAATTTGACCATTCTCTAAAACTATAATTTCCCCTGGACATAAGTCTCTTATATACTTTCCACCAATCACTTCAATTGCAGAACTTTCTGAAGATATCACATACGAATTGTCAACCTTACCTAAAACCAAAGGCCTAAAACCATGTTTGTCTCTTACACCAATAAGTGTTCTGTCTTTAAGTATCACAAGAGAAAAGGCCCCATCTATATTCTCCATTGAATTTGCAATTGTACTTTCAAGATTTCCTCTAGACATCGCAATTAAATGAAGAAATATTTCTGTATCAGAAGTATGATTAAAAATAGCACCTTTTTTCAAAAGAATTTCTTTTATCTTATAGAAATTTGTTATGTTTCCATTATGAGCAACAGCAATATTACCATGAATACAATTTATCTGAAAAGGTTGTGCATTTGTTAAAGAACTTTTTGCCGAAGTTGTATAGCGAACATGACCTATCGCAGCAGTTCCGTGAATTTTATTTAATAATATTTCCTCATTAAAAATCCTTGAAACAAGTCCCATAGCAGTAAAAGTTTTCATTTTCCCCCTACCGCTTATAGTAATACCCGCTGACTCTTCTCCTCTATGTTGTAAAGCTAGCAAACCAGCCGAAGCTAAAACTGCAGCATTGTTATTATTCTCAACACCTATTATTCCACACATAAAACAGCCTCTTAAAAAAACATTCTTTTTTTATAACAAATAATATAATTTTAAATGAAAGCATATAATTCGTACATTATATCAAATTTATTAGATTTGATATTTTTATTAATTTCTTCCCTAAAGTTCATTTATTCTCAACTGTTTCGCACTCACATTATTAATACTAAACCACATCTTTACCTCTTTTTTATTCTTGTCACCATCTTCCTCACCACACCTATATCACCTTCTACTTTATCAGCAAAATCTTCATCATTTAAGTCGACAAGTCCTCCCCCCACTCGACAAATCACTATATGTAAATTACATCATATTTTCACAGACAAATACATTTTTCTATATTTTCCAATTCATTGTATGAATCGTATGCTTTTAAGTATGCTAAAACTTTTTCTAGATTTGTTAAAATAGAACATCCACATCTAACTGCTGTCTTTCTTATCTCAGCATTATTATTCAATTCTTCAATACTATAATTTTTGTTTATATTTATTACAAAATCCACTTTTCCTTCTAGTATTATTTCAACTGCTCTAGGTTCTCTATTCCAGTGAACCATATTAACTTTATATCCTCTGCTTTCAAGATATTTAGCTGTTCCTTTTGTGGCATAAATTGGAACCTTTAATTTATAAATATTATCCACTACCTCCATAAATTTCACTTTTTCTTTTTCTCTACCAGTACTTAGAAGTATTCCTTTTTTAGGTTTTTTTATTCTTGTTGCTTCCATTGATAAAAGCATCGCATAATTAAACTTTTCCCCTAAACATCCTACTTCACCTGTTGAAGTCATTTCTACGCCTACAACAGGATCTGCTCCTTCCAATCTTTGAAAACTAAACATTGACGCTTTTACACCTACATGTTTTATTTCACTTTCATCTATTAAAATTTTTTTTACCTTATCTTTATTCATAACTTTACACGCAAGTTCCACCAAATTTATTCCTGCAACTTTGGAAATAAAGGGGAATGATCTAGAAGCTCTTGCATTACACTCAATAACTTTGATATCATTATTTTTTGCTATAAACTGTATGTTAAAAGGACCATTTAAATTTAATTCTTTTATTATTTTTCTTACTATATCTTTTATAACATTAACTGTACGTAAATATATTCTTTGCGAAGGAAACACCATAGTAGCGTCGCCACTGTGGACTCCTGCGTTTTCAATATGCTCACTTACAAGGGAAAGTATTACCTCACCATTTTTTGCAACACCATCACATTCTATTTCTTTTGCGTCAAGTATGAATTTTGAAATGACAACTGGAAAATCGGTTGATATATCTTTAGTAAGCGACAAATAGTAATCCAAACTTTTTTGATCATTAGCAACATTCATAAAAGTTCCCGAAAGAACAAAACTTGGACGTATCAGTACAGGAAAACCTACCTTCTTTATAAATTTCTTTATATCATTAAGTGACACCGCTGATGTCCATTCAGGTTGATCTATCCCCAACTTATCAAGCATAGCAGAAAACTTTTCTCTATCTTCAGCATTTTCTACACTTTTTTGACTATGTCCTAATATATTTACTTTCGCCTCACTCAAAGGTTGAATCAAATTGTTAGGATTTTGTCCTCCCATACAAGCAATTACACCCTTAGGGCTTTCTATATCTATAATATCTAGTACTCTTTCAAATGAGAGTTCTTCAAAGTAAAGTCTATCCGAAGCATTATAATCTGTAGACACTGTTTCAGGATTACAGTTTATAATAACGCTATCATTTTTTTTATTTTTAAAGTAACTACTTGTCATAACAGAACACCAGTCAAATTCCAAACTACTTCCTATACGATAACTTCCACTTCCAAGTGTTATAACACTTTTTTTATTTTTCTTTGTAGATATATCACTATGCATCCCATCATAAGTTAAATATAAATAATTAGATTTAGTAGGATATTCTGATGATGTAGTATCTATTTGCTTTACAACTGGAGAAATACCAAGCTTTTTTCTTAACTTTCTAACACCAAAAGATAGTTTTCTTATTTCCTTTGTACTTAATTTCATTTTGCCACTTAGACACGACGAGATATATATTTTGGCAAGTTGAAAATCTGAAAAACCTCTTGATTTTAAACGTTGTAAATATTCCTTTGGAATATCCTTATAAGCATTGTACACTTCTTGTATCGTAATCACACTTTTCTTAGTAGTTGATTTAAAAAAGTTTTGCAATTCTATCTCAATACTAGCAATATATAAAATATGTGATAAAAACCAATAATCTACCTTTGTCTTTTCATATATATATTTAAGAGTTTTCCCTCTTTTAAAAGCTTCATAAATCGCGAAAATTCTTAAATTTGTCGGTAGTAAAAGTTCTTTTGTAAGCTCCTCTTCAGAAGCATTTTTAAAAACATTTATAGTTATGCCATCTTCGTTTTCATTTACCATTCTCAATGCTTTCTGCATAACTTCGCAAAAATTTCTTCCTATAGCCATAACTTCGCCGACAGATTTCATTTGTGTTCCAAGATTTTTTGAAACCCCACTAAATTTGTTTAAATCCCAACGAGGAACTTTTAAAGTAAGATAATCAAGTGACGGTTCGTAAAATGCTGAAGTAGTACCAGTAACAGGATTTTTAAGTTCAAGTAAATCAAATCCTATAACTATTTTCGCAGCTATATACGCTATAGGATAGCCTGTAGCTTTACTTGCTAAAGCACTTGAACGTGATAATCTTGCATTTATTTCAATAACATAAAAACTGTAATCTTTTGGATTTAAAGCGTATTGTACATTACATTCGCCCACAATACCAATGTTTTGAGCGATTTTAATAGCAGTATCCCTTAACATATTATTTTCAGTATTATTTATCGTTTGACATGGAGCAACAACTATAGAATCTCCAGTATGTATACCCATAGGATCAAAGTTTTCCATATTGCATATAGTTATAGTATTTCCAGCTTTATCACGCATTACCTCATACTCTATTTCTTTCCAACCATAAAGAGATTTCTCAATTAAAACCTGAGGTGAAATCATAAGTGCTGCTTGGGTAAGTTTTTTCAATTCATCAGAAGTTTTTGCAAGTCCCGAACCAAGCCCACCCAGCGCAAACGCTGAGCGTGTTATAACTGGATAACCTATTTTTTCAGCTGTATTCAAAGCTTCGTCCACTGTCGAAACGGCATGACTTTTTGCTATAGGAACACCTATAGACTTCATTTTTCCTACAAACAATTCTCTATCCTCAGATAATTCTAGAGCAGAAACTTGAGTTCCCAAAACTTTTACATTATATTTTTTTAAAACATCACTTTTTTCCAAAGCTATAACACAATTTAAAGATGTCTGACCCCCAAAACTCGAAATAATCGCAATAGGTTTTTCAGTTTTGATAATTTTTTTTACCCAAAAAGGCGTTATAGGATACAAATACACTTTTCTATTTAAACCTTTATTAGTTTGAACAGAAGCAATATTTGGATTAATGATTATAACTTCAAGTC
The DNA here is from genome assembly GCA_031262585.1 of Endomicrobium sp. GTDB lineage: Bacteria > Elusimicrobiota > Endomicrobiia > Endomicrobiales > Endomicrobiaceae > Endomicrobiellum. The sequence goes on from JAISHK010000001.1 coordinate 85,769, forward strand.
CTTCTTCTTCTAAAGCTTTTACAGCTTGAGAACCCGAATAATCAAATTCCCCAGCTTGTCCAATAGACAATGCACCAGACCCAAGCAAAATTATTTTTTGCCTCTGCCCATTTTTAGGTAACAAAAAATCCAAAATCGGCATACTTGTTCCTTTTAACTTATATTCCTACTATTTTCAGTTATTTTTCCAAATTATACACACAAATCACATATATTCTCTACACGTTACAATATGCCATGCCACATTTAAAAATTGTCATTATCATATTACTTTTTTATTAAATCAACAAATTTATCCATTATCCAAAACGTATCATTTGGGCCACTCGATGCTTCCGGATGAAACTGTACCGACATAAACGGCTTTGTCTTGTGTTTTAAACCCTCTACGGAGTCATCATTTACATTTTCAAACCATAATTCCCAATCAGATTGTATTGAATTCTTTTTAACAGCATACCTGTGATTTTGACTTGACATATATGCCTTTTTTTCAGGTAAAGAAAAAACAGGTTGATTATGACTTCTATGTCCATGATTTAATCTTTTCGTATTTGCACCAGAAGCAAGAGCCAAAAGTTGATGTCCTAAACATATCCCCAAAATAGGTTTATTAGAACTTAAAATACTGTTTTTAATTCTTTCAACTAAATCGTCTGTATTCTTAGGATCTCCAGGTCCATTACTTATTATCCAACCATCACATTGTATTTTAGAAAAATCCGTATCCCACGGTAAAACATGAACTTCACAACCTCTATTCATAAGCATCCTCATGATATTCCACTTTGCCCCACAATCAACAACGGCAACCTTTTTAAAACCTTTACCCATTACAATTCTTTCAGTAGTTGAAACTGATGACATAAGATTATATTTTGAAGGATCAACATATTCGTTATCTTTAAATTTTTCCAAAAACTTAAATTTGCTTTTATCTTGTGGCTTCGCATCTTCTGGAATAATTTTTCCCCATAAATTTCTGCTCTCTCTTACCACTTGGACTAAATATCTTGTATCTATACCAGCAATTCCAGGAACTTTTTGATTCCTCATCCAGCTTTGAAGAGAAATGCCACCTTCATGATGATAACAGCCGTCATATATATCTGAAACTATAATACCTTGAACCTTAATTGACGAACTTTCATGCCCCTTATACATAAATAAGTTCCCATCTTTAGGAAAAGGAATACCATAATTTCCTATAAGACAAAAACTAAAAACAAGAATTTGACCCAAATACGATGGATCCGTCATAGCTTCACTATATCCAAGCATTCCAGTATTAAAAACCATTTCTCCACTTACAATTATATCAGCACCTATTGCACGTCCCTCAAGTACTAGTCCATTTGAAAGTTCAAGATAAGCTTTTTTATATTTTCCACTTAAAATTCTATGTTTAATTTCCATTTTATATCCTATTAAAATAAACATCTACATGAAAAAAGGCCCTAAAAATCTCACATTCTAATAAGAGAAATCTAGGACAACTTTTCCTGTTACTAAATTTTACAGATTTTACTGAAAACACAACAAATTGTCAAATTAAAATTCTCCACTTAATTTTTAATTTATTAAACTTTATATAATTATCTTATTACTCTTACAACATCAATTAAAATCAAAGACATGGTTTTTAAAAAATTATTTTAAAAACCAAATATAAAAAAAACTTATAGATTCCCCAACTTGGTGTGATATAAACAAAACTATTAATCCAAACAAATACTAAATCTCATTATCAAATTTAAAATTGATTTTTATTTATTTAAAACAAATATTTTTTATAACAACACACAACTATATACTAAAAATAATTTTTCTAACATAAACATTAGAAATTTATTCATAACCTTCATAGATTTAAAAGCAATTTTTGAGCAAACAAATTTACTGTTTAAAAACACCATATTATTTTGGAGACGCAAATGCTTAAAAATCAAAAATAATTATTGAAGCTAATATTAAAATACTAAAAACAATATAACAATAAATATATTATTGTAAAGCTGAAAAATCTATAAATCCATCAAACATATTTTTTATATAATTTAGCAGAGAGATTCTATTAAACTTTAAAGATTTTTCTTCACTCATAACTATAACTTTTTCAAAAAAATCGTCAATCAAAGGTTTGATATCTAAAATTTTATCGAATACTTTATCATATTCATCTTTTAATACATAATTTGCAATCGCATCTTTTGCTTCTTTTACAGTAAAAAAAAGAGTTTTTTCAGAATTTTCAATAAGCAGAGTTCTATCTACTTTCTCTAAAATACTCACATTTTGTTTCTTAGCTCGATTTATAATATTATTTATTCTTTTAAAAACAGTTGCTATTGCCAAAAAATTATCTCTTTTTCTTGCGTTTTTTAAAGCTATAAGTCTAGACTTTATAGAGCTAAGTGAACTAGATTTATTAATTCTAGAACTATTTACAACAGCTTTAATTTCATAATAAGAATACCCTTGTAATTCAAAAATAGATTCTATTTTTTGCCAGAAAAAATTAATAAGTTTTTCATAAGCGTTTTTGGATTTAGAATTATTTTTCAAATTTTCAGGCAAAAACTCAAAAACCTTGCCAATAATACTTGACAAATTTTTAATTGGCAAATTTGCGATTGCTAAATTTTCTATCATAATTCTTATAAAACCTATAGCTATTCTTCTTAAACCATAAGGATCTGCAGATCCATAAGTCTCAAGTCCTATAGAAAACATTGCCGACAGAGTGTCTATCCTATCAGCTAAAGATATTAAAACTGCTATTTTATTTGAAGGAAGAGTTCCTGAAGCACTTAAAGGATAATAATGTTGCTCTATAGATTCAGCAATACAAAAACTCTCTCCCAATTTTAATGCATAAATTTTACCCATAACACCTCTAAGTTCAGGATATTCAAATATCATTTCACTTACCAAATCCGTTTTAGAGAGTTCTACAGCCTTTTTCAATAACGTATCATCAATTTGCATATTAAATTCTTTATTCAAAAGCTTAACAATTTGCTTTATACGTTCAAGTTTTTCATAAATAGTACCTATCTCATCATGAAAAATAATGCATTTTAATTTTTCTATATTATTTTTAAGACCATTTTTTAAATCATTAAGATAAAAGAATTCAGCATCAGCAAGGCGAGCAGCGATAACTTTTTCATATCCTTCTCTTACAATTTCTTGACATGAAGAAATACCATTTTTTATACCAATAAAATAATTTGAAAACTTTCCATTTTTATCATTGACAGCAAAACATTTTTGACTTTTCTTCATACATATAGCAAGAACTTCTTGAGGCAAATTAAGATATTTTTTATCAAATGTGCAAAGAATCGCAGTAGGATATTCAACAAGATAATTTACTTCATCAATAAGACTTTCATCTAATATTACACTTCCTACATCTTTAACTGCCAATTCTATAATCCTTTTTATTTCATTGCATCGCTCATTCTGATCAACAATAACAGATTTATTTTTCATTTTTAAAAAATAATTTTCTGGGAAATCTATTTTTACTTTACTAGCATCATAAACATGAAGTCCTATAGTCCAATTAGATGAACTAACACCCGCAACCTTAAACTTAATAATCTTTTTCCCATACAATGCAATTATATTCCTTATAGGTCTAGCAAACTTAAAACTACTTTCCTCCCACATCATTGTTTTAGGAAAAGACAAATTTTTTATTACTTCAAGAAAAATAAAAGCTAAAATATTTTCTGTTTTTTCACCGTTATTTCTTTTTGTAAAAGAAAAATAATCTCCTCTCTCAGTTACCTTTTTAACAAGTTTTTCAGGCAATACATCATTTTTTAAAGCAAATTCTAAAGCTGCACGAGTATAATTACCATTACTGTCCTTAGCAACTTTTAGTGCTGGTCCTAAAATTTCTTCCACTCTATCCTCGCTTTTTTCAGCAAGTCCATCAATCAACATAACAAGTCTTCTTGGTGTAGCATAAGTTTTAATTTTACTATACCTTAACCCAAGAGAATTAAAATGCTTTCTGGCAATTTGTTGCATTTGTTCTAAAACTGGTTTAATATATAAATACGGAAGCTCTTCAGTGCCTATTTCAAGCAATGCAGTTTTTTTATTTTCTTTAATCATTTTTTAGCCTCATTTTCTATTGTTTTTAAATATTCTTCCGCGACAGTTTTAGCAATAGTCCGAACTTTTAAAATGTACCCAACTCTTTCAGCCGCAGAAAGAGCTCCTCTTGCATCAAGCAAATTAAATAAATGAGAACATTTTATAACTGCATCATAAGCCGGAATTGGAATTTTTTCTTTAACAAGTCTAATAGCTTCCTGCTCAAATTCATTAAAATGTCTTTTCAACATATTAACACTAGTTTTTTCAAAATTATAAATAGACCATTGTCTCTCATCTTCCAAATGTATATTTCCATAAGTTAATTCGTCATTCCATTCTAAATCGTACACACTATTTTTCTTTTGAACATACATTGCAATTCTTTCTACACCATAAGTAATTTCAATGGAAATAGGATTTAAAGAAATACCGCCGACTTGTTGAAAATATGTAAATTGTGTTGCCTCCATACCATCAATCCATACTTCCCAACCTAGTCCCCAGGCACCAAGAGTGGGAGATTCCCAATCATCTTCGATAAATCTTACATCATGTTTTTTATGATTAAGTCCTATAGTTTTTAAACTTTTTAAATAAATTTGTTGTATATTTTTCGGTGCAGGTTTCATAACAACTTGAAATTGATAATAATGCTGTAATCTGTTAGGATTCTGACCATACCTACCATCCGATGGTCTTCTTGAAGGCTCAACGTAAGCAACATTCCATGGCTTTGAACCTAAAGAACGTAAAAATGTAGCTGGATTAAACGTTCCAGCACCTTTTTCTAAATCATAAGGCTGCCATATAATACATCCTTGTTTTGCCCAAAACTTTTGCAACTTCATAATAATTTCTTGAAAATTCATAATGCTCCTCAAATATAATTAAACCGATGCAAAAATGCAATAATTTTAATAAAAACAAACATATAAAAATTATTTTTTCAATTTATATTTCTAATATATTTTTTAAACTTTATTTTTTTAATTAATAAACGAAAGCAATGATAAATTATTGATTACTTTTGAACTGACATTTATTAGTGGGCGAAGAGGGAATTGAACCCTCACGACTCTTGCAAGTCTCAGGATTTTAAGTCCTGTGCGTCTGCCAGTTCCGCCATTCGCCCATCAGAAAAAATTCAACATTTCCACTAGAACGGCTTATTATATAACATTATCCAATTTATTTCAATCATTTGAGAACTGAATAACTTTATGTTTATTTAATATTATTTACTTATTTTTAGTATTGCAGCATTATCAAAAATATTTATTTTAAACAAATTTATCAATAGACAAAAGAACACATTAACTTCTTTAATTGTGTCATTCCTCAGGACATATTCGAAAATTCAACTTGATATGGCTTTATTCCCTATGTTTCACACGCACATTATTAATACTAACCCCACACACATCATACATTCCTTGTTTCCATCCTTAATACTCTGTTCCTACAGAGCCTTACTCTACTACTTCTTCTACACTTTTTGAAATAACTTTTACTTTTCTGTCGCACATGATTGACTTATACTAACAGACAATAATATTAACTTTTATCATGACAAAAGTTCCTTGCTCCTTATATCCAAATAAACATAATAAATTTTGCTATTAGATTAAGCAATACTTAAAGTATTTTTACTTTTTATTCAGCAACTATTATAAAATAACATACTTATTTTTGGGTACTGCAAATCGTAGGTTTTCATTTTTTAAATATGTCAATATCTTATAAAAACAAAATAGCAAAACTTTGTACTTATTTCTCAATCTAGTACACTTTCAAATAAATCTTCACAGATATAAAATTTGTAAAAATATATGTTTACCATTAACAACAAATTACTATTAATTAATATATTTGTAGATTTTACTATTTTTAAAATTACATTTATAATAAATTAACTTCTATTTCTTTTTTTTATTTTGTGTCTTACCCACATAAACAAGGCAAATAATATAGACATTATCATAATACTCTCCTACTAATATTTTTTTGTTTAACTACAGCTTGAAAAATTTAAATCTTCTTTTGTACTTTGTATATATTTAGATTATTTATACACCAAAACCTAATCTACAATTTCATTGTCCAGTGAACAACTAAAATTTGAACTTAAAATTCACAACAAACGCGCGAAAAATTTCGTGCGCTTTTTATAAAAATTAACATTACATAAAGATTTACATTAACAAAACAAGATACTAAAATAAAGTTAAAAAGTACACTTATTTAAATTTTTTACTTAAAATAGTTTTAAAATACAGTAAAATTATACTTATAAAATTACCATAACAAAAATTAATATGTCCACCTTTTATATAAATACTTTTGCATACTATTAATCTAATTACGATTTGAAACGTATGTTTAAAATATCAAACATAAATTCCATTCCTTTTCATTTTCTAGATATACTTTTATAAATCACCTGCTTAACTTTGCAAACATTTTACAGTATTTTTAAATATATACCAATTAATTTTTATTACATTGTATTTGTTTTTTGATGTCCTAAACAAAAAAATAAATCTTAAACATATTGAGTTTCTATGTCGAAAAACAAAATGACAAGATGCACTCAGTATTTGTGTCTATTTCTTTTACGTAATGTTCTTCTTATTAAACTACACTATCACTTTCACCGAATTATCACTAAACCTAATATTCATTCTTATTATAAAGCATCTTTTTATGTCAAAACTTCCATAATTTCAAGATATAAATAACCATCTTCAATTTTTGTATTCAATTTTTTCTACTGTAGATATTTTAGATTTCGCAAATTCATCAGTATAATTAATCTGTAAATTCGAAATTGTCGAATTTAATATTTCTTCTTCTTTTTTTGTTAGATTTCCTTTAGTCTTTTCTTTAATCATAAGAAGCATATCTATTGTTACTTGAGCGTTCTTTAAATCTTTTTCCAATTTTCCATTAACAGGATTTTGCATCTTACCAAGTTGGCACCATGCCGAAGAAGCAAACATATTTATAAGATTAAACAAATGTTGATTAATATCTATTTTTTTATATTCTTGCTCTGACATTTTTAACCTCCATTCGACAAAATTACTTTATATTTAACCTTAATAAGAATATTTTAAACATAAGCTAATTTCGTAATTACATAACTAACAAATACGTTAAATCTCATCACAATTATTATTTTTTAAAAAACTTATTTATTGCAATATTAATTCTTCTTATTACTTCATTTTGACCCATAAGTTCCATCATATGAAATAAACTTGGACCTTGAGTTTTTCCAGAAATCGCCACTCTTATTGGATGAAATACTTGCCCTGTCTTAAGACCTTTTTCCAATGCCAACTCTCTCGCATACTGCTCTAAAGCACTAGAAGAAAAATCTTGTTGATTTAGAAGTCGTAAAGCACTTTCTACTAATACAAGTTTAGCAATATTCTTTGATTTATCTGAAAGTAATACTTTCTGCACTGCTTTTTCGTTATATTCTATATCTTTTTTAAAAAAGAAACCAACAAGAGACGGAATATCTTTAAGTATTTTTATTTTATCATGTTCTAAGATAATAGCTTTTTTTAATAAATTCACATCCCATTCTTCTATCAATTTTTCATTATTAGTATATTTTAGCCAATCAACAAACAACTCATATACTTGGTCAGGATTTTTCGAACGAATTTTTTCTCCATTAAGCCATAATAATTTCGCAGGATCAAAAGTTGAAGGACTCACTCCACATCTTTCAATAGAAAAATTTTCAATTAATTCTTCTATCGTAAAAATCTGCTGACTATTTTCCGTTGACCAACCAAGCAAAGCTATATAGTTTAATAAAGTCTCCTGCAAATAACCTTCTTTTCTATATTCTAAAACGGATGTATGTCCATATCTTTTTGACAATCTAGTACCATCATGTCCCAAAATCATAGATAAATGAGCAAATTCAGGTATTCTCCAACCTAAAGCATCGTAAATTTGTATTTGACGAGGTGTATTTGATATATGATCATCTCCTCTTAAAACGTGCGTTATCTCCATAAGATAATCATCAACAACACACGCAAAATTATATGTAGGTGTACCATTTGATTTCATAATAACAAAATCACCAAGCAAGGAATTGTCAAACTCCACTCTACCTCTTATAAGATCATTTAAAACTGTAATACCTACATTTGACATTTTAAATCTTATAACAGCTTTTTTACCTTCTGCTTCTTTTTGCTTTATTTGGATAAGTGTAAGATTTTTACATCTACCATCATATCTAGGTGAAAGTTTATTATTTTGAGCATTTTTTCTCATTTCATCAACTTCTTTTATACTACAGTAACAACGATATGCAAAACCACTATTTATAAGCTTATCTACATAAGTTTGATATATTCCCTTATCCCTACGTTCCATTTGATAATAAGGAGCATATTTAGATAATTCATTACCAGGACCTTCATCCCAATTAAGTTTAAGCCAGTTCATAATATCTAAAATAACATTCGTAGATGCTTCTGTTGATCGCAATTCATCAGTATTTTCAATCCTTAAAATAAACTTTCCATTTTTATTTTTAGCAAAAAGCCAATTAAATAAAGCTGTACGGACTCCGCCAATATGCAAATCTCCTGTTGGAGATGGAGCAAATCTCACCCTTATATCTACCATTTGTTTTTTCCCTTTTTACAAAAAATAATTTCTCTTTGCCGCATTCTCGTTTTTCCTACAACTAATTCTGAAATATAATTTTTAAATATCGAAATTTTTGATTGCATTATATTAGAAATATAAGAGTGAATCTTATATTTTGAATCACATAATACGCGAACCCCAGTTATTGTCGGAATTATTATATTTACACTTATTACAAGCCAAATAAAAACACTTAATACCATTCCTCCAAATTTATCCAAGATATTAAGATAAAAAAAATTTATTACTCTTAAAGTAAAAACACCTAATATAATAATAAACAACGCAGTTATCAAAAATACAATATAAAAATTCAAACCTTCTTGATATGGATATTTGGATGCTGCAAAAACAGACATAAAACCAGCAAACGCAGCAAAAAAAGCTCTAGTGAAACCTGTAAACCAACCAAGCCAACCTATTAAAATTACACTTATTACTAAAAATAAATCTATTATTAAAACCACTTTTTGCAAGTTTAGAATAAAAATATATTAATTTTTAAAATATAATTTCATTTTTAAACTAATACCTCTTAAAGATTCTATCGAAATAGAAGAATTTCAATTGCAATACTGCCAGTTTTTTAGCAAGTAGCACAATTTCCTTGCTATCTTTTACATAAACAATCTGAAGCATCAACTTTTAACACAAACACATAATACAAAATACCAACTAGCTAGATTTATATAAATTCTTCACTTTTTGATTGCAAGAACTCGATACTTGTTACATTTAAAAATCATCATTAACTAAATCTCTCTTTTAGAAACTTTTCAAAATTTTTTACATAATGAGATGTACATCAAAATACCTTTCAATATTTTCTTCTAAATCTATATATCAAACAGAGATAGCTTTTGAATTTTGCTTTTTCATTTAAATCTACAATATCATAATGATGACACAATAATCGCAATTACCTCTTTTAAATATCCTTTACTAAACGAAAAACAAACATCTTAGTCCAGTCCATATTTCTGAAAATTTAATTTTACAAAAAATATTTTAATATTGTCAAAATACTAGTCTATATACAAAATAATTGCATTTACACCTTACTATAAAACCTTCTATAAAAAAGTTAACAACATCTTGCAGATGCCTTTAGCATTTATTATTTCTAATTATTATATTATTCTTTCAATTTTAATGTTTATTATATATTACTGAATTAATTAAGCAAAATATTTAAAATATATCACCACACGCTACCACTTAGCCACTTTCGCATATATAAAGTTTAATCGCGCGATGTGCATAAACAGAATAAATATATCAATTAAAAGTCCTAAACATGAAACTTCTTTAAAATATGGTCACATACTCTTTAAAATAACTATAAATATTAACATTTACAATTCTTTGTAAATAAAAACATTTAAGTACTTATAATTTTAAACCTATGCCAATTTATTTAAATTATATTAATTTTATACTAAGCTTTTAATTGCTTTCTTAATATATTAATTTCCCAGTGTTACTTTTAAAGAGTTTGACATAAAAAATTAGAATCTGGTAAAATACGTCTCATTATGAAAAAAAATCTAGAAAAAAAAACATTTATATACTTTATTATTTTCATTATTCTTATAACATTCATCTTATTAAATACTATTGTTATAAAAAAAACTTGTTGCAAAGACATCGAACCATTTCAAGAAAAACCACTTGAAATGGAAAAAATCACTATAAATCAAGGAGATATTTTCCTACTAACTTTAAACAAAACAAAACTTCCTCAAAAAGACGCTGATAACATTATTAAAGAACTAAAAAAAATAATTAATATAAATTATTGTGTTCCTGGTGACTTTTATGAAATATTATATGATAATAAAACTGGTGAATGGACAAATTTTTTTTATTATCCTTCAGGTCACTTATACTACTCCATAACTAAATTCTCTGATAACACAATCAAAACTGAAACAAAAGAATTAGAAACAACTAAAAACAAATATAAAAAAGAAGGAATTATCTCATCAACTTTATGGACAGCAATGGCTTCTCAAAATATACCTACAAACATTATTGGTTCTTTTATGGACATATTTGCATGGCAGATAGATTTTCTAACGGATACAAAAAGTGGTGATACTTTTAGTGTTATATATAAAACAAAAAATGCAAATAAAACAAATAAACAACTTACCACTCGTATTATTGCAGCTCAATATAAAACTCACTTAAAAACATACAATGCTTTTTATTTTAAAACACATAATGGATTCAGAGACTATTTTGACGAAAAAGGAAAATCTGTAAAAAGTGCTTTTTTGAAAGCACCTTTACAATTTACAAGAATAAGCTCTCATTTTACAACTCAAAGATTCCATCCTATATTAAAATATACAAGGCCACATTTAGGTATAGATTACGCTGCTCCACTTGGAACACCAGTATCAGCTGTTGGAGATGGGACAGTAATAAACGCTAATTACAATGGCAATTTTGGTAAATTAGTAATCATAAAACATTCAAATGGATATGAAACATATTACGGACATTTGTCTAAATACGGCAAAAAAATAAAAAAAGGTATTAAGGTAAAACAAGGCCAAATTATTGGATATGTAGGTATGACTGGACTGGCAACAGGTCCACATTTAGACTTTAGAATAAAACTAAATGGTAAATTTTTTAATTATTTAAAAATAAAGCAACACCCAAATACTATACTAACTGGAAAAGATAAAATAAATTTTAAAAGAAAAACACAATCGTGTTTAGAATAATAAACAATAATTTAAGAACATGTTCAATGTTTCCTAACTGCGGATATTTGAAAAGGTTTCATAGAAAGAGTATATTCTTTACTTTTTTTACTTTGATTCAAAAAATCAATTATTTTTTTTTGTCCATTTTCATCAGAAACAACTATAGCTTGAAATCCCCAATTAGCCGGCGTTCCTCTAACATATTTATATGGTATTGAAACAGAATCTTTATGTACGATTAAATTGGAAACAACTGAAGCCTTTTCTAAAGAATACTTATATAGAACCGCTTTATTTTTATATATTCTTAAAGCATATTCCCAACCTGAATCTGAAGTCAAATATCCATCAATACCAGGCAAAAGCAATGTTGAACCTGCTCCTTCAATATGGTTTAAATCTATATAAAAATCTATGAAAGAAATATTGTCATCCCATTTCCCATTTACAAAAGAAAAACTTACTCTTATATTTTCTTCTTTAGACACAATTCGTACAAAATTAAGTATACCATTATTTGATATTAAAATTCCATCAGGAATAATTTCAACAATATTTGGCAAATCAAAGTTTTTTATATCCGATACTAAAATATCACTATCATTCTTTGTTTCGCTTTCTACCAAACTCAAGAGGCGATAAATATTTTTATAAGCAATATCGAACATTCTCTTTGCACTTTCTTTACCAGAATTAATATCTTTTAAAAGATCATAACTACACAAATAAATAAGCTCTGTTTTAGCGTTAATATAAGCATATTTTCTTAAATCAGAATTAATTGAATGTGAATAATTATTAATTAAATCCGCAACTTTGCATAATTTTTTTCTTATTAACGGTTCTACTTCAAATTGTTTAAAAGTCTTTTTTTTCAATATCGGCAACTCTTCTTTAAAAAGTTTAGACACATATAGAGGTGTTGCAGGTTTTATGTGAACATTATTATCGAAAATATTTATTAAATACTCCATAAATTTTATGTTTTGTAAATGTTTCTTTTTAAGCATTATTGGAATAATAAATTGATGTTTCTTTGATTCAAGCCATTTTACAATATCTACTTGATTATAAGGAAAATTCTTATATAATGAAAAAGCTGCAATTCCGTAGATATTATAGATTCCGCAAGTAGTTTCTTCAAAATTATCTATATTAATCCATGGTACACCTAAATTTACCAAACAACATATTACATCACGTGATAAAGATGCAAAATTTAAAAATATGCCACTATCTGTTTTATTCACATTTCTTTTATAACTGTTTAAATTACTTAAAATATATTCATTAAAAATATCTTTTTTCTTATTTTTTGAAGAACTAAAATTTGAAAGCATAACTAAAATAGACAAAACAGGCTCCGGACTAAAAGAAAGAGATGGTTCTATTTTACCACAAGAAATGAGTTCATCTAAATTCTTAGGAATTTCATCTGCAGACTTTAAAGGAACTGTCATACAAAAACATTTTGAAAATAAAATTTTATAAGCAACATCATCTGGAATATTAGAAACTTCAGCAAAAAAAACCACGTACTTTTTAGTCATATCAAAAGATTCAACATAACTAAAAGATATTAAATTTAAAACCAAAAACAATAAAAAATAAATAATTTTTTTCACAACAATTCAATTATACCATTAATTGACAAATTTTGTTCATATCATGTAAAATTGCCATATTATGAAAAAACAAAAATCTGATATTTTTAATATTATATTATTTTTTTTACTCTTTCTTATTCCAAGTTGTGCAAGCTCTGTTGCAAATTCTAAAATTACAACACTACGGCAACATCAGAAAGATCAAAACCTTGCAGATATTGTAGCAATAACAGTTTTAACAAATATAAAACCAAGAAATAAATTTATGCATAAACACATAAGAGGTATTCATCTTTCCGCATGGGCAAGTGGTTCTAAGAAACAAAGAAAAATTATAATGAATCTTTTTAATAATACTGAATTAAATACTGCAGTAATAGACATAAAAGAATACGAAGGAGAAGTTTATATTAACAATATAAAAATTGTAAATGAAAACAATGCATATGTACCAGCTATACAAGATATTGAACAATACATTTCACTTTTAAAAGAAAACGGTATTTATATTATAGCAAGAATAGCAGTTTTTAAAGATAATATGATATCAAGAAAAAAAAATGATCTCGCTATTAAAAACCCTGATGGAAGCATATGGACCGATAAAAAAAATATTGCATGGCTTGATCCTTATAACAAAGATGCATGGGATTACAATTTACAGATAGCCGAAAAAGCTGTAGATATAGGTTTTGATGAAATACAGTTTGATTATACACGCTTTCCATCTGATGGGAACACAAGTAATTGTAGATATAGTAAAGCTCATTCTAAGATTGAAGCCTCAAATACTTTAGTAAACTTTTTAAAAGAAGCAAATCGCCGACTCAAACCTAAAGGTGCCAAAATATCAATAGACGTCTTTGGGTTAACAACTACAGCAGCAGACGATATGGGAATAGGACAAAAAATAATTGAAATGGCCGAATGGGTTGATTATGTAAGTCCTATGATTTACCCTTCGCATTATGAAAAATGGAACTATGGCATTGCAGAACCTAACAAAGAACCATATAAAGTTGTTTATTATGCTATTGAAGGAGCTTTAAAAAGAATATCAAGCAAAAAATTACGTCCATGGCTACAAGATTTTAGCTTAGGATATAAATATAGTAAAAACGAAGTAAGAGCACAAATACAAGCTTGTTATGACAATAAAGTAGACAATTGGTTGTTATGGAATCCTAGATGTGTTTACACAAAAGAAGCTTTAAAAGGGTTAAATAAAAAAACTTAGTATCAAGAAAAATAATTCTTAACTTTAGAAATGTTAAATTAATAAATTAAAATTTACAAATAAACGCCAACAATTTTTAATATTTTAACAATAAAATTAATTTTTTATCAATATAACTAATTCTTTGAGAAAATGACAAATTTACTAAACCGACACATTTTTTCATTATTGCATCATCTTGTATTATGGTGACCTCACATAAAAAAGATAGATAGAAACAATTAGACATAATCATCTTCTATACAGTATGCCAATATTGCTATATTATCTCATCATAATCATTTATCATTAATGATATTTCCTTTTGAATCTTAAAAATATAAAACAAAAACTAGCAAACGGAGAGGGAGGGATTCGAACCCTCGATACGGTTCCCCGTATATTAGTTTTCGAGACTAACTCCTTAAACCAACTCGGACACCTCTCCACTAATTATAATTGTATTCTTTAAGAAATAGTAAATTTTAATAATTAGTAGCTCCGTGAATAAAAATTTTCTCCAGTATCTTCATAAACTAAACTTTGTTCAGTTTTACTAAAAGACATATTTGTCTTCATATCAAATTTACAATAAATTAAATAGTTTTGATTTTCTATTTTTTTAAAACTTATTCCTAAATTATAACAATGTAAATCCCTGTAGAGTTTTATCTCTTGTTCTTTTATTTTCATTATGATATTGTTAAAATCAGTTGTAGTTTTTATATTGCAATCTAATCGCCATTTAGAACTAAGCCATACTCCAAATCCAAAAATATTATCAATTTCTCGATTTTTATAAAACATCGCAACATCGTCATATCTTTGATAAAAAATACCAAAGTTCAAATAAGATTTTTCTAACATCCCAACATTTACATAAAATTGAAGAGAATTAAATCTAAATGGATTAATAAACTGTCCTTCCTTTATTATAAAAGTCGCAAAATACTTAGAATATGTAAATTCAGTAATAAGAGGAGACCATTTTTGAATCTCAGACGTGCTTGCCCTATTTTGTAAAAAATTATAACTTATAGAATTTCTAGTCGTTATTCTATCACCTATATACATATTATTACTCAAATTAAAACCATGTTTCTCTATTCCATAATCATCTGCTAAATTATCAAAAACATAGATACTATTCTTTTTAGTTCTTGCTTTAATATTGTAATCAATATTCCAATCCATCCAACTTGTTACTCTACATTTTGTTTTTAAACCAGGTCCATACTGCGTAAAAAAATAATAATCAAGATATCCATTATCATCTCTATCATTCCAGTTCTCGGTTATTTCAAAACTTGGTGTTAATGACATCCACCATACTTTAAAACATTTTGTTAACATGTATGTAAATAAAGTTTTATTTTTATAAAAATAGTTATTTTTACTATGTTCTGCATACTTATAACTATATTCAAAATACGGTTTATGAATTATTCCCCAGAAAAGATTTCTTTGATAAAAATCTAATGAAATTTTGGGCGAATTTATAAAAGGTATTTTACATTTTGATTCCAGGCTGTCATAATTTGAATTATATTCAAAGTCGCACGACAAATTAACTCTTGAGAATTGCCTTGTTAAAGATAAATAAGATTTTAAACGATTTAAACTTCCTTTCAAATTAATTTGATCATAATAACTATTAAACATTCTACTGCCAACAAATTTACCTTTAGTCCTTACAGTCAATGCTTCTTTTATTCTATGAAAATAATTAGATCGTACTGTCCAGTTTCTAGTGCTTTCTACCTTATCTTTAATTGTATAAACATAAAAATTTCCTATAACATTAGCAGTTTTGTACTTTATCTTCGTACCAAACCCATTGCCTTTTTCGCTAAAATAATTATATACAAATTTACCATCAAAACTTTCACTTAAAGAACATAAAACTGCAGTTTTCAATGAAAAAGCATCAAATTCTTTCCCAGGATTAACTTTTATTTTCAAATTTGAACCGAATCCTTTTTCACTTTTTAAAGATTTTGTAACTACAGGAAGATAAAATATTGGAATTTTCCCAATATAAAAAACAGCGTTATAAACGATTATTTGTTTATTTAATATAAGCTTACCGTGATTTGACTTAAAATAAAAATGAGGTTCATTTAAATCGCAAGTTGAAAGTTTTATGTTATGTATTTTAAAAGTATATTTATTAATTCCAGTCATAGATTCTAAACGTATAAACGCTTTATTGGACGAATAAGCAAAAACATTTTTAAGATTACTTACTTTAGTATCGTAGCAATATGTAATACTATCAGCATAAACTGGACTTTTTGTTTCCTCAACTTTAACTCCACCAAATGCATTCATAACATTTGTTTTTACATCAAAATCAATAGAATCAGCATAAATTTTTTTATCTTTCATACTTATAACAACATGCCCTCTAGCACTAAGTCTACCACTATTTTCAACATATTCTATAACGTCAGCAGCTATATCAATTTCAGAAGCTAATACAGAAAATGGAAATAAAAATACAAAACCCAACATTATAGTTTTCTTTATTATTAATTTTCTCATTAATCTCCCTAATATTATATAACTTTATAGCCCATTCCAACAGTTAACAGTATACTCCAATAAATATTTTGTGTCTACAAACACCTTTATAACACCCTTTGTTTCCACATTTATACTTTGCTTACAACTATAAAATACTTTATTAAAAATAAGGTCATTATCAGCTTTTATTGAAACGATATTTGTGCCATCGTCAACATATA
The DNA here is from genome assembly GCA_031262585.1 of Endomicrobium sp. Classification (GTDB taxonomy): domain Bacteria; phylum Elusimicrobiota; class Endomicrobiia; order Endomicrobiales; family Endomicrobiaceae; genus Endomicrobiellum. Next base: position 102,858 of record JAISHK010000001.1, read on the forward strand.
TTTTTACTCTTTAGTTTTTTCAATATTTTCCTTATATAAACATTTTTCCAATTCAGCAAATTTGATAAAAATATAAAATCTTCTACATAAGTCAACATCATTCCATATCCACTCTTATGCTTCTTATTTTATAATAATAACCCTCAAGTTTTAAAGCAGTTTCTACTATTTAATCCAACACAACAATAGGTTTAGGCATTTATATATCCTATTTGTACTCATTAAAGTCATCTCTACACATATAAACCTTTTAACAATAACGCATATAGTTATATAATTTTCAAAATTTCACCGGCAAGATAGAAAGAACCTATCGACACTACCGTTTCTCCGTCATCTATTATATTACATGCGTCCATCACAGAATCCACAATATGAATTTTACTTTTAGAAATATATTTTAAAAACTCCTTCTCCAAAAGCTTAGGACTTACAGCTCTATTATTGCTTATTTTTGGTAATATTACTTTTTTCACAAATGGAACTATCTTTTTTATCATAGACTTATACTTCTTATCATTCATAACCGCAAAAATAAAAATTTTGTTGATATTTGCAAACCCGAATTGTTTAAAAGTATCAATAAACACGTTTAAACTTTGAATATTATGCGCACCATCTAAAATTAATTTAAATTTTTTATTATTAATAGTAACGTTTCTTACATCAAAACGAGCAGGCAAAACAGAAACTTTTAAACCTCTTTTTATATCAAATTCAGTTAAACAATATCCTTTTTTATTTAAAATATCAGCTATACAAATAGCAATTGATGCATTTATAAGTTGATGATTGCCTAAAAGTTTTATTTCAACATCTTTCAATTTCATATTATCGCTTATATAATCAAATTTTTGACTTAATATATTTACTCTATTGTTTATAATCTTAAAATTTTTATTATATAAATACAAATTATTAGACTTATTTTTTATAATATCAATAGCACTTCTCGGTAATTTTCCACAAACAACATCAACATTTTTTTTAATTATTTCGGCCTTTTCAAAAGCTATTTTAGCAATGGTATTACCTAATATTTCTTGATGTTCTTTTGCAATAGAAGTTACTACACAAACCAATGGATCATTTATAATGTTAGTTGCATCAAAACGTCCACCAAGTCCTACTTCAATAACAGCAATATCTACTTTTTGCTCTACAAAATATATAAAAGCAAGACCTGTCAAATATTCAAAATAAGAAAGTTCACATTTTACAGCCATTCGCAAATATTTTTTGAATAAATTATCAAAAACTTTCAACGATATCTTTTTGCTATTAATTTTTATTCTTTCATTAATACTAACTAAATGTGGAGACGTATATAATGCTGTTTTATATCCTCTTACTTTTAAAATTTCAGATATAAAAGTTGCCGTTGAACCTTTACCATTAGTACCTGATATGTGTATTGCCTTCACTTTATTTTGAAGATTTCCAACTCTTTTTAAAAATTTCTCTATTCTTAAAAGAGTATACTTCATGTCTTCATACTCATTCAATATTTTAAAAAAATTCATTTTTTGGAAAAAAATACTAAAAATTTAGTAATAATATCCTTTATATTTTTCCTTTCAACAACAATATCAACCATCCCATGTTTTTCTAAAAATTCAGCAAGTTGAAATCCTTTAGGAAGCTGTTGCTTAATCGTTTGCTCAATAACTCTTGGACCTGCAAAACCTATCAAAGCTTTAGGCTCTGCAATATTTACATCGCCAAGCATTGCATAACTTGCAGCTACACCACCCGTAGTAGGATCAGTCAAAACTGAAATATATGCAAGACCATTATTAGATAGCTTTGCAAGAGCCGCACTAGTTTTGCCCATCTGCATAAGAGATATTATTCCTTCCTGCATCCTCGCTCCACCAGAAGATGATACAATAATTAAAGAACATTTTTTTTTAATCGTTCTCTCTATAGCTCTTACTATTTTTTCGCCAACAACAGAACCCATACTTCCACCCATAAAGAAGAAATTCATAACTACTATTACAACATCATATCCACCAATTTTAGCGTCTCCAGTAACAACAGCTTCATTAATATCCATTTGCTTAGATTTTTTTATTTTATCCATATATCCAGGAAAATTTAAAAAATCAGTTGGAAAAAGATTGGCATTAAATTCTTTAAAACTATTTTTATCCACTGTAAACGCAATTCTTTCATGAGGACTAAGTCTTGTATAATATCCACACTTTGGACAAACCATAAAATTTTCTTCAAAGTCTTTTTGTAGAAGAATCTGTTCACACTGTTTACACTTCGTCCAAATTCCTGCTGGAAGACCTTTTTTTTTTGATGCTTCATTATTATTTTCTACTATATTTTCTGTCATCATTTATCTCCCAAAAATTTAAAATTAAAACTACACACCAAATAATCATTTATTTGCTAAACAAAAATAGAATAAATTAATTATTTATCTTCTAACATTCTTATTGCATCCTCAAGTTTAAATTCATCAGCATATAACGCACTTCCTACTATAGTTGCAATAACGCCACTTTTTTCATATTTTTTAAGCTCAATTAAATCATTAACAGTTTTAACACCTCCTGAGACAATTATCTTTATACCACTTTCAGATATTTTTTTTATTCCTGCAAAATCAGGACCAGTAAACATTCCATCTCTTGATATATCCGTATACAAAATCTCTTTAATCCCTATATTTTTAATATTGTTTACAAGTTTCCAAAAATCAATATGCGTTACATCTTTCCAACCATCTATTGCAACTTTGCCATCCTTTGCATCAACAGAAACTATAATCTTTTCAGAACCATATTTATCTATTGCTTGTCTTACAATTTTCGGATTATAGACAGCAACTGTACCTAAAACTACATAAGTAGCTCCCAAATCAAATACTTCTTTTATCTTATTCATACTCCTTATTCCACCACCAACTTCCACTGGTATGTCAACTTGGGAACATATATTTTTAATGATTCCCATGTTCAGATTCGTTCCACCAAAGGCACCATCTAAATCTACAACATGTATACGTTGAGCTCCTTTTGCCTTCCAAAGCTTTGCAATAAATACAGGCTCTGTAGAATAAATTATCTCTGTTTCTATTTTCCCCTGTTTTAATTTTACAGAGTTACCTTGTCTTATATAAATTGCTGGTATTATTATCATATACTGTATTACCTCTTTTAAACCATACACTTTTTAATTTTATAAATTTAACAAATATAAACTAACTATTAAAACCTTTAAGTCTCTTTAAATCTTATAAATTCTAGTATACTCTACAAAATTCAGTATTTTTTCTCTTTTAACAACTTTAATCACTTAGAAAAATTTTTGAACTTTTTTATATTATTCTTGTATTACATTTTAAAAATAAAGATAAAATAGAATTTAACTTACATAAATACCACAAATTTTGCTTTATTTAAATACTGCACAACATATCTATGATTTCTTGTATCTTATCTACCTCATCAAAATGAAAATTTTTTACATCACTGACGACAAGACTATCATACTAATCAGACAACAGCAACATACTTCCAGCACATGATATACTAACTAACTATATCCTAATGATTTCAATCATAAAACAGAATTTTTCTTTAACAAACTTAGTCTATTTTTTCCTATTGTCTTATCTTAATTTTTCCAAATTCATAACCAAAACATCCTATTGATATAATTTTTTACTATTAAGTACATCATACACATCTATTGTACTCATGACGTGCGATTTTTTTATATTTCTATTACTACATATATATAATTTATTAATCTTTGGAAAATTTAACATAACAAAAGTACATCCTAATTATTGTATAATTCATCTGCTGGAACTATAATATTCTATAGAATATAAACTTAAATACCTTTTAAACAAAATTTCTAAAACATTTTGTATCGTTTTATTTACACTAGAAAAAACTATATAATATGTATTATATTTATATTTTCTATATGATATAGATTAAAAACTAGTAATTGCAATATCAAATATACAAACATTCTAATTAAAATAAATACGACGCTATCGCATTCAGAATATTATTCATTTTCAATCCATATAACGCAAACGGTCAATATTCAATACAACAATTTACCAAAAATAACATACTTATTGAAACTTGTTCCAACATTCGACATCATAATTATCAACGCAAAAGGCTTTGAATACCTTTCATCCATATTGATATTTTTTTCTATTTTTCAAAACTTATTAAAAACTTACAAAATTTTTCCTTATTAAAATTTAATTTGTTAAAAGTAAATGAAATCATCTGATATAAAAACAAAAAATGCCTATGATTCTTTACTAAATTTTATTGTTTTTTCACCTAAATCATTAGCTTTTTTTCATCAATTTTTCGCAAAGACGTATCCTTAAAATTAGGAATTAAAACGATTACTATTTTAAAACTTGAAAGTATTCATTCTCTGATCCCAAATAACTGTTTCACGTCCGCCTGCTCATATATCTAAATTAAACTATTTTTTTAAAAAAATCCGATACAAACGCATTCTTCTTTTGTATCTCATTTCATTCGATATTCCTAAAATATTTAGATACTTCTATAAATAATAGTAATAATAACAGTCTCTTCATCTCAATATTCTCTTTTTATAAAATTTATTGGCCACATAACAAATTTATGATTTTATATTTTCAAAAAACTTAACCAAAATACCGACAAGTGTCACTAAAGAAAAATGATTTACCTTACTAATCTTTCATGAATTGCAATTTATATAGATTAGAGCAATACTAGCACCGTCTAACGCTAAAAGTTCTTCATACCTTTTAATTTCTAAATTAATTCTGTGAATAATTTCAAAATTCGACACATAACTAAATTTAACATTTTTAATTTGTGTAAATTTTCTACTTTAAATGATTTAACATTGTGCTGTCAAGTATTTTAAATTTGTTTTTCACAATGCTAAACCAACTATAGTCATTAAAATACCCAAAATTACATGTTGTAAGAATTCATTGTATAATTCTGTAACCACCATAGATAAATTGTTCCATTCAATTGCTAATCCACAAAAATCAACTAACAGTCTCAAAACATTATTATCTCTCACTACTACATCTAACTTTTCCCAATACTTTTATGATTATAATATTTCACTATTTTGATTCTTTAAAACAACTGAGCAAGAAGCACTATAAATTACCAAAAGAATTTTGTTGCTTATTAAAAATCTTTTTTTTACCAAAATAAATCACTTGTAAAATTTGATCCAAGAATTGTTATCATGGCAGATTATATATTGCGCAATTCCTTCTATACTAAAAACAGTCATAATTTGCACTACAATCACTAAAAAACATTTTTATTCTTTTCTATAAATGTTCTGCAAAAAAAACACTCAATTCTCTTAAAAATATCAAAACTTATAATGTCTAAAATTTTTAATTTTTTTCTTAAATCTCTTAAAAAGATACATATTGTATTTTTTTAATTAACATATTTTTTATTATATTATTTTTTAATTGTTAAAATTGTTTTAATGACTCTAATCATTACTGATATCCATTTCTATAACACGCATTTTTTTCCATTTATTAGATCTATATCTAAAGTAAAAACTTCTAGCAAGAGCTACAACAGAAAACAATAAAAAACACCAAGCTACATATACGCTTTTTTTAAAAATTATGATATTAAGATACGTCGGTATTATTACAAGAAATATAGAAAAAATTAAAAGTCTTTTCATAACAAACATTGTATCACCGGCTCCTTTAATAGCTGACGCAAAAATTATATTACCTGCATCAAATACCAAATACACTGCCAATATCATTAGAAGATTTACAATCATTGGCTTTATTTGTTCAACTAAAATAATTTTGGCTTGTCCTGAAAAAGGATAAATTAGTTGATTTGGGAACAAGATTAAAATAAGAACAACAATTATAATATAAGTATATACCACATGAATTGAAGATTTCACGCTTCTCTGAGCAAATGACAACTGATTTTTTCCTAAATAATTGCCAACCATTATTGATATTGTTGTACCAAATCCCACAATAGGCATGATAAATATATGACCTATAGTCGCAACTATATTACTAGCAGTAAGCTCAGCACTACCAAGATTGCCAATAATAAGCATAAAAATACTAAATCCCATCATATCAAAAAAAAATTCTGCACCGTTTGGCAAGCCATAACACAGTAATCTTTTCATAAACAAAAAATCTATCTTCATATTTCGTGTATTATAAATGTCATTATTCTTTTTTGAAATAATTAAAATAATGTAAACTATAGCCACAACAGTTAAGGCTATATTAGTTGCCCACGCAGCACCTGAAATGCCCATTTGAGGAAATCCAAAATTTCCAAAAATTAGACAAAAATCTAAAGCAATATTCAACACAACACCAAAAGTACTTGTTAAAAAAACTACTCTTGTCTTTCCTCTGCCTGAATAAAATCCTGATAATGTAGCAATTACAATATTGGGAAATGCCCCGTAGCACAATATTCTAAAAAATATAACCTCTTCTCTAGCAATGATTTCTGGATGTCCAATATTCATAAAAAATAATTCAGAAAAAAAAGAAACACAAAGAATTATAAGAGCTGCAAATATTGACAAGTAAACACTTTGCCAAACTGCAGTCCCTATTGTACGCAATTCCTTTTTCCCATAATACTGCGCCACAAAGACATTTATATATGAAAGAGTTCCAAAAAAGAAACATTCCAGTGCCCAATTAGAAATTCCAGCAGGAGTAGCTGCTGCAAAAGAAATCTGAGAATACATGGAAAGAAAAATTCTATCTATAAAAAGCTGAATAGCACCAATGCCGGTAGAAACAACTAAAGGAAATGCAATACTTAAAAATTCTTTATAACCACCCTCAGCACTATATTGTTTTTTTATATTATTAAAAAATTCCATTTCTTTACCTTTGTATTTATCTAATTTTTGTTGTATATTAGATGTCTGTTTATTTATTATACAAAATATAAGGAATCATTACATGCATAAGAATGAAAGCATAATAATTACAGTAATAATTTTGATATTTGCTTGTTCTATATTTCTTATTAATTTAAATAAAACAGCAATTTCTAAAAATATTTTTGTTCTACAAAATCTTAATGATGCTCATATTAAGGTTATATCTCCGGCACTAAAAAATGAATCTCAAAACAAAAAAATCTTAAAATATCTTTTAAATAAAAAAATCTCTGAAATATCTTTTTATAAAACAAAACATAAAAACATTGAATATTCTATTGTATACGCTAAATACATTAATCCAGTAAATCTTAAAAGTGGAGCAGATGCAATTATAAAATTTTTCAAAAATTATAATTTTAAATACAAATTAACAAATAATAAAATTAAACAAAATAAAGCCATATTAATTGAAGGAACTTTTGAGAAAAACAGAAAAAAATATGCTATTAAAGAACAACTTATAAAAAAACACAACATTCTTTGGCAAGTAATTATTATTTATCAATACTCTGATAAAAATAATAAGCTAGCACAAAATTATATAAATTCTATAGATATTTTATAAAGCTAACAATATAGAAATACAAACATAAAAAATTTAACTAAAAAGATTGTTGCAAATTTCAATAAAAATTATAAATTCTTAATAATGATTTATCACAGCAATGTAAATCACAACTTATTGCTTTTTAAAATACAAAAAGATAAAATCTCTTGAATATAAATAATATAAATGGAATTAAAGATGAAAAGAAATTATAAAATAATAGTTATAGGTGCTGGACATGCAGGCTGTGAAGCCGCTTTAGTCTGTGCAAAGATGGGTTTAAAAACACTTATAATTACTTTAAATGTTGACTCTATAGCAAGAATGCCTTGCAATCCAGCTATTGGCGGAATAGCAAAAGGACAAATGGTCAGAGAAATAGACGCCATGGGCGGGATGATGGGCTTAATAACGGACAAAGCTGGGATTCAATTTAAAATATTAAACAGCTCAAGAGGGCCAGCAGTATGGTCTCCAAGAGCTCAATGTGATAAAGAATTATATTCGGTTTTAATGTCAAAATATTTGCAAAATCAACAAAATCTTGAAATATTACAATCTGAAGCCACATCACTAATAGTAAAAAATAGTAAAATTTATGGTATAAAAATACTAACAGGTGAAATAATAGAGACAGATGCCATTATAGTAACCACTGGAACATTTTTAAAAGGTACTATTTATCTTGGAAAAATATACTTTGAAGGAGGAAGATTTAACGAAAGAGCTTCTTCACATCTTTCTAAATCACTTACTGAAGATTGCGGATTAGTACTTGGAAGATTTAAAACAACCACTACTCCAAGAATCAATAAACTTTCAATAGATTACTCAAAAATGCAGGAACAGTCTGGAGATGCAAAACCAAATCCTTTCTCTCATTTCACAGATATAGAATCTTGGCGTAAAAACTTAAAACAACTTTCATGCTGGTTAACTTACACGAATTCAACAACACACAAAATAGTTAGAGATAATCTAACTCTTTCTTCCATAAATATAGGAAAAGTAAACAGTAAAAGTCCAAGATATTGTCCAGCTATAGAGGAAAAAATAAAACGCTACCCTGAAAAAACAAGTCACCACATATTTGTAGAGCCTGAAGGATACAATACAAATGAAGTTTATCTAAACGGTCTTTACACAGGACTACCTTTTAACTTACAACAGAAAATGATAAACTCAATAGTTGGACTTGAAAATGCAAAAGTTATAAGATATGGATATGCTATTGAATATGATTATTCAAATCCTTTACAAATAAAGGAAACATTAGAAACAAAAACAGTTGAGAACCTATTTTTAGGTGGTCAAATAAATGGAACGACAGGTTATGAAGAAGCAGCTTCTCAAGGATTTATAGCTGGAATAAACGCAAGTTTAAAAATTTTAGGGAAAGACCCACTTATACTTAAAAGAAATGAAGCTTATATAGGAATACTTATAGACGACATCACAACAAAAGGAGTAGATGAACCTTATAGAATGTTTACATCCAGAGCAGAATATAGACTTTCAATAAGAAACGACAACACAGATTTAAGGCTTATGGATATTGGACATTCTATAGGACTAATATCAGATAAACTATATAAAAAATTTGAACTATACAAAAAAACTATAAAATATATATATAAAAAGAACATTGAAAATCTACCTACAGATAAAGATCTACATCCATGGTCGATCGAAAAAGCCAAAGAAGAAGTTTGTATTCACAAAAAATATGAAGGATACATTGAAATACAAAATAAAATAGCAAATAAAATTAAAAAAAATGAAGATCGTAAAATTCCAGAAAATTTCGACTATAGCAAAATTAAATCTCTTTGTGCTGAAACTAAACAAAGACTGATGAAAGTATGTCCTCAAACGATAGGACAAGCTTCCAAAATACATGCAATTAAACCATCAGATATTGCAATACTAACAATTTATCTTGAAAAACAAAAAAAAGAAAGGAAGAATAAAAACATTGAAAATAATTGATATTTATTATTTTACAGGTACAGGCAACACATATCTTGCAGCAAAAAAAATTGAAGCAACGCTTAAACATAATGACTACACTGTTAATATTAATGATATTACAAAAACTGATCCTCACAAAATAAATTTATTAAATACTATAGGAATAGGCTTTCCAGTAGTGTGTTGGAACACTTTTCCAATTGTAAAAGAGTTTATATATAATTTACCTCAAACTTTTGACACTAAAATTTTTATATTTACAACTATGGGCAATTATTCTTTAAAAGCAGCCGCAAATTTCGGAAACATTCTTAAGAATAAAGGTTATTCACTAATTGGAACCGATGAATTCTTAATGCCTAATAATTTTATTGCTGTACAAAAAGAAGATGAAAATATAACCAAAAGAGAAAAAACTTATAAAAAAATTGAAATATTTACAAATAAATTAATTAAAGGAACACTAAAAACAGATAAAATAAATTTCTTTTTTAAATTTTGCTTTGTAATATCAAATTTCATAACAAATAAATGGAAGTGGAAATTGTTTCAAAAGATCATCAAGTTTAACATAATTAAAAATAAATGCGCAAAATGCCATTTGTGCATTAAGATATGCCCCGTTAAAAATATTACACTTAAAAATAATAACTATCCTATTTTTAGCAGTCAAAAATGTCAATTATGTCTGCGATGTATATCTTATTGTCCATCACATGCAATAAAATCATTTTTGATAAAAAAAACCTACAGAGCATTAAATAAGGAGGAAATGCAACAATGGCTTTTTTAGAGTCTCTGGAACGCTAAATCCGCAAAAGACGTAACTATCCAAATGCTTATCATCGTTTATCTTAACAAGCACTACCATTTGATATACGATTTTTAGGTTGATAAATCAACAATTTATATAGCAAACACAATAATTTTTAGTTTTTTAAGTGTTCAAATTGGTTTTAGAAATAAATATAATAAAAATAGATGTCAATTGGAATACATTCCATAGCGAAATAAGAGATTATTTTATAGCGATAAAATAAAAAATCTTAGAACCAAAGCTTGAAATTATTATCTCTTCTTTTACAATCCTCCCTAATAATTATTGCATTCAGTCATTAATTCCTTTTCTATAGCAATTATGGATTGTCCCTTTTCAATTCTTACACCAAGTTCAATTAACGCTACCTCAAGGCACGCAAAACCTAACAATAAATCAGTTATATCTATGTAACCCATATGTGCCAATCTTATAATTTTTCCTTTCAAATGTTCTTGTCCTCCAGCTATAGATATTCCATATCTTTCTTTTAAAATTTTGATTATTTTATCTCCTATTTTAAGAGGAACTAAAGCAGCTGTAACAACTTCACAAGGAACTTCGCTAAAAATAGATAATCCTAGTGCTTTCATAGCACACCTTGATACTCTTGCAAGAAACTTATAATTATCCCACATTTTTTCTAAACCTCTTTTTTTAATAAGTTTTATTGACTCTTGAAGAGTGATAATAAGACTTACAGGAGCCGTAAAAGGTGTTTCTTTCATCATATAAAATTTTCTATATTTTTTAAGATCAAAATAAAATTTAGGTATTTTTGAAGTTTCCACGAATTTCCAAGCTTTATCACTTAATGTTATAAAAGCAAGTCCAGGCGCAATCATAAATCCTTTTTGAGAACTAGCAATTACCACATCAATTTTCCACTCATCTGTTCTAAACTCTTGTCCTACAAGACCAGATATCGCATCTACAACTAGAATCGTATCTGTTTTTGAAACTATTTCCCCAATAGCCTTAATATCATTAGCAACACCTGTTGATGTTTCTACAAATGTAGTATAAACCGCTTTAACATTAGGATTTAATTTAAGAGATTTTTTTATATCGTCCGGTTTTATAACCTTCCCCCATTCAACTGAAACAGAAATAACCTTTATGCCATATTTTTTCGCTATTTTTATCCATCTATCACCAAATTTTCCACAACTTGCAACTATAATTTCATCTTCAGGACTTAAGAGATTGACAACGGCTGTCTCCATAGCACCAGTACCAGAAGCAGTTAAAATATAAACTTCTCTCTTTGTTTGAAAAATATAGCTTAATCCTTCTGTAACATCTTTGTAAATCGTAACAAACTCTCTTGACCTATGATGAATTATAGGTAAAGAGGCTTTAACAGCAACTTCAGGTGGAATTGGAGTTGGACCTGGAGTTAAGATATAATTTTTACTATTTTCTATCTTATCCATTCTTTTTACTGTTAATATTTTTATTTTTCTTTCGTGGAAGTTGGTCTATCGCCAAAGAAATGACATTATCCATATGTAAGACAGGGATCATTGTAATTTTATTTCTTATATCTTCTGGAATATCAATCAAATCTTTCTTATTATTCTCAGGAAATAATACAGTATTTATCCCTTCTCTATAAGCTGCCAAAACTTTTTCTTTAAGTCCACCTATAGCTAAAATCCTTCCTCGTAAAGTAACTTCACCAGTCATAGCAATTTTCTTTTTTACAGGTTTGTTCATACAAACAGACGCTAATGCTGTTGCTAAAGCAATTCCTGCACTTGGACCGTCCTTGGGAACCGCTCCTTCGGGGACATGAATATGAAAATCAGTATTTGAAAACATATCTTCATCAATAGCAAATTTTTTTGATGATGAACGTACATATGTCAAAGCTGCTTGGGCCGACTCCTTCATAACATCACCAAGTTTACCTGTAAGAACTAAAGCACCCTTACCTTTCATTTTATTCACCTCTATAGTAAGAGTTTCTCCTCCAACTTCTGTCCATGCAAGGCCAGTTGCCACTCCTATATCATTTTCGGCAATTTTTTCTCTTTCGTAGTAAGCTATACCTAAATACTTGTTTAAATCTTGAGAATCAATCTTTATAGACTTTAATTTTTTATTCAATTCTAATTCTTTTGCAACTTTTCTACAAAGATTGGCAATTTCCCTAGTTAAATTACGAACACCAGCTTCATGAGTGTAATTTTCAATAACAGCATCTATTGTACAATCAGTAAAAACAAGTTCTTCAGCAGTCAATCCATGTTCTTTTAATTGTCTTGGAATAATAAAATTTTGTGCTATATGACTCTTTTCAACATTTGTGTAGCTCGAAAATCTTATAAGCTCTAATCTATCTCGTAAGGTGTTAGGAATACTATTTAGTGTATTTGCCGTAGTTATAAACATAACGTTAGATAAATCAAAATCAATATCAAGATAATGATCCCCAAAAGCATAATTCTGTTCTGGATCTAAAACCTCTAGGAGAGCAGCTGAAGGATCTCCGCGCCAATCAGAACCTATCTTATCTATTTCATCCAAAATAAATACTGGATTATTGGAACCAGCTTTTTTTATAGATTGTATAATTTTACCAGGCATTGAACCTATATAAGTGCGTCTATGTCCTCGTATTTCTCCTTCATCTTTAACACCACCCATAGAGATTCTTACAAAATTTCTTCCAAGACTCCTTGCAACAGATTTAGCGATAGAAGTTTTACCTACACCCGGGGGGCCTATAAAACAAAGAATAGGACCTCTAATTTTTTGTACTCTAGACAACACAGCAAGATACTCTAGTATTCTTTCTTTAACTTTTTCTAAACCATAATGATCCTGATCCAAAATTTCTTTAGCTCTTTTTAAATCTAAATTATCAATTGTTGATTTTTCCCAAGGCAAATCTAAAATCCACTCAATATATGTCCGTATAACAGTGGCTTCTGGAGACATCGGCATCATCTTTTCAAGTCTAGTTACTTCCTTTTCCACAGCATTTCTGGCAACTTGAGGTATTTTAGTATTTTTTAATTTCTCCTTAAGCTCTTCAACATCTTTTTGGACATCATCTTTTTGCTTAAGTTCTTTTTGAATAGCCTTCATCTGCTCTGTAAGATAATACTCTTTCTGTGTTTTTTCTATTTGATTTCTTACTCTGTTCTGAATACGTTTTTCTATATTTAATATTTCTATTTCCGAATTAAGTATTTGTATAATTTTTTCTAAACGCTTAATAGGATTCATAAGCTCAAGAATTAATTGTTTGTCATTATTTTTTATCGCAAGATGAGACGCTATAGTATCCGCTAGTCTTGTAGGCTCTACAATACTGCTTACAGAAATGTAAATCTCTATAGGCATTCTTGGATTAAGTTTAACGTACTGTTCAAAAAGCGAAACCACACGTCTCATAATTGCTTCTGACTCGGGCGTTTTTTCCACTTTTTCATCAAAAAGTTTAACCCCAACTTCAATATACCCTTTATCATTTAATTTAAAATCTGTCCATTGTGCCCTTTTTATACCTTCTACAAGAGTTTTTAAAGTCCCACCAGGCATCTTTAATATTTGAAGCACTTCACATACTGTTCCTATACTATAAATATCATCAGGTGTAGGATCTTCTATTTGAATATTCTTCTGTGTAACTACAAAAACAAGTCTATTTGTAGCCATAGATTCTTCTAAAGCTTTAATAGATTTATCTCTGCCAACAGCAAGGGGTAGAACCATAGCAGGATACAAAATAATATCCCTGACCGGAAGAAGTGGAAGTGAATCAGGAATTTTTATGCTTTCTGTAAATCTATCCAGGTCGCTCATGCAATCTCCTTTGTTTCATATACTACTTGAAGTCTTTGTCTTTCTCCCACTGTTTCAGCAGTTACTATACACTTAGCAATAGAAGGATCATTTGGGATTTTAAACATAGCATCCAATAAAAGATTTTCTATAATAGACCTCAACCCTCTAGCTCCAGATCCTCTTCTCAAAGATTCTTCGGCTATTTTTTCTAAAGCACATTTTTTAAATTCTAATTCAACATTTTCAAGATTAAACATTTTTTTATATTGCTTAATTAAAGCGTTTTTAGGTTCAGTTAAAATATGAATTAGATCCGTAACCGATAAATGTTTCAACGTAGAAATAACAGGAACTCTCCCTATAAACTCAGGAATTAATCCAAATTTTATAAGATCATGACTTTCAACTTTAGAAAAAGATAAATCTGTATTTTCAAATTTTTCTTTATTATAATAGTCATCCGTTATAAAACCTAAACCTTTTTTGTATAATCTTGCTTCTATTATTTTCTCAAGTCCGTCGAAAGCTCCCCCACATACAAAAAGAATATTAGTGGTATTTATTTTCAAATATTCTTGTTGAGGATGTTTTCTTCCACCCTGAGGAGGTACATTTGCAATTGTGCCTTCAAGAATTTTTAGAAGAGATTGCTGAACTCCTTCACCGGAAACATCTCTAGTTATTGAAGGAGTATCAGACTTTCGTGAAATTTTATCTATTTCGTCAATATAAATTATACCCCTTTCAGCATTTTTAATATCAAAATTTGCATTTTGTATAAGTCTTAAAAGTATATTCTCAACATCTTCACCAACATACCCTGCTTCTGTAAGAGTAGTAGCATCCGCAATAGCAAAAGGTACATTAAGAATTTTAGCCAAAGTTTGAGCCAAAAGAGTTTTTCCTGTTCCAGTCGACCCTATTAACAAAATATTTGATTTTTGAAGTTCTACATAGTCATTTGAAGCATCAACAAGAGTTTCTAATCTCTTATAATGATTATATACAGCTACAGACAAAGTTTTTTTCGCGTGTTCTTGGCCTATAACATAAGAATCTAAAATATTTTTTATTTCACTTGGTTTTAATAATCTAAAGTCAGTTTTATTAGATTCTTTTTTATTATATGTACTAAAAAGCTCAATTGAATTTTTAGCACATTCCTCGCATATATAATACCCATTTCCACCAACTAATTTATATGGATATCCCTTACTACAAAACATGCATTGTTGCCTATTATTAAAATTATTTTCCATTAAGTTGCCTTTAAACTATTTATTTAAGTTTACCACTACTTCATCTATAAGACCATATTCTTTTGCTTCTTGAGCTGACATATAATAATTTCTTTCAGTGTCTTTCAACACTTGTTCTAATGCTTTCCCAGTATGTTCTGCAAGTATAACAGAAAGCTTTTGCCTAGTTAAAACTAATTCTTTCGTTTCTATATCAATATCTGAAACTGTTCCAGTCAAACCACCATAAATTAAAGGTTGATGTATCATAATCCGAGAATGTGGCAAAGCATATCTTTTACCTTTTGTTCCAGCAGCAAGTAAAACAGCTCCAAAAGACATAGCCATGCCAATACAAATTGTGGTCACTGGACTTTTTATAAACTGAATAGTATCATAAACAGCAAGCCCAGCCGTAACCATGCCACCTGGCGAATTTATATATAAACTTATATCCCTTTCTGAGTCTTCAGAATCTAAGTACAATAATTGTGCTATTAAAATATTCGCAGAATCAGTAGCAATTGCTCCATCATAACCACCAACAAATATAATTCTATCTTTTAAAAGTCGCGAATACAAATCATAAGTTACTGCTGCTCCTTGATTCCATCTTTCTATAACTGTGGGTATTAACGAAGGCATTATACTCTCCCTAAAAGTCAAATGAATAATACTCTCTACAAACCATTAAATTAGTATTTTAAAAATGATAATAAAATTTTATTTTTTCTTATAAAATCTATCTTTTTCTTCTATCGTGATTTCTGCGTTTTCAATCAAAAATTTAAAAAATTTCTTTTCTTTTAAAGAAGTCATAATACTTCTTTCATTTGTCACAAAATATTTATTAATTTCATTATCAATTCGTCGATTTACAGTTTTCATTTTATTTTTTTCAATCTCAATATCAGCATCACTCACATTAAGATTCTCATTTATACATATTGCGTTTAAAATATAAAAAAATCTTATATTTTTTTCGGCTTCTTCTTTAAACTTTTCATTTCCAAGTTCAACTTGCTTTTTAATGTATTCTTCAGTCATACCTTTAGACTGCATATATTCTTTCATTTGATTTACCAAAGATTTTTTTTGTTCAACTACTAAAGATTGAGGAACTTCAAATTTGTTTCTATCTAATAAATAATCAACAATTTGTTTTTCAATATCTATATTCTGACGCAGATTTTCCTCATCGTTTAGAATTTCATTTATTTTCGTCTTCAAATTTTCAAGAGTTTCAAATCCTATGTCTTTTGCAAAGTCATCATTAAGCTCTGGAAGTTCTTTTTCCTTTATTTCAATAATATTTGTTTTAAAAGTTATTGTTTTTCCCGCCAAATTTTTATTTTGATAACCAGTAGGATATTCAACTATTATATCCTTTTCATCTCCTATTTTTGCTCCTTTTAAAGCACTTCTAAAACCCTTCAAAGTATTCTCCGATCCTCTCATATCTAACATATGTCCTTTCTCTGAAATACCTTGCATAATTTTGCCATTACTATCAAAAGCACAATAATCAACTAATACAAAACTTTGCTCTGTAACTTTATCTGACTTAGAAACTTTAAGTATGGCATTTCTTTCTTTTAAAGCTTCAAGGCTTTTATCTAAACTTTGTTCTGTAATTTTATAAATTTTCCTAGTTATAGGAATACCTTTATAATCCTTCACTTCAACTTTCGGATGAAATTCCACTGTAAAACGATACTTTAAATCTTGCCCGAGTTTATAATCAATTTTTTCAACTATAGGAGCACCGATTAATTTAAGAATTTCTCTTTCAAGAATACTTAAAATTGTTTCTTTTATTATATTCTCTATAACCTCGTTTCTAACTTTTTGAGCAAATTTTTGTCTCACAATATCCATTGGCACTTTGCCTTGCCTAAATCCATCAATTTTAGCACGTCGATATATTTGACTAAAAATCATTTCAAGTTCATTTGACACTACATTATCCGAAACCTTGACATCAATGGTTGCAGCGCATATTTTTTTATCAACTACTGAATATTTAAAGTCTACACTCTTGTTTTTTTGAGACATTCCTATTCCCCTATCCAATTCTCATCAACGCCTAAATATTATGTCAAAAAAATATCAGCACTGACACTTTATTCAAGTTTTATAAAAAATTTACAAAATCTTAAATGAACAAAATACATGCGGGCGAAGGGACTTGAACCCCCACACCTTACGATATATGGTCCTAAGCCATACGCGTCTGCCAATTCCGCCACACCCGCATTATGTGCATCAAGTAATTTCATATACGAGCGATTTTATAATACCTACCCAAAAATATGCGCTGCATAGGAATTGAACCTATAACCTAACGATTAAGAGTCGTTTGCTCTACCAATTGAGCTAGCAGCGCAATAAATTAACTTGTATATCTAACATATTTAATCTCAAGTAAGAATTTTAACAAACTCTGATAGAAAAATCAATAATTTATATTGATTAAGGATATTATAATTATTGAGTTAAAATTCATAACTAAATTGCGTTTTTTTTAACTGACTAATTAATAAAAACCAGCAAAAATTAATATTTAAAACTAACAAAATAGAATATGAAAAATCTTAACTCAACTTACATTTAAATTTCTAATAAAGCAAATTTGACACTAAGCCAATTTTTTGGTTAAATATTTACTAATGAACCCAAATAAAACTGTAAACTTTCGTCCATTATGGGATGAATATTTTATGAAGCTTGCATGGCTAGTTGCAGAAAGAGCAACATGTATACGACATCATATAGGAGCTGTTATTGTAAAAAACAAAAGAATTTTAACAACTGGATACAATGGGGCACCAGCAAGTGTTGAGGACTGTTTATCTTTAGGTTGTTTAAGAAACAAATTAAATATTCCTTCAGGTCAAAAACATGAAGTATGTCGAGCCATTCATGCTGAGCAAAATGCGATTATACAAGGTGGGTTTCACGGTATCAGCATTAAAGGTTCTGTTCTTTATTGTACACATTCTCCTTGTGTATTATGTACTAAAATGATAATAAATGCAGGAATAAAAAAAGTCATTATGAATATTGAATATCCTGATTCTACTTTTAAAGAACTTTTTTCAGAAGTAGGAATAAAATTTTATACATTACAACTTAATAATTTATCCATAACTCAGGTTTTGTAAATAAATTATCTCCAGTAATGCATATTCAACAATTAATAAGTTGGTAATTCAATAACAAACTGCACAAACTAATCCAGACTATTTTATAATATAAACAATTTATAAATATAAAAGAGTATTCCTTACTTCAAATAAAAATACTCTATTCTAAATTCTAAAATACTAGTCTATACCTAAAGAAATACAAAAACGACTAATAACAGACTCAAAAGTCCTATTATAGTTCTAACTATTTGGAAGAGATAATACATTAATAAAATTGAACGTTAGTTACATAATAAAAAGTAATAAACAACCAATTACTGCTAACAGATCTATTATTTTTCACAAAATTTACAACAATATTGTTTATTTGATCAACAGGCTTAAATTCTCTAATAATTCTAAATGATACTCCCGAGAAATTTTATATCAACAATCCCAACAAAAACATTTAAATAACTTTGTTTTATTCTTAGTGCAAGAGATATCAATGTAAGTTCATGTTTTTTTTATTTTTCTCTATCAACATTAATATTCTTTTAGAACCATAAATAATCTCTACCTCTAAGACACATGTCACTCAAACAAAATTATATAGTTGTTTTAGAGTTATATTATCTGACTTTAAACTCAATGCGAGTACCGACATGTTTGTTAATATCAGATTTTATTATAAGGATATATGAAAATTCCACGTCAGAAAATATCATTATGTTTAGTTTTTCTAAAAATACTAACTTTAAAAAAAGAAGGATGCCTGATTAATATTTTTGCTAAATTCATTTTTTAAATAATCAAAATTAATCCATTTTTTATATACTAAACTACTAACTATAAAAAAATATTCTTGCAAAAGATTTTTCATAATCTTATATTTCTATTTTAAGATTATAACCACAAAATCTCTCGTCTGACATATATTTTAATAAATTCCAAAATAGATTATTAAAACATTAATGTCATATCGACCAAAATGTTTGTTTGCTTTGAAAACTTGATCCATAATACTTCTGCTTAAAGAACGTATATCTTATCTTTATTTTAACTTATTATAAAAGATGGATTTCACAATTTGAAATATGCCACGTAGAGATCCCACCAAATTCATGTTTCCCATTCAAGCGTAAACTATGTATTCGCTTAACATTAATCACAAAATCAGGAGTTTCCATATCTTTTGATGCTATTTGACTATACAGCACTTTTCACACCTTTTTCAAAATTATTTTCCTTATCATCAAAATTTTTCAACATCATATAATATTTTCGCTTAATATTTAATAACTGATTAAACGTTCTTTTTGCTCTACTTCAGTTTCATAAGCAAGTTTTAAATTTGATTCTCTTAATTCTAAAATTTATAACTCTTTTCACATAAGACAAATTTCAACATGCCACATTTACATTTAACAAAATTACTCTGTTTTTTTATATTTTAATAAATATAATCTTCGATTACTTTAAATTTACAAAGCTTCTAATAACACCATCACCTCAATATGATAAGTCTGAGGAAACATATCAATAGGAATAATTTCGGTAGTTTTATATTTGCCACTTTTAACAATAATTTGCAAATCCCTAACCAACGTAGAAGGATTACAAGAAATGTACAATATCTTTTTAGCTTTTGAAAGCATCAAAAAATTAATAACACCTCGCGTAAGTCCACTACGCGGAGGATCTACTATTATAACATCAAAATCAACGACAGTTTTCTTTAGCCAATTTTCAACACTAGAAGTATAAAATTCCACATTTAAAGCATTATTCATTAAAGAATTTTCTTTTGCATTTTCTATCGCATACTGATCTACACCAACAACTTTTTTAACATTACAAGCCATTGTAATACCTATTGTACCAGTACCACAATATAAATCAAGTAAAGTGTCATTTTTTGAAAGATTTAACAAATTTAAAATCTTGTTATACATAATTTCTGCTACCTTTGAATTTGTTTGAAAAAAGGAAAATGGCGAAATATTAAAAAAATAATCTCTTTTTCCAACACAAAGTTTTTCCGTAATAAAAGGTTTGCCATTCATAAGAGTTAATTTTTCAGATAAAACAACATCTGATTTTTGGCCATTCAATGTACAATAAATACTTTGCGTACATTCACTTAACTCTTTTACAAGAGATTTTAAAAACAAAGATTTACAGTTCGCATTTGTAACTATATTTACGAGGAATTGGTTATTATTTTTAGCTTTACGCAAAACTAAATGTCTAAAAAAACCTTTATGAATCTTATTGTTATAAGCAAACAAATCATTTTTATTCACAAAATCTTTTACTATCTTTACAATTTGTAAAAAATCTTTATCCGCTATAAAACACGGTGGAACAGAAATATATTTGTCGAAACTATTTTTTTTATGAAGACCTAACTCTACCATACCACCACTGTTAAAAAAACTAAATTCCATTTTATTCCTATAATTCCAAATTTGAGGACTTATAAGTATTTTTGAAATTTTTATTCCTATAAAACCTAAAATCTCTTCTACATATTCTTGTTTATACTTTATCTGTGTTTCATAAGAAGTATTCTGAAAAGTACAACCACCACAAAAACCAAAAGATAAACATATTGGATTTACTCTTTCCTTTGATCTTAAAGTAATATTTTCAAGTATTCCTTCTCTAAACGTCTTTTTATCCTTTAATACAAATACATTTCCTCTTTCGCCAGGTAAAATTCCTTCCGCAAACAAAGCGATCCCATCTGAACATCTGCAAAGAGAACGACCTGGAAAAACAATTTTTTCAGATATAACGTTTATGATTTTATTTTTTATAGTCATTACCTATATCTTTTCACAAAGATTTGATTTCTTTCTTAGCTACTGCTAAATCAGAGAAGACCTCTAATTCACAGCATTTTCACTTCAAGATTCTCATAAAGTTTTGTATTGTTCATCAATTGAATAATTTAAATAAATACTGATTTTTTTAAATCAGATTTTACAAAAAACACATATCTACTTCTTTTGTAAAAATTAAATATCCCATTATATAATTGTTTAATATCGCATAGGACATATTAAAATCGATTTTATTTAAGTTTTTTTATCAAATATATTTTTAATACTTACATAAAAACCAAAGACTTATGACACTTTAAAGAATTACTATATACTCTTTATGCTAATGCTTAAATTCTCTTCCTTGAGAATCAATCGAAAAAAATGGCAATTCCTCTAGTTTTACTTAAATATGGCATTTTAACTTTCATACAAAACAACTAATACTTTGATATCATTTCTTCCATCACCTTATTAACTAATATGACAAACTAGACCAATCTATATTAAAAATTTATGAATTCTTTCATTATCAATTTTTAACATTGCCTCATTATCATTGCCATTTTCAATCGAAAAAATTTTATAATCTAAAAATTCATATATTAAAAATTTTACGTTTTCATCAATTATTAATCGCCTTGTTAACAGATTTTTAACTTCCTTACTTACCTATAGTTGATAAACTGCAATGGCAATGAAAAAGGAATCTGTTTCAAATAAGCTATAATTTTTTGCAAATCATCTTTTTTAGAAGAAATAACTTTTATTTTTGAACCATCTATTTGTGATTGCACTTTTATTTTTGAATTTCTAATCAATTTTATAAGTTCTCTAGCTTTATCTAAAGGAAGTCCTGAAATAATTTCTGCTGTTTGTCTAATATATCCTTCAAAAGCATTTTCCTTCGTTCCATAATTTAAAGATTTTATTGAAACCCCTCTCTTAGCAAAACGAGATTCCAAAATATCCTTTAAGGCCTTCATTTTATATTCATTATCAGCTATAAGAATTATCTTCTTAGTATTTTTATACAACTCCACCGACGACTTACTGTTTTTGAAATCAAACCTATTGGTAAGTTCTTTCCGTGCTTGATTAACGGCATTGTCAACTTCCATCATATTTACATCTGAAACAATATCAAAAGAAAATTTATCGCTCATTATATAATCCTTTCTCATATAATTTTAAATTCCATCTATCACAAGTTTTTAAATTTATCATTTGATGATACATCTCTTTTTGTATTTCCTTTTATAATAACATACACAAAAAACACAATAAACAACACCATAAATAAATATGCTGGCCAGTCTGATGTAAAATTTAAATTAATGTACACTTTTCCTCCAAGATAAATTAACAATTTACACTAAATCTTACTATATTTATCTTAATGATTCTTTTCAAATTTTTTATTCCAAACAGGAGACATTATACGCAAATTATTTACAACTTTTGGTAAAACTTCAAGAACATAATCAACATCTTTCAAAGTATTGTAATGTCCAAAAGAAAAACGAATGGCACCTTGAGCAGCAACAGGCTCAACACCCATGGCAGATAAAACATGCGAAGCTCCTAAAGAACCAGAAGCACACGCAGATCCTGTAGAAACAGCTATACCATTTATATCAAGCATAAGAAGCAATGATTCACCTTCTATATACTTAAAACTCACATTTAAAATGTTGCATACCGCTTTATTCCCACTTCCATTTACAACTACTTCAGGTACTTTATCAAGGATACCATTTTTAAGCTTTTCTTTCAATAATAAAACATGATTATTACTCTCTTCCATTCTAACATTTGAAATTTCAAATGCTTTTGCAAGACCTACAATATAAGCAACATTTTCAGTTCCAGGTCTAAGTCCTTTTTCATGATGACCGCCATACATTATAGAAGATATATTTGTTCCTTTTTTAATGTATAAAATTCCTACGCCTTTAGGCCCATTAAACTTATGCGCCGATATTGTAAGTAAATCCACTCCAAGTTTTTTAACATCTAAATCAAGTTTCCCAGCTGTTTGTACAGCATCTGTATGAAAATAAATTTTATTTTGTCTTTTTTCATTTATTTTTTCTAATTCTGTTGCAATTTCTCCTATAGGCTGGATCGTTCCAACTTCATTATTTGCATGCATTATACTTACAAGTAATGTATTCTCTCTTATAGATTTTCTTAAACACGTAATTGGAATCACTCCATTTTTATCAACATCAAGATAAGTCACTTCATATCCTACTTTTTCAAGATGTTTGCAAGAATATAAAACAGCATGGTGTTCAATTTTACTTGTAATTATATGTCCCTTTTTTTCATAGGCTCTAAGAGTGCCAAATATCGCTATATTATCAGATTCTGTACCAGAACCTGTAAAAAATATTTCTTCAGGAGTCGCATTTAACAATAATGCTACTTTCATTCTAGCATTATCAATAGCTATCTTCGATTGTCTGCCAAAATAATGAAAACTTGAAGCATTCCCATATATATCACCAAAATATGGGTGCATCTCTTTTATAACTTCAGGATTAACAATAGTCGTAGCACTATTGTCCAAATAAACTTTCCTACTTTCCATAATTTTCCTTTATCAATTTTATTTTTGCCTTTTCAATTTCAATCTTTGTTTATTTTTTGTATGTTCATTAAAATCCTTCGCAAACAAATGTTTTCCATTACCGCTTGAAACAAAAAACAAATTCTCAGTATTTGCTGGATATAAAGCCGCTTTTATTGACTCTATTCCAGGATTACTTATAGGCCCAGGGGGAAGTCCATAATATACATATGTATTATAAAGCGATTCAAATTTCACATCCTCTGCAGTAAGCTTAACTTTATTTACTCCCATAGCATACAAAACAGTCGCACATGATTGCAACTTTATTTTCTTCTTAAGTCTATTATAAAAAACCGCTGCTACAATAGATCTTTCTTCACTATTAGCAGCTTCTTTTTCAATAATTGACGCCATTATTATTATATCTTCAAACGAAATATTTAATTCTGCTGCTCTTTTATACATATCTTGAGTTATTTTTCTATCAAATTCAGTCCTCATAATTTCAATGAGTTGTTCCTCACTTACTTCCAAACTTACAAAATATGTTTCAGGCATCAAATAACCCTCCAAATTCCTATCTGTAGCAATTTGAACAAATTTTTTTTTATCAATATTTATTACCTTAGAAATAATATCCGCAATTTGCTTAATATTACTACCTTCTGGAATTGTAAATTGCAAAATATTATTAGACCCTGTTTTTAATTTCCATAATATTTTAAACATTCCGTCTTTTTTTGAAAAACTGTAAACTCCAATCTTAAGCTTATTTTGAAAATTAGTAATTTTAGATAGTATTATAAATAATTTTCTGGATAATATAAGATTTTTTTCTTTTAGATGCGAAGCTATTGTAAAGCTACTATCACCTTTTTGAACATTCAATAAAATTTTTTCATTTGATAAAAAAACACTTTTAATGATAAAAACTAAAACCAATAATAATATTATTGTTTTTAATAACTCAATTATTATTTTTTTAGTCACAACTTTTCTATTCCTTTTTTAATTTGGAATTCACAAAATGCACAACTTAATTAATTTTTTATTGTGTTTTAAATTATTTTCATTTTTTATACTTTTAATATATCAACAAACCAGCTATTCAATTACTATTTTTATAATGTATACACTTCATATAAAGTATATCTCATATTTTCACAATTATACTACTGTCTTTGACGTAAAAACATACATTTTAATCACTCGCAGAGATAACAACTCGATTCAATATGTTTCAAGGAAATCACAACAATTATTAAACGGACTAGTCATGTTAACAATTTTTCCATACGGTCCCATTTGACACTGACACACAATCATTTTCTGAAACAAGAACTGAAATTGTATTAAACAATTAATTGCATATCTATATTACTTAAAACTATTGTTTACAATTTCATATCATTTTATATTCGAAAATTTCTATCCTATTAAAAAAATGCTTTTATTATAACTCTTTTAAATTACATATTAAAACGATCTAATGAATTAATGAATTGATAAGTAAAAAAACAACTTTGACTAACATTCTAAATCATCTTAAATTATTAAATGTTGCGTTCCAAACTTGAAAATCTGATATATGAATTATTTCACCATATCC
This sequence comes from Endomicrobium sp., assembly GCA_031262585.1. Classification (GTDB taxonomy): domain Bacteria; phylum Elusimicrobiota; class Endomicrobiia; order Endomicrobiales; family Endomicrobiaceae; genus Endomicrobiellum. Next base: position 128,353 of record JAISHK010000001.1, read on the forward strand.
ACGTCCGTTTTATTGACGAACTTCCTATTCACACTTATGTTTATCTCTTTTTAGCGGCAAAATTAAAATATAACTAATCTTCACACTTTTATCATTTCATACAATATATAATGTATCATCAGTAAAATATAAAAATTTATTCCTCAATCTAAAACAAAATTTGCTATTATCTAGTAAATACATATTAATAATATATTGTATTTTAATTTTTCTATAAATTCTATATATTTTTTAAACTATTTTTCACAACAACTCACACACAAAGAAAGTAGTTCTAAAAAAGATTTATCCAAAAATCATCTTCCATTAAATTATATTTAATCATAACAACATTATCTTTACAAATCTTTAACATATTTACATAGAGCATAAACTAAATCCAATTTTTTAAATAACTGTTCCTATTTTATAAGTGTATAGCAATATATTTGCAAAATAAGAGCTGCTGTAATCTGATCCTTAAGATTTTTTCGCTTATCTCTTGAAATATTATATTCCTCAATAAGCATCCTCTCTGCTTGAACTGTCGTAAGCCTTTCATCTACTGTGGCGACTTCTATATCTGAAATAGTTCTAATCTCTTTTATAACTTTATGAACGATATTTGTCATTTTACCTTCTGTACCATTCATATTTATAGGTAAACCAAAAACCATAACTGATGAATCATTTTTTTGAGCAATTTCTAAAAGCCTTACTGCATCTTTTTTAAAAGACATACTTTTAATAGTATCAAAAGGACATGCTGTAATTTGCAACATATCAGTCATTGCAATACCTATCCTTTTTAATCCATAATCTATTCCCATTATCCTATCCATCAAAATACCTATTTTTAAAAATATTCACATTAACATTCATCTTTCAATCTATCAAATTCATCACGTATTGCATCCTCGACCATCTTAAGACTGCATCGCTCTATAATTTTTCCATTTACTTTTATATTAGGCCCATTAAAACATCGCTCTAAACAAATATGGGATGTTATATTTACTCTATCTTTATACTTTCCATTCTCTACAAAATTGACAATATGGCTTAAAATTTCTCTAGACTCTCTACTAATACAATTATTGCCAAAACACACATCTATTTTAATATTATCATCTTGTAAAGAATCAGAAATTTTAAGAATTTCTTTAAAACGTTTTTTATAACTATAATTTGTATGTAAATACTCATGAGCTTTAAGATTACCAGGTTTACCTATATAATTTTTATACAATTTTTGGACGTATGGATTATCGCTAGATTTATGCAGATTCATAACTTTATCATTTTCATATAAAGTTTCAGTTCTTTTTTTTCTCACAATTAAATCAGTACATATAGGTTGTCCTGCTCCTCCAACGCATCCTCCCGGACAGGCCATAACTTCCACAAAATCGTACTTTGATCCGGCTTTAATACTTTTTAAAATTTTCCTAGCGTTATTTAATCCATATACAATAGCTATTTTAAGTTCTTTATCTCCAATACTTATTTTAAACTTTCTTAAACCTCTTTCACCACGCACAAAACTAAACTGTTCAACTTCATTTAAATTTTTAAATTTAGTATTCATAATATTTCTTAAAATAGCTTCAGTTACACCACCAGAATTTCCGAAAATTACACCACCACCAGTCTTAAAGCCTAAAGGCATATCAAATGCACAAGATTCAAGTTTTTCAAAACAAATACCAGCCTCTTCAATCATCATTGCAAGTTCTTGAGTTGTTAGGACACAATCTATATCATTTATGCCATTTTTAGCAAGTTCATGTCTTCTTGCTTCGTATTTTTTAGCTGTACATGGCATTACTGAAACAACAACTAAATCTCTATCTGGAATATCAAAAACTCTAGGCATAATTCTTCTAACAATTGAACCATACATACCCTGAGGAGAACGACAAGTAGAAAGATGACTAATAAAATCAGGATAATACTGCTCAACAAATCTTACCCATGCTGGACAACACGAAGTAAACATTGGGATATTATCATTTACTTCAATACGTTTTAAAAACTCATTCGTCTCTTCCACTATAGTCATATCAGCAGCAAATGAAATATCAAAAACTTTTGCAAAACCTAAAGTCTTTAAAGACGTTACAATTTTTCCCGCAAGTTCGTCTCCATTATATTTTCTTAATCCAAAAAGTTCACCTATAGCTGCCCGTACCGCAGGAGCTATTGCAACTATAACTTTTTTCTTACTGTCACTCAAAACTTTCCATACATAATTTACTTCATATTTTGGCATTATTGCACCGGTTGGGCATACTCTTGCACATTGTCCACAATAAACACATTCTGAATCATTTAATTCACGATTAAAACTTACACAAACTAAAGATTTAGGACCACGATTCGCAAAGCCTAAAGCACCTATACCTTGTATTTCATCACAAAATCTTACACAATCACCGCAAAGAACACATTTACTAGGTTCTCTCACTAGAGCATAAGTAGACGCATCTTCTGATGATTTCTGCAAAACATTCTTAAACCTAATTTTTTTAATACCAAGTCTTCTTGCTAATGTTTGTAACTTACAACTTTCACTTTTTGCACAAATCGTACATTCTCTATTATGATTTGCAAGTAAAAGTTCAATTATTATCTTTCTTATCTTTATTATTCGTTCAGTATTTGTTTTTATGTTCATTTCAGGTTCCGGTGGAACAGAACATGCAGATATTATTCCTCTGTCTTCAACTTCTACTAAACATAATCTACATGAACCATAAACACTTAGTTCAGAATGATAACAAAAAGTATGTAATTCTATATTTTCATTTCTTATAACCTCTAAAAGACTTTTTTCATTATTAAAAGAAACTTTTTTACTGTTTATAGTTAAATATTTCTCCATAATATTAATCCCTCTCAATAGCATTAAACTTGCAAGATGCTACACAAACATCACATTTAATACATTTTATAGAATTAATTTTATAATGACGATTATGTTCGACACTTATAGCCTTTACTGGACATTTTGCAAAACAAACACCACACCTTACACATTTATCTGTTATTTTGTAACTTAAAATATCTACACATTCACCTGCTGGACATTTCTTTTCTTTAATATGAGCATCATATTCATTCCTAAAATATCTTAAAGTTGAAAGTATCGGATTAGGTGCAGTTCTCCCCAAGCCACATAACGAACCTACTTCAACAGCTTTAGCAAGCTCTTCTAAAAGAAAAAGAGAATCTTCACTGGCACTACCCTTTGTTATATCCATAAGTATTAAAAGCATTTGTTTAGTTCCTTCTCTACATAAAACACATTTCCCACAAGATTCATTTTGAGTAAATTGCATAAAAAATTTTGCCATATTCACCATACAATTTTTATTACTCATCACTACAAGCCCTCCTGAACCAACCATTGCTCCAACCTTTTTTAAGGAATCAAAATCTAAAGGAATATCAAGATGTTCTCTAGTTAAACAACCCCCTGAGGGACCTCCAATTTGAACTGATTTAAAATTTTCTTCCCACACTTCTCCATTTTCATCAGTAACACCACCAGCAATATCAAAAACTATATGTCTTAATGTTGTTCCTAAAGGAACTTCAATAAGACCTGTATTTAAAACATTACCAGTTAATGCAAAAGTCTTTGTTCCCGGTGAAGATTCGGTACCAATTTGTCTAAAGGCTTGTACTCCACGATTTACTATTACAGGAATCGTCGCAAGGGTTTCAACATTATTTATTGTAGTAGGACTTTTCCATAATCCACTTTGAGCAGGAAACGGAGGTTTAGGAGAAGGCATTCCTCTTTTTCCTTCAATAGAGGCTATTAAAGCAGTCTCTTCTCCACATACAAAAGCACCTGCCCCTTCCATAACATTAATTGTAAAACTATGATTCAATCCAAAAATATTCTCACCTAAAAGGCCTATTTCAATTGCATCTTTTACAGCTTTTTTCATTCTTTTAACAGCAAGATCATATTCTGTTCTTACATATATATATCCTTCATTTGCTCCAGTAGCCTTAGATGCAATTATCAATCCCTCTATAACACTATGAGGATTGCCTTCCATAACACTTCTATCCATAAACGCACCAGGATCACCCTCATCACCGTTACAAATTACGTATTTTTTTGAAGCCTTTTGATTTCTAGCTAAATCCCATTTTTTCCCAGTTAAAAAACCAGCTCCTCCACGACCTCTTAACCCAGACATTAAAATCATATTACATATTTCTTTATCTGTCATTTCTCCACATACCTTTTTTGCTGCCACATATCCACCATTTGCAATATACTCCTTAATATTCTCAGGATCTATAACACCACATTGTTTAAGAACCATCCTGCACTGCTTTTGATAAAAAGGTATTTCTGATTGTCCTTTACATAACTTACCTTTATTATGGTAACAAAGTCTATCTATAAGAATATCACTCAATATACTTTCTTCCAAAATTTCTTTTACATCATCTGTTTTAACTTTTATATAAAGTATTCCCGATGGTAAAATATTAACAAGCGGTCCATTTTGACAAAAACCTTGACAACCACTTTTCGTGAGAAAATATCCTTTTTCTTCCCCCTTTAGCTCAATATTTACATCTATATTCATTTCCTTTGCAATATTTACAAAACTTTTAAAAACTTCCAGAGAACCATTCGCTACACACCCGGTTCCCGCACAAACAATAATCCTTTTAGTTATATTTTGATTAGCCTTTTTAAATGTCTGCACTATATTTTCTAAATTTATCATTATTTTTCCTTTTCTTCTTTTAATACATTATCAATTAATCTGACAACAGCATTAGGAGTCGCCTGTCCATAAACAACACCATCAACAACAATAACTGGAGCAAGTCCACAGGCACCTAAACAGGCAACAGTTTCTATACTAAAAAGCATGTTTTTTGTTAATATCTCGTCATCTTTTAATCCTAATTTTTTTTTTATTGCATCTATAAGACCTGTTGATTTTTTTACATGACAAGCTGTTCCATCACAAATTTTAATAATATATTTCCCCTTTGGCTGCAATGTGAAAAAAGAAAAAAAAGTTACAACACCATAAACTTTCGATAGCGGCATATTTAAAGATGAAGCAATGAAAGCTAAAATATCTTCTGGCAAATACTTATATTCTTCTTGCACGCCTTGTAAAATAGATATTAGTTTTGACTTATCAAATTCATTTTCTTCTAAAATCTTACAAGTTTTCTCAAATTTATTATAATTTAAACCCATTTATTTACTCCTTAAAAATTATAACAAATAAAATTCAATATTCCTTCTCACAAAACTTTTTAAGCTAATGTTAAACACCTTATTAAAAATAAAAATTATGAGACTATGGAACGGTATTTATTATAAGCAGACGCAACTCCACATAACTACTATATACTACTTACTATACCATCAATATATTCAATTTCATTTTATTTAACTGATTTAACTGATTTATATGGATCTTTTTATTATTTTCTCAGTTACTAAAAAATTTATCTACACTACAAAATAAATTTCATAAAAAACTATTAGCAACAATCTAAAATACTTTTCCTTTAATCATATAATCATTCTCTAGCTTTATTAATAAAATATTTTAATATTACAGGTGTCACAAAAGTAGTAAGCATTATTACAGCAACCAACGAACTATAATTTTTAAGTCCAAAAACATTATTTTTTAATCCAATATCTGCAAATATAAGTCCTACTTCTCCACGTGGTACCATTGAAACACCTATTAAAATCTTATTAACATTTTTTTTCAACACAGCAAAACCTGCAACCACTTTCCCAACAAAAGCAAAAATAAAAAGAATTATTGTTAATACAAAAATTTCTTTATTTGCTACAACAAAAGGATTGAACGTACTAATATCTACATTAGTACCCATTAAAACAAAAAATATAGGAACAAAAAATGCATAAACAGGCTTTATATCTATATTTATTTCTTCACTTTCTTTTGTTGTTGATAGAATAAGTCCAGCAATAAATGCACCTACTATAGGCGCAAGACCTACTTTAGTCGAAAATGCAGAAACAATAAAACAAACAATCACACCCATAATAAATATTACATGAGCTTGTTTCATTTTAGAGATAATTTTAAAAACTTTAGGAACTATAAGAATGCCTATAACAATAGATAATATTAAAAATGTTATTGCTATTCCGCTTATAAAAAGAACCGTTCCTAACGTAACATTATCGCCTTGAATAAGTTTTAAAACAATAGCAAGTACCGCAAGACCTATGACGTCATCTACAACCGCAGCACCAAGAACTATTTTGGCTTCTTTAGTTTCAAGACATTTTAAATCCATAAAAACTCTTGCGGTAATGCCTACGGACGTTGCTGTAAGCACAGCACCAGCAAAAATTGATTGCATATTTGAAAAACCAAAATATAAAAATATCAAGTACCCTAAAAAATATGGAACTACAACCCCTACAATTGCTACTACTACAGCCCAACCACCAACTTTTAAAAACTCTTTTACATCGGTTGAAAGTCCTACTTCAAAAAGCAAAATTATAGCACCTATTTCGGATATACTTGCCAAAATAGAAGTTTCATGAACAAGTCCTAAAATGCTTGGACCTATAAAAATACCTGCTATAAGTTCACCTATTATTGCACTTTGTCCAAATTTTAAAGCAATTTCACCAAAAATCTTCGCGAACAAAAGAATAATAGCTAAATCTATCAAAAAATTAAAAATATCATGCACTTTTCACTCCACGCTATTTTTTTTCCATGGTTTTGCACATGGGAAAGTTTCGTGGCAAGCTTTTCTAGTACAACTAGGCCCAGCATCAGAAAATAATAAAGGTGCTTTTTTCTTAACTATCTTTAACATACGACATGTCATATCTCTTATTTCCCATTGCGATCTATTACAACTTCTTAATGAAAAAAAATGCCTTAACTCTCTAGCATTCATTGTTATTACTATCTTTGTCACACAAGCATTAGGTAAAACATATCTAGCATCTTCAGCAGAGATTCCAAAATCCAAAAATTCCTTATATAACTTTTCTGAATTTTTTAAAAAATTATTATATTTTTTCAAAAGATTTACATTCTTATTTATTGTTTGCGGAACTACAAAATCTATCCCATTTTTAAATTTAACATATCTTTGACTCTGTACTGAAAAAGAAGCAATTCTATGCCTCGTAAGCTGAGTAAGTAAAGCTCGAGAAACACCTTCTATGCCAAAAGTAAACGAAACATGTTCAAGAACAGAATGATGCCCTGAAGAAATAACTTTAGCAAGAAGCTTTTTAATTTTTCTCGTTGTAAATTCCTCAACAATTTTATCTATACCCGCATTACTATAACATAACCTTGCAGCCATTGCACAAATCTTTTCAGGTTCTTGAGTAAACTTTAAGAGTTTTACTTTCATTTTCTAATTTTTAATTATTTTTACAAAATTTACTTAAAAAAGTACTAATAAGACACCTTTATCTACAATGTTCAATACAACTAAAACCATTTTATATTTTTTACAACTTCTATCATCTCTTCTCGCTTCCTTCCAATGGAAATCAAACTGACAGGAATACCAACAAGTTGTCCCAATCGTTTAACATATTTTTGAGCATTAATAGGTAACTTATCAAAATCAGTAATACCTTTTATTTTTTCCTTAAAACCAGTTATTTCTTCATAAACCGGCTTAGCATATTTTTGAATAGTTCTCGAGGCAGGGAATTCTTTATATAACTTATTCTTGTATTTATATGCAACACATATTTTAATCGTATCGATACCTTCTATGCAGTCAAGTTTTGTAAGAATTAAATGTTTTATTCCATTCACTCTAATGCTATAACGTACAACAACCGCATCAAACCAACCACAACGGCGGGGTCTTCCAGTCGTAGCACCATATTCTTTACCCTTTTCTCTTAAAAATTCTCCCATTTTATCAAAAAGCTCTACTGCAAAAGGACCTTCTCCAACCCTTGTTGTATAAGCTTTTACAACGCCTAATATATTGTTAATTTCCATAGGGCCAATACCAACTCCAGTACACACTCCACCAGCTATCGGATTTGATGAAGTTACATAAGGATATGTCCCAAAATCCAAATCTAGTAAAGTACCTTGAGCACTTTCAAAAAGTATTTTTTTATTTTTATTTACAGCTTTTTCAATCATGAAACTAGTATCTGCAACAAAAGGTCTTATAAATTCTGAAAATTTTTTATGATCCTTCAATATTTCTCTTTTAAGTTTATTGACATTTATTCCATTCTTCTCTAAAATAGCTGCTTTTTCAAGTAAATTTCTTTCTAAAAGATTTACAAATACATTTTTTTCCAAATAATCTATTACTCTTATTCCCATTCTTTTTACTTTATCAGCGTAACATGGCCCTATGCCCTTACCCGTAGTCCCTATTTTTACATTTTTTTCTTCAACAATACTATCTATAAACTTATGATACGGAAGTATTATATGAGCTTGTTCACTTATAAAAATCCGTCCTTTAATTGATATCTTTTTCTTCCTTAAAAAAACAATTTCTTCTTTTAAAGCTTTAGGATCAATCACAGCTCCGTTAGCAATTAAACAATACTTCTTAGGGAACAATATACCCGAAGGTATTAAATGAAGCACAAAAGGATTGTCTTTGTAAATTAGGGTATGACCTGCATTATTACCACCTTGATAACGGACGATATAATCCGCTTGTTTTGCAAGATAATCAACAATTTTCCCTTTACCTTCATCTCCCCATTGTGTCCCTAAAACAACTAGTGTAGACATACTTTGCCTTCCATAAAATAACCCTACAAACTCTCATTTCAAATATATTTTAAAATGAAATGCTCCCAACGAGATTTGAACTCGTGTCGCAGGATTGAAAATCCTGTGTCCTAGACCCCTAGACGATGGGAGCAAAAATGAGCCCGGTGCGGCTCGAACGCACGACAACCTCATTAAAAGTGAGGTGCTCTACCAACTGAGCTACGGGCCCTTGATTCTAAATTTTAACAAACTTATTATTAATTATAGACATTATTATAGTCCAAACCACCAGCCCGCAAAGGATAGCAAAAAATTTTATTCTTGTCAATTAGATATATATTTCCATTAATTATTTTATGCTTTCGAGCCACTCTTTAGCACTACTTTCTGTTGCCATTCTCCAATCTCCACGTGGCGAAAGCGAAATTGTTCCAACTTTAATTCCATCAGGCATACAATTACGTTTAAATTGATTTGCAAAAAAACGTTTTATAAATATTTTCAGATATTTTGTTATAGCATCCTTATTATATTTACCTTTAAAAGCCTTTTCTGCAAGCATAAGTGTCTTATCTAATTGTTGTCCAAAACGTACAGTATAATATAAAAAGAAATCGTGAAGTTCATAAGGTCCTATTATATTTTCTGTCAATTGTGTAATGTTTCCATTTTGAGAAGGAATAAGTTCAGGACTAATTTCTGTATTTAAAATATCTGTTAAAACATTTTTATAATTAATAACTCTATTAGCCTCATAAGATACTAAATATTTAACAAGTGTTTTTGGTATTGACGAATTTACAGCATACATAGATATATGATCACCATTATAAGTACACCAACCAAGAGCATTTTCAGATAAATCACTAGTACCTACAACTAAACCATTTTCTGCATTTGCTATATCCATTAAAATTTGCATCCGTTCACGTGCTTGAGCATTTTCATAAGTTACATCTTTTGTTCCTTTATGAGAAATATCAGCCAAATGATTCACAACCGCATCATTTATAGAGATCTTTCTAATTTTCACACCAAGATTACTAGCAAGTTTTAACACATTTTTCATAGTTTGTTTACTCGTTCCGGGACCAGGCATAGTAACAGCTATAATATTTCTTTTGTCCCAGTCTAAAATTTTGTAACTTCTCATCACAACTAAAAGAGCAAGAGTTGAATCAAGGCCACCAGAAATCCCTATTACAGCATCAAGTTTTGTAAGCTTCAATCTGTTGGCAAGTGCTACCGACTGCATCTGAAGTACAAGCTCCGCTCTTGCAGATACTGATTCTAAATTATAAGGAACAAACGGAAACTGCGAAATATGACGTGTTAAATCTATACTTGTTTTATCAAAATCGAATTTTATTATTGTATATTTTCGAGAATTATTTTCAAAAACATTAAGTCTACGCCGCTCATAAGAAAGTCTTTGTGCATCTATCTCAGATATAGTAAAACCTTTTTCAAAAAGATTATTTTCAGAAATAATTTCTCCATTTTCAGCGATAATGCGGTGAGCTGAAAAAATCATATCGCTTACAGATTCATCACTACCGGCTGAGGCGTAAACATATCCACATAACAAACGACCACTTTGCGATTTTATAAGAGTTTTTCTATAGTCACTTTTACCTACAAGCTCATTAGACGCAGAAAGATTTACTATAATCGTAGCACCTGCTTGTGCATGTCGATTAGATGGTGGATAAACAATAAACATATCCTCGCATATTTCAGCAGCAATTTTAACATTATCATCATTCTTAGCTGAAAAAAGTATATCAGTACTAAAAAGAGAAGTTTGTCCACACAAATTAATTAATCCTGAAACATTTTTGCCAGATGTAAAATAACGAAGCTCATAAAACTCAGAATATGTCGGCAATGCAGTCTTAGGAATAATGCCAAGAATTTTGCCATTTTGAAAAACAACAACACAAGAATAAAGCTTACTTTCATACCATATAGGAGAACCCAAAAAAATAATAGATCTTTTGCCAATACTTGCTTTACAAATTTTATTAAGACTGCTATTGACAGAATGTTTAAGAACATTCGATAAAAATAATTCACCACAAGTATAACCCGTTACGCTCAATTCCGGAAAAACCAAAACTTCAACGCCGTAATTATTAGCCTGATTTATCAATTTTATTATTTCTATAGTGTTTGCAGAAGAATCTGCAACTACAACATTAGGCGTTACTGCAGCAACCTTCACAAATCCGTATTTCATATTTTTATCGTCCTTATAAGTTACATATATATCTTATGAAGATTTTAATTGCAACAAATTTTCAAACATAAAACACAACAAAAGCATACTAAATTATTATTTTCTTACATAATAAACAATAAAAATTTATTCTATCAAGTGATACTCCCATTAACCCCAAAATTTAAATTAAATTCAAAGGATCAATTTCAATATTTATGATGGTTCCGCAAGATTGTTTAAACATATCTAAATAATCCGCAAGTTTTAATATATTCTGCCTTTCGCCTTTAACTATTATATATCTTCTATAAACATTATCAAGCTTGGCAATATAAGCAGATACCGGTCCCAAAAGCTTTAATCTTAAGTTGAAATTTTCAATTATTTTATCAATAAAAGAAAAGAGAGTCACAGAATCTTCATCAACTGTTTTTTCAATTTTATTTTTTATTGAAATTTTAGCTAAATTACAATAAGGTGGATAAAACATTTTTTTTCTATGCTCTATTTCAATATTATAAAACGATACAAAATCGTGATTTTTAGCACATTTGATCACGTAGTGATTAGAATGATTAGTTTGAACTATAACGCTGCCTCTTACATCTCCTCTGCCGCAGAGACCCGCAACCTGCGTTATAAGTTGAAAAGTCTTCTCAACAGACCTAAATCCAGGTAAATACAGAGAAGTGTCGGCATCCATAATACATACCAAACTTACCTTTTGAAAATCAAAACCCTTAGATACCATCTGTGTACCAAGAAGTATATCATATTCTCCATTTTTTATTCCATTATAAACTTTTTCATAACTTCCTTTTGAGGAAACAGTGTCACCATCAAGTCTAAATATCTTCACATTTTGAAAAAGTTTTTTCAATTCTGCTTCAATTTTTTGTGTACCAGTACCAAAAACCATTATTTTTTTACTTTTACATACAGAACATGTTATTGGTAAACGCTTTATCTGTCCACAATAATGGCATTTCAACAAATCTGGATTTTTATAAAAAATCATTGAAATAGAGCATCTAGAACATTGATAAACACTTCCACATTCTCTACACATAATTGCAGGTGCATAACCTCTTCTATTTAAAAAAACGACAATTTGCTCTTTTCTTGTTAACGTTTTTGATATCGCCTCAACTGTACCAGGTAGTAATAAACTAGATTTAAATATTCTATTCTTTAAAGACACAATTTTCATTTCAGGCAATTCTTTATTATTTATACGTTCATTTATTTTTATCAAACTTATCTTACAATCAAGAGCATCTTTATAAGTTTCAAGCGAAGGTGTAGCTGAACATAACACTACAACTCCATTGTGATAATTTGCGCGCCATTTTGCTATCTCTCTAGCATCATAAGAAGGTTTTTGATCTTGCTTGTAAGTATATTCATGCTCCTCATCTATAATTATCAGTCCTAGATTTTCAAATGGAACAAAAATAGCTGATCTTGCTCCTATCATTACTCTTATATTACCAGTTTTAGCCTTCAAAAACAAATTATATTTTTCTATATTACTCACTCCACTATGCCATATACCAATATCCGAACCAAAGCTTTTTGTCATAATATTTACAAATTGTGGTGTAAGTGAAATTTCAGGAATAAGCATTATAACACTTTTGCTATGTTTTAGAGCATTTTCTATGATATTTATATACACTTCTGTTTTACCTGAACCTGTAACACCATGTAAAAGAAACAAAACATAATTATTCTTATCAATAGCTTTATTTATTAAATTAACCGCATTAGTCTGTTGTGTATTCAAAGTATGCCTTTCTTGTATTATTTTATTTAATATGTCTTTATTTTTTAAAAATCGCTTAGGAGGCTTCATAGAAACTGGGATTATTGATGCAAGAGACTCACCTAAAGAACAAATATAATTCTTTGAAATATATTCAGAAAGTTTTATAACCTCTTGAGTTATAAGAGAAACATTGTCTAGAACATCTAAGATATATTTCAATTTAAAGGAATTATTATCGTCAATGTCTTGACAAGTAATAGCATACCCGACTAAAGTTCTCTTGCCAAATGAAACTTTAACTCTTTTACCTACGATATCTTTAGGATCTACACTTTTACTTGGTAAGTAATAAAACGTTTTATTTAAAGGAATAGGAATCGCTACCTCTAAAACTATCATATTTTACCTGTATCTAAAAAATACATAACCTTTTTCATATCTTCCCATACTAACTTTTTAAGATTTGGATTTCTCAAAAGAGCTGCAGGATGATAAGTAGGCATAAGTTTTATCCCATTATATTCTCTTACTGTACCTCTTATTTTACTTATAGGTTCTTTATTATTTAAAAGTCCTTTAGTTGAAGATGCTCCTAATGCTACAATTATTTTCGGTTTAATAATTTCAAGTTGCATATCCAAATAAAATCTACAAATTTTCATTTCTTCAAATGTAGGTGGTCTATCATTTGCACGCTTTTGTGGATCAGCAGAATCTATCATGGGATGACATTTAACAATATTTGCTATATATACATTTTTTCTAGTTCGCCCCATCGCTTCAATAATTTTTGTTAAAAGTTGTCCTGCTCTTCCTATAAACGGTTCGCCTTTATGATCTTCGTCATATCCTGGACCTTCTCCAACAAACATCAAACCAGCATCTAATGCTCCTGTTCCAAACACAGCATTCAAACGAGTTTCTCCTAAAGAACATTTTTTACATGAAAGAACTTCTTCTTTTAATTTATCTAATTTTTTTTTCGAATTTAATATTTCTGAAAAGGGAAATTGTTGTTTACTTGTTTGTAAAATGTCAGTAACTGAATTATCATTTTTATTAACGAGTTTATAAATTTCAATTTCGCCCCAATTTTCATATTCTTTAAGAGTCGTTTTTGTAAGTTTTAATATTTCTATATATTCGTATAGTTTCATTGATAATTCTTCTTGCAATAATATTTTTCTTTTTATCTTTTATTTCAATAACACTATTATCACTTATTATATTAACATTAATAACATCTAATTCAAAAGATTTTGTTCCATTAGAAACAATTAAGTCAAGATTTTTGGATTTCAACTTAATACTAGCATTTTTTATCAAATTTTCAGTTTCAAGAGCAAATCCAACAACAACTTGATTACTTTTATTTTTTCCACAATATTTGATAATATCAGGATTTTGTTTAAACTCTATTGAAAATATTTTCGAATTGTCTTTTTTTATTTTACGCTTATAAGTTTTATATGGTCTATAGTCAGAAATAGCCGCGACACTTATAATAATATCAGCTTTTCTAAAATTAGCTTTTACTTCCTTAAACATTTCTAATGCTGTTACAATTTTAATCAATCTTACGTTTTTAGGCAAAAAAGCTGCAGGACCAGAAATAAAGATAATTTTATGACCTCTTTTTAAAACAGCTTGAGCTAAAGCCACTCCCATTTTTCCCGACGACTCATTACTTATATATCTAACCGGATCAATATACTCTCTTGTAGGACCAGACAAAATAAGAAATGTAAGTCTTTTTGACATTATTTAAAAAATTCCTTTACTGCGGACACAATAATGTCAATTTTGGCAAGTCTTCCATTACCATGCTCTTGACATGCAAGTTCACCTTCTTCAGGCATTATAAATTTATAACCATAACTTTTCAAAACCGCAATATTATTTTGAGTTGCTTTATGATTAAACATATTTGAGTTCATGGAAGGACATACTAAAACATTTGCAGTAGAAGCAAGAATCGTACATGTAAGCAAGTCATTAGCTCTTCCATATGCAAGCCTTGCAATTATGTCCGCGGTTGCTGGAGCAACAAGAATAATATCAGCTTTTTGGGCAAGAGACATATGATTTATTTCCCATTTATTGAATGGCGTGAACATATCAATATATACCTTATTTCTTGACAATGTCTGCAACGTAAGCGGAGTTATAAATTCAGCTCCACTTTTTGTTAAAATACATTCAACATTTGCTTTAAGTTTAATAAATTGTCTTATAATATCACAACTTTTATATGCTGCAATCCCACCACAGATACCTAAAATAATTTTTTTATTCTCAAAAGACATATATTTTCACCGCTATAAAACATATACAGTTTGACAACAGTATATAATTTATTAGTGGAAATGATTAATTTCTTACTCTTGTTTATCCACTTTTTTACGCGCTTCTCCAATCTTTTCAAAAGTTATGACATTTGTTACAACATCAGCTAAAACTTTGTTTATAGTATCAGCCTGATTAAGTTTTTTAAATTCTTCTTTCCTTTTACTTACAGCAATCCATTCCAAAGCTAACTTTACTATATCATATCTTCCTATTTTAGATAATGAAATAACTTCTTCTAATTGTTTTTCCATTTCTAAAGTCATTTTAGCTCCTTTATGTGAATAAATCAAACATACATTTTTAATTATTTATCTTATACGCTAAAGATTTTATAACTATCTCTATTTCATTTACGGCGGTATCTAAATCTCTATTTATAATCAAATATTCATACTGCACAATTTGTTTAAGTTCTTCTCTTGCATTTTTTAAACGTATTTTTATTTCATTTTCAGAATTATTACCTCTCATTGTTAATCTTTCTTTTAAAATTTTCAAATTAGGTGTCATTACAAAAATCATACAAGAATTAGGATATCGCTTTTTTATATTTATTCCCCCCTGAACATCTATTCCTAAAATAATTTTTTTATCAGTTTTTAGAACACTTTTTAAAAAATCCTTTGAAGTACCGTAATAATTACCATGTACCTTAGCCCATTCAATAAATTTATTTTTCTTAATCATTTTTTCAAAGTCAGATTCGTTAATAAAAAAATATTCTCTAGCATTTCTTTCACATTTCCTTGGAGGTCTTGTAGTATATGAAATTGAACGTACAATATTCTTATTATTCTTAACAATGGCATTGCATACCGTAGTCTTCCCCGCACCAGACGGCGCAGAAATAATAATTATCTTCCCTCTTTGACCAGTAAAATTATTCAATTTTTTATCCAATTTAAAACCACAACAAAAAATTATATAAAAACCAAAAAGCTTTCACTATTAACTTTCATAACAAACCTATGACACATTTACCAAAGACACTTCAAATAAAAATTCGGGGAGGCGGGACTTGAACCCACAACCTCCTGCTCCCAAAGCAGGCGCGATAGCCAATTACGCTACTCCCCGATTCTATTAAATATCGGATCTATGATTAATTGGGTTTTTGTTTCAGCCCATAATTCTGAAAAAGCTTTTTTCTATATTCTGAAACCAAAAGAACTACACCCAAAACTTTAATTCCTACAAATCCTAACATCTATTATACCAAATATTGAAACTTTGGACAAGTAAACCTTTTAAATTATGACTTGATCATGACATCCTTTTAAAACGACAAGAATTTTTATCAGCACAAGAGTATCTTTCCTAGCACATCTTTCTAAATAAATACTTTAGATATTTTTTAAAATTAATTTCTAATTCTAAATCTATTGGCAATATTTTATTTTAAAAAAATTAGCCGTTTTCGCAACTTTTACAGCATTAGCTTCAAACACAAATCTATTCTTTTAAATACCAGATACTTTATACTTATACAATCCTTTAAGAATTCTATTTACCTAAAAAAATCCAAATTTTCATTTATTTTCGCAATTTTCAAATTTGCTTCATTAAATCTTATTTTAATTTTTTCTATTTCAATTTTTGGAGCTCTTTTGATAAATTCTTCATCCTGCAATTTTAAAGATGTCCTTTCTTTTTCTTGCTTTGCAAGAGTAATCTCTTTTAAAAGTCTTGCTTTTGCTTTTTCAACGTCTATTACCCCAACTAACGGTAAAAATATCTCAAAATCACTTGAAACAGTTAATGCAGAGTCTTTAGGTCTTACAAGATTTTTACCAAATTGAATTGAATTTATTTTGGCAAGTTTTCTTATATAATGTTGATTTTCTTTTACAATTTTCTCTTTATCATCATTTAGTATGTTAAACAAAATCCCTATTTGAATACCTGGCGGAATATTCATTTCACTTCTTAAAGTTCTTATTCTTACAATAATATCTTGAATACTTTTCATCTTTTCAACAGAAGTTTTACATTTTAATTCTTTTTTATCCGGCAATGTACTTTCAGCGATTATTTTTGTATCTTTATTCAATACTTGCCAAATTTCTGAAGTTATAAAAGGCATTATTGGATACATTAATTGTAGAATAGATTTAAGTATATATACAAGTACTGAAAGAACTTGTTTTTTTTCATTCATATTTTTAGACATTATACGTATTTTTGAAAATTCTATATACCAATCGCAATATTTAGTCCAAAAGAAATCATAAATAACTCTAGTCACCACAGCAATATCATAAGAATCATAAGCAATTTTAACTTTTGCAAAAGTATCATAAAATTCCGATATAATCCAATCATCGGCAAGATCAACAGAGTTAATATTATCGTCAATTTTATCAATATTTTCTAGATGCATTAATACAAATCTAGATGCATTCCATACTTTGTTTGTAAGATTTCTAGCACTTAAAAAAGCTTCTTCCGAAACTTGCATATCTCTTCCTGGTGTAGCAATTTGAGCCAATACAAATCTCAACGTATCCGCGCTGTACTTCTCAATAATATCACAAGGATTCACTACATTACCTAAAGATTTTGACATTTTCTTGCCATGTTTGTCTCGTACTATACCATGAATAAAAATATCTTTATAAGGAATATCATTCATAAATTCAAGTCCAAATTGAACCATTCTTGCAACCCATAAATATATAATTTCATGTCCTGTACATAAAACTGATGTAGGATAGAAATACCTTAACTCTTCATTATTTTCCTTTTCACCCCATCCAAAAACGCTTAGAGGCCACAAAGCTGAAGAAAACCATGTATCTAAAACATCATCATCTTGAATAAAATTTTTCCCTTTACAATATGGACATTCATCTGGTTTATCAAATGAAGCAATAGGTTTACATCCCGTTTTATTTCCTTCTTCATCTAAACAATAGTAAACTGGTACTCTATGTCCCCACCATATTTGCCTACTTATACACCAATCTCTTAAATTCTGAAGCCACAAAATATAAGGCTTTTTCCATGAACATGGATAAAAAACTGTTTTCGCATTGTTAGTCACATCAATAGTCTTTTTTGACATCTCTTCTACTTTCAAAAACCACTGCTCAGACATCAAAGGCTCTATTTTAGTACAACATCTATAACATCTGCTCACGGAGTGATTATAATCTCGCACTTTTACTAAAAATCCAGATTCCTCCAAATCTTTAACTATTTCTTTTCTTGTTTCCTCAACAGAAAGTCCACAATACTTTGCAGAAACATTTATCATCTTACCATTAGTATCTATTATTTCTATTATTTCAAGGTTATTTCTCATAGCTATTTCATTATCAATTGCATCATGAGCAGGTGTAATTTTAACTGCACCAGTACCAAAAAATTTATCAACAATATAATCCGAAACTATTTTTATTTCTCTATTAACTAAAGGAAGTTTCAAAATTCGGCCAACTAAACTAACGTATCTATCATCGTCAGGATTAACAGCAACCGCTGTATCTCCAAGAATAGTTTCAGGTCGTGTCGTGGCGACAACAACATAATCTTTAGAGTCTCTTAAAGGATATTTTATGTACCATAAACTACTCTTTTCAGTTTCATACTCAATTTCTATATCAGACAAAGCTGTTAAACACCTAGGACACCAATTTACAAGTCTTTTACTTCTATAAATAAAACCTTTATTGAACAATTGTATAAAAGCTTTTTTTACAGCTTTAGAACGACTTTCATCCATCGTAAAAGCAACTCTGTTCCAATCTAAACTACAACCTATTATTTTAAGTTGTTCCAATATTGCATTACCAGTTTTATTTTTCCATTGCCACATTTTTTTTAAAAATTTTTCACGACCCAAATCATATTTAGTTTTTCCTTCTTTTTTGAGGAACTTTTCCACCACATTTTGCGTGGCAATGCCTCCATGATCGGTTCCAGGTACCCATAAAGTATTATAGCCTTGTAATTTTTTAAATTTTATTATAATATCTTGCAAAGTAGCATTTAAAGCATGTCCCATATGCAAAGAACCAGTAACATTTGCTGGTGGAATAACTATAGTGAACGGTTTTCTATTTATATCAATTTTTGCTGAAAAAGTTTTATTATCCACCCAATATTTACTCCATTTCTTTTCAACAGACTTAGAATCATAAATTTTTTCCATGTTCATTTTTTAAACCTCTTAAAATTAATTTAAGAATTATATCAAAAAATCACTTTATATAATAATTTTTTTATAATTTATATTGTTGCTAAATTTTACTATGATAAAATAAATGATGTTGATAAGTGAAGTATCCAGAGAAATAGATGAAAACAGCTTATACTTATTTTTTCTAAAAATAAACGAGTATTTGGACGTTATAAAATACTTCTGATTATGACATTCCGGATTCAAAGTTTACAAAAATTAATATATCACATAATTATGATAAGACAAAAGCACTAATAAAAAACACAATTAATATATACGCAAATTTGACTGTGTTATAAATAATGCATATCTATTAATATAAATTCAATTATTTTTAATATAACAAATTAAAATATAAATCAGTCGTTGAAGCAAACTTAAATAGTACTTTTATATAATTAAAAAATCATTAAAACAAATGACTAAAAAATGATCCTGTAACAAATACAGTATTCATACCAGCGTCTAAATCTTTATATAGTTCGAAAAATTATTCCACTTTAAAACTGAAATAATAGCATTTATAAGACTCGTGATAAAGGAAGTACATACTTAGATAATTGTAGATTCTGTTATGTCAACAAATTTCATTTTACTGGAATTGGTGCTAACGCAAATAATAAATATATTGATACTATTAAAAAATAAAATTTTTATTTGAACAAAAAATTTCCAAGTTCTTTTGATGAAAATAAAAACGACATTGCAACTATTGAAGCGATCATGTCTTATTATAATTTAAAATATAGAAAATATAAAACATAATTTAAATTTATTGTGAGTTAAAGTTTTTAAAATGAAATTTATTCAAATAATACTCCCTATCTATAAGTCCATATAAAAATATGGTAATAATTATAAAACTCATAAACTTTCAAATATCGAATCATATTTACATACATAAAGAATATGGATAAAAGTAAATAATTATAATGAAAATGTGTGAAATCAAAAATTTAAGAATACAAATAAAATATCAATTAATACTCTAAAGCTGATGAACAGTTTTTTCAATTTTGACACTGGGAACAATATTGCTCCTTCAACTTTGAGTTTTAAAAAAACAAATATAAATTTAAGGTTGATTACACTCAAAATATATATAAAAAATCATAAATTCAACTTTTATAGTATCATTTGAGTTTTGAGTTTAATTGACAAAAAGCAACTTTATTTTTATTAAAAATTTCGTAATAACATAATTAGATTACATATTTCACTCGTCCATAATTTTCGTCAAATTTTCAATAAAAAAAAACATTGTTCCTATAGATAAAAGTCTAATTTATCTTTTGTTTTATAGTCATCACAGTTCCTCTATAGATAATTTACCTTTTAAATAAATATCGCCGTTATATTCAAAACTATAAAGACACCTGAAAATAAACTATTTAAGCTGCTGCTTACTAGTCATTACACAAATCCAACATCCTCATTTATAAAAACACTCGCAGTTATATGATGTTAGCGTATTAACCAAAAGACCTTCTTTAATTTTGTTGTTTGAAACAGCGTTTTGAATTCACACAAATCATATTTACCAAGTACATTTTCTTATTAATATTAAAAATAAACTTCTTTTTATAACACTTCAGTAAAATGTACAGTAAAGTTCATTTTTATGTACTATATTTATCAATGCACGATATTATATTATTATAACGATTTTCAACACATTTACATTTTATTTTTTCCAAAATCTCTCTTTTTTTGCTTTTGTTATGCTTGACAAACAAATCTAATATTTTTTTGCACTCTCTTCATTAAATATTACATTTTTACTTATATACTTTAAAAATAATTTCCCTAAAAACTCAACTGATTCAGTAGATTCAGTATGTTTAGCTAAATTTAACAAATTTTTTAAGAATAAATCCTTTTTTACACTATTAAAATAATTATCACTCAGTATATCAATAATTTTTTTCTATCTGAATATTATAAACATTGTAATTTAGTCCTTTCAATGTAGAAATTAATTTCAACATTCCTACTCCTAATAACATCTTTTGCTCTTTTAATAATTTATTGTCTAGATGAATCTTTTCATATAAATATTCTCAATAGTTTTTGTATAACTCTTTCATCTTTAAATTTATAATTATTTATCACTTTATGTGCAATTTCAATAATGTAACGATATAATAAATTAAATTCTTTCTTTTTATAACAATAACTCAACAATGAATATCCATTTGGGAGATTATCCATGTCAGATAAGAAAAAGATACTCGAAAACATGAGAAATTGCTCTCCATTAAAACTAAATTTACTTCTATTAGTTTTCCACAAATCAATGCCCCTTTTTGGAATGCTTTTGCATACACTTGTAAATACTAGACAAGGCACACGAGCCACTATTTGAGAAACCATCAAAAAATGCTTCCACAAGTATAATTTAGATGATATTAATGATACTATTTTTTCACTTTTTTCAACGACCTACTTTTTATTAAATTGAAGAGAAAATAAGTGGAATATTTTTCAAAAATATACACGCTTCCATAATATCTTTTAAAAATAATTTCTCATACAGTTCTCATATTCTTTTATATTCTTTTTCATTACCATCTCAATTTTCATATTTTCTAAAAAATAAATGAAGAAATTTATCTAAAGTCACTCCCATTGGAGTAAACGATAACTTTTGAAAATTTAACATCATCATACATACTTAGAAGTTCACAAACTAACTTATATACAATATCATCAAAGCTTATTACATTAAAATTATTAAGAATAATGCTAACAAAGGCACTAATCACAGCAGCAATTTCTTTTTTATCTTTACCTATATATTTCTGTATAAATTTCACTAAATTAGTACATAAAATATTCGGTTTATTAATGGTACGTTTTAATCCATGAAAAATATCTTTTACATATAATGAATTATTTAATTTTTTAAAAATATACATCCTTTTCAAAATCTATTTTAAAATTTTTATCAAACTCATTTATCTTCACGATAAAACTATTAGCATCACCATATAACCGTTGTATCATTTCTTCTTGACTAAATTTTGATTTATAACTACCATTTTTTATTCCATCATCTCTAAAACTAAAAAATCTTTTTTGCACCTGTATCAATACATAAAGCATCATATTCAACTAAACTCGCTATTATTTTTAGTTTTTTTGAATCAAATTGACAAACGTTTTTTTCTTTTATTCTATATATTTAAACTTAAAATGTAATATCACAAAGCAAAAGTTATTTTTTTTATATATTAAATCAAGCAGTGCACCTCTTGTTTTTTGAAATTCTTTTCCATAACAACACAAAAGAATTCTTCTAAATATAAAACACTTATTTTTTGCTGTAACTTTATCATATAATTTTTTAAATTCTTTTATAGTTAAATTTTTTAGTTTTTCCTGCAAAAGCTCTTTAAGAACATAACATAAGTATATTTTTAAAATCTTCATAATCTGGATTATCAAATAAAAATGGATAAAATATATAATTAAAATCATTCCATATATATACAATAAAATATTTTTTCTATGATTTTTTGAAACTTTTGTTTTTTAATTTTTGGGCTAATATCTTGAACATTTAATTTTTTCTATTATTGGTCTACAATATTTTATTTTTCTAAAAAGTCAATATATGGCAAATTTGATTTTATATTTATATTAACAATAATATCAATAGAACAATCTTTTCATTTTAATAAATACAATTTTGTATTATCTATATTTATATCTTATATCTGAAGTTTTAATGGCATAAAACAATTTATTGACTATTTCTAAAACAAAATCATCACTACAAAATTTAGTCAAAGTACTAATAATACTATTTTCAACAAAAAAAATTACACAATAAAACATATTTTTATAATTACTTTCTCTGCTTAAAATATTTGTTATTATTAAAACTAGTTTTTCTGCTTTTGAGTTTTCATTTTCAACCAGCTTTTTCAAAATAGAAAATAATTCAGTTAAGGTTTAATCGACATATTTACTTTTCTTTTTATTAAGACACAAATTAAAAAACTTAATAATCTCATCATCAAAGTACTCTAATTCTAAATTATTTATTACAGATGCTATTTTTTCTGAAATACATCCATGACTCATATCATTATTTTTATAGTTATTAAAAATGTCTTTGAGTGTCTTAGAAACAAATTGAGTATTCTTGTCTTATATTTTTTCTAATATATTCTCATTTTATTCTTCCAAAAACTTTAAATAAGTAACTAACAAAAAATTCGTATTTTTTTTCTACCATTGACTGTAATCACATCAAAAAAATCAAACGAGGTCTAAAACGCAAATTATAAGATTCTCTAGAAAATTATATAACGCCATTTCATTTTTTTCAGTATTTTCAATATTTTTTCTTACTCATTTAAAATTTCCATTTTTAAATTTCATTACTTTTTTAAATTGTCAAAATCTTTTGAAGATTTAATTTTATCTTTATAACTCTTAATTCTAGAATTTCTTATCTTTTTAGACCAAACTTTTAATATATCTTCTAATTGATGATAGCCTTTTTCAGATTTATTGAAAAAAATAGGCTCTACATTAAGAATTTTATAATACTTTATATACTCTTCTAAAACACATTGTTCATATTCGGAAACACCTAAAAGCAAATAATGAGTTACATCACTTGTTGGGGGAAGAATATGCTGAATAATTTCAAATTCTTGTAATTCAAGTCCTATAAACAAAATCATTTTATTAAATATCAATTTCAAAAACTTTTTACCCTGTCCCATATATTTATTATCTTGTGAATCTTGATAATGATCTATATAATCTTTTAATGTTAAAATAATCTTATTTACACAATCTTTTTCATTCTCTTTACAAGTTGCTTTTCCATGTAAGTAAACTATTTTATTTTTAGGATCATCCATATTATCATTATCTGATAATTTTACTAATTTCAAATCTTCTTTTACTGGCATCTTCAATTTTCTTAATAATTTTTTTTCTTCTTCTTCTAATTTATCATCCGTATATTCAGCTCTTTCTATATAATCATCATAATTAGTCGTAACATAACCTGCCTTAAAATCTCGTAAATATGCACAAATTTCTAATATCTTTTTTTCATCTTTGGGCCTTAGTTTATCTTTTAAATTTTCTCTTCTAAAGCTATTATGTCCAGAACATATAGTTAATAATTCTAAAGGATTCTTCTCTTTTAGCTTTTCATAACCATCATAATCAATATCTCCACTTTCTAACCAATCCTCTAAATAACTTAATGCTAATTCTTTCCAAGATGGAACACCACCTAACCTAGCTATTCCATTTCCTAAGAAAATAATGACTTCACCTTTTTCAAGTTTCTCAAAAATTTTTGCAGGTATTTCTGGTATTTTGAATATTTTATTATTTTTTTTCATATACTCACTTCCTAAACTATGTAAATTGGCATATTATAACAACCTAAAACCATTATTACATATCTATTTTAATATTCAAACTCTTTTTTATTGTTCTGATTTTGCTTTACTTTGAAGACAAATTATATTTAATTTATCTTGAAATTAAGAACGTTATATTTATATCCTTGTTTTTTAATTATTTTGTAACTCTCTTTAACCATTACTTATTTTTCGTCTAAATATATTTAACATACTTAAAGCTAGATATTTTTGTAATATCAAATTATTAAATAACTAATACTTTAAGAAAATTTTTTAGCTCATTTCTTAAAGTTTATCATTTGTAATTTTACTTACATAAAAATGTTATAAAAAATTTTCACTATTTAATATTTTCATTAGTGTTACTGAAGGAACGATTATTTGATTTTAGTAAAAAATTATTAATGGTTACAATTCTTCCATTTTTATAATTTCTAACATTTTTATATCGTAAAACGATAGTATTTTTTTAGTTTTTCTAATAGATTTAAGCAATTGGAATTAGTTAGTAGTTTATAAAAAATCATAATTCAAACTTATTAAAACATAAAGCAATAACATTTACTCCTTACTCGCTTCAAGAAGTGTTTCAGTATCTTCACAGACCACAATAATTTCGTATAACATACTTTTTCATTTCTATATCTCTGAGTAAATTAGATATAATCCTAACAAAATTTTAACTTATTACGTTATATTATTTATCATTTTTCTTGTTTCATATTCTTTCTTACTTTAACTATTATTACTATTGCTTGTTCTTTTTATTTTTACTACATCATTAAAAATTCATGTATATATTAATTTTAGTTTCCAGAGTTTATATTTATTTGCATTATACTATTTTGGATATTTAACATTTACAAATTAAATTTAAACAAATTCAAAAAAATCAATATGAAATACGAAATAATAAAAATTTACATTATAAATTTGAACTTTATTAAACAATAATTTTGCAATTTCAAAACTTTATACAATGTAATAAATTATCTTTATAAAAACTAAATTGCATCATCAAACAATATTAATAATATACAAGAATACACCTAACGAACGCTGTTATTATACCAATTTACTATAAAAACAATATATTATCAAGATAAAAAAAAGTTTCTGCAATACTAAATAACAATTACAAAAGAAATATCTAAAATCAATTGTGTAATAATTATAATTTATATAAAAGCAATGAAAATTAGCAAAATAATTTTAAAATTACAAATAACGGTACTCAACCCGATTTTTGCACTATAAAAAATGCTGGATAAATTTCAGATTATTTAATAATTTTGAAAATCTGTTTCTCATTTTATAAACGGAAGACAGAATTACTCTTATATAAGAAACATTCAACTAAATTTAGAAAACTCATTTTAAATACTTCTGGAGGACTTTCTCATATAACCATTATTTAGAGATAATTTTTATTTACAATCCTTCAGTTTGTAAATGATTTTACAGAAAATGGTTATATTATAGTTTTGTTCTTTCAAAATCACACAATCATACAAACACTACATTTAGAACTTAGATAAACAGTGAGAAGCATAAAAATTACATATTAATATAGTATTAAATACTGAATATTTTATGATATTTCAAATTTTCTAAGTTACAAGTATAAGCAGCACAATTTCATATAAATAAACCAGCTCTTACTACAAACAATATAGATCAAATTTAAAATTTACTACTTCTTTTAACCTTTACCTTTAGAGATTAAATTTTATTTCGTAGTTTCGTCTTTATAAAAACGTTTCCTTACCAAATGATTCAAAATTTTTTTTCTCAAACGTATAGAAGTAGGAGTAACTTCTACAAGCTCATCAGAAGCAATATATTCTACGGCACGTTCAAGATTCATAAGTCTTGGTGGAGTAAGTATTGGAGCATCGTCAGAACCTTTACTTCTCATATTACTTAATTTTTTTAATTTACAAGGATTTACAATCAAATCATTTTCTCTAGAATTTTGCCCTATGATCATTCCTTCATATACTTCAACACCTGGTCCAACAAACAACTGCCCACTTATTTGTAAACTATCTAAAGCATAAGCAGTAGTTTTTCCTTGCTCTCTTGCTACAAAAACACCATTTTTTCTTATAGCTGACATATTAACTTTTGGAAGATAATCGTAAAAACTATAATGCATAATACCACGTCCTTTAGTATTTGTCAAAAATTCATTTTTAAAACCTATTAATGCCCGTGAAGGGATTATATATTCAAGACGTATTCTATTTTCACCTTCATTTATCATATCTTTAAAAATGGCTGCTCTTGCACCTGCAAGTTCAAAAACAGCTCCCTGATATTGACTCTCTATATTTAAAGTAAGAAACTCCATAGGTTCATAAACTTTATTATCTATCTCTTTATATATAACTTCAGGTGATGATACCGAAAGCTCAAACCCTTCGCGACGCATAGTTTCAATAAGCACTGTAAGATGCAATTCACCCCTTCCTGAAACCTTAAACCGTCCGTCGCCACCTTCTAACACTTCAACACCTAACCCTAAGTTTGTTCGAACTTCTTTATCTAAACGTTCCTTTATATGTCTACTTGTTAAAAATTTGCCCTCTCGCCCAGCGAATGGAGAATCATTTACAAAAAAATACATAGAAACCGTAGGATCATCTATAGAAAGCTTAGGTAACGGAAGAATATTATCTAGACTACATATAGTGTCACCAACTTTTACATTTTCAAGACCAGATATTGCAACTATGTCCCCAGCTTGTGCATTCTCAACTTCTTGTTTCTCAAGTCCGTAAAATTTATCTATACGAAGTGCTTTTGTAATTTTTGGAGAATCAATACCAGAATCACTTACAAGAGCTATTAATTGTCCCTTCTTAATAAATCCGTTTAGAATCCTTCCTATTCCTATACTTCCTAAAAAATTGTTATAATCAAGCATAGTTATTTGCATTTGCAGTGGTTTCTGAGAATCAACTTCCGGTGCTGGAACATAAGACATAATCGTCTTAAAAACAGGTTCAATATCTTTACCTTTCTTTTCCATATCTAAACTTGCCCACCCATCGCGCCCGGACGCATAAATTATAGGAAAATCAAGTTGTTTATCAGTCGCACCCAATTTTATAAATAAATCAAAAACATTATCTATAACAATGCTCGGATTAGTATTAGGTCTATCCATTTTATTTACAATAACTATTGGCTTCAATCCTAATGATAATGCTTTTCTTAAAACAAAACGAGTTTGCGGCATAGGACCATCAACAGCATCAACCATAAGAATCACACCTTCAACCATTTTTAAAACTCTTTCTACTTCACTGCCAAAATCAGCATGACCAGGAGTATCTACAATATTTATTATATTATTTTTATAATTTACAGATGTGCATTTAGCAAGTATTGTTATTCCCCTCTCTCTTTCAAGCGGATTTGAATCTAAAACCATAACCTGAACATCACCATTTTTTACATTAAATTGCCCAGAAAATTTTAACAACGAATCTACTATAGTTGTTTTACCGTGATCCACATGAGCTATAACAGCAACATTTCTTACATCATTTCTTTTCATAATTTAACCATAACTCACTAAAATTAATAATATATCACGAAAGTTTTCTCATTTTTTATAGATTACAAACCAAACAAAAATTTACTAATAACAATTTTCTAATTTTTAGACAATCGTCAATTTTTGCTTTTACATTTTTTACTTACTTTCTCACGTATTTTATTTCTTTTTTCATAATTTTTCAATACTTACTTATATTTTGTGGATTATTTATGTTTTTCAATAACTAAAATATTAAAAAATATTCTTCTCATTTTTTTATGTATTCTTTACAAAAATGTTAATAAATAAAAAATACTATAAAAAACTCCTATATCATATTTTATTACTTTTCTAATTACAAAAAACTCTTGTAAACTTACTTTCAAGAATTTTTAAAATAGCTTTCCCAAATTCTTCTGCAACTTGCGGACCATTCGCTGTAATTATGCCTCCATCAACTTCTAAAGAATTACCCATATATATGGCTCCACCTTTTAAAAGAGAATCTTTGCCATCAATATATACTGTTGCTTTTTTATTTTTTAAAATACCAGAATTTGCAAGTATTACTCCCGCTATACATATTGAAGCCACTGGTTTTCTTTGCTCAAAAAAAATATTGGCAAGCTTTAAAGCATAAGGATTATTAAAAAATATCTCACAGCCACTTCCACCTATATACGCTATGGCATTAAAATTATCCGGATTAATAGTTCCAATTAAAGTAGAACTTATTGCCTTAAAACCAAATCTTCCAATGAGTTCTCCAGTTTTTACACTTGCAGTTATCACATTAATACCTGCATCTTCAAGAATTTGTTTTGGTTTGCAGTACTCTTCATCTCTAAACATTTCAGGTGCAACTATAAATACGACTCTTTTCATAAAATATCCTCTTTCTTATCTTTCTATAATTACTTTTTCAATTATAACAAGTTTAATAAACTTATCTGAAAATCAATTTCAACACTTGCTATCATCATTGTATCTATCTAACCTATCCAAAAAGATAGTGTAGTTCAATGTTAAACAAAAGAGCTGTGTGAATTATTTTTGTAATAAAAAATTACAAACCATTAAGACAGTATTTTCTATTACTAAAACACCAAGTTTTAAACTTAAAGAAACATTTATTTCATCTTGAAATTTATATTTTTAATCATTACCCCATTATCAATACCTAAAGGATACGTCTTGCATCATAAACTCAGGTATAACTCCAGTAAATTCTTTTGTCTTTTCTACAAGTTCAAGAAAATTTAATACCCAATACATTTATAGAAAAATTTAATTTTCTACAAAAACGTTTCAGTAACACTGTTATTTTTAAATTCTCTCTACTTTAATAATATATAATTATATCAATTTATTATTTTTTAAAAATAAAATTTTAAACAATCAAACATTATTTAAACTTGACTTATATTTATGATTAGTTTTAAAATAAATATCAAATATAAAAGCAAAAAATTGTTTTCAAAGGATTATATATGCACAAAGGAATATTTGTGACAGCAACAGGTACTGAAGTTGGCAAAACTTACGTATCATGCAAAATAGCTGAAAGTCTTAAAAAATTAAGGATAAACGTAGGAGTTTTTAAACCTGTTTCAACAGGTGATAGAAACGATGCTCAAGCTTTGATTAAAGCAGCAAAAATACAAGAAACTCTTGAAACTGTTACTCCTATATTTTTTAATAATCCAATGTCTCCTTATGGAGCATCTCTTTTAGAAAAAAAACAATTAAATTTAAAAAAGATTTACAGTACATTTAAATATTTTTTAAACAAATACGAATTCATTATTGTAGAGGGAATAGGAGGATTAATGGTTCCTTTAAAAGAAAATTTTTTTGTAAATGACCTTATAAAAAAAATGAATTTACCTACAATAATTGTTACAGAACCAGGACTTGGAACAATAAATCACACTTTACTTACAATTGAAAAATTAAAAAATGATAAACAAAAAATTCTTGGAATTATCTTAAGTAGATATGGAAATAAATACGATATTTCGGCAAAATCTAATGCAAAAATAATAAAAAAAATAACAGGATTACCTATTTTTGAATTGGGATATAACAAGAAAATAAAACTAAAGGGAAATGAATGGATAATAAAATAAAAGCGACTTTAATAAAATCTGATAAAAACAATATTTGGCATCCTTTTACGCAAATGGCAGATTGGATAAATGACGATCCATGTACGCCTTTAATAATAGATAAAGCAAAAGGTGTATATTTGTACGATATTGATGGTAAAAAATATATTGATGGTGTAGCTTCGTTATGGGTAAATCTTTTAGGGCACAGAAATTCTAAAATAGATAAAGCTATAAAAAAACAAATTGACAAAGTTTCGCATACTACGTTTTTAGGTCTTACACATATACAAGCAATAAGATTATCAGAAAAACTTTTATCTATACTACCAAATAATTTTAAAAAAATTTTTTATTCCGATAATGGTTCTACAGCAGTAGAAGTTGCATTAAAAATGGCTTATCAATATTGGCAGTTTAAAAATGAAAAAAGAACATCATTTTTATCTTTAAAAAATGCATATCATGGAGATACAATAGGAGCTGTTTCCGTAGGGGGTATGGATTTATTTCATTCAAAATTTAAATCGTTACTTTTTAAAAATTATTTCGCAAAATCTCCTTATTGTTATAGATGTACTTACAGAAAAAAAGAAATAAATTATCCTATAAAAGCAAAAAATTTTAAAGACCATAATATACAAATGAACTGTCTTGGAGAATGTATAAAACAAGTAAAAGATATTCTTACACAAAATCATAAAAATATTGCCGCTGCTATTATAGAACCATTAAACCAAGCCGCTTCAAACATGATCATAATGCCAAAAGGTTATTTAAAAGAATATGCAACTCTTTGTAAGCAGTATGGAGTTCTTTTAATTTGTGACGAAGTTGCCACAGGATTTGGAAGAACTGGCAAAATGTTTGCCATAGAACATGAAAATATTAAACCTGATTTTATGTGTTTATCTAAAGGAATAACCGGGGGATACATACCATTAGCAGTTACAGCTGTAACAAATAATATTTATAATGCTTTTTTGGGAAAATATGAAGAATTTAAAACATTTTTTCATGGACATTCATATACCGCAAATCCTCTGGCATGCGCTGCAGGTAACGAAGTTATAGATATATTAAAACATAATAATTTTTTTATAAAATTACAAACTAAAATCAAACATTTTGAAAAAGAATTAGCACTTCTATCTAATCATGATAATGTAGGAAACATCAGACATTGTGGTGTAATGGCAGGCATAGAAATTGTTGAAGATAAAAAAACAGGTAAATCCTACAATCCTAAGTTAAAAATTGGAGCAAAAATTTGCAACAAATTAAGACAACACGGGATTATACTCAGAAATCTAAGCGATACCATAGTTTTATTTTTACCGCTTACAATCACAAATAAAGAAATAACAAAAATAATAAAAGCACTTAATATAGAGTTAAACAAACTATAAATAGTTAACTCAATTTTGCTTTATTAATAAAGATTTTATTATTAATCTTTAGGACTTTTTAAAATACTACCATTGCAAATATTTTATATGTTATCATTCTTAGAGTTGCTTATTTTAAGATAGACAATTAAAAAACTTTTTTATATCCTTGCAAATATGATCTTGTCCGTCGTAAGAGAATTTTTTAATCTTGATTGTTTTTTAGAAAAACAAATATCTTCATCTAACAATTTTAAAGATAATTTTTAAGTATCTTGAATACTTCAGTTGTTACAGGTACAACTTACGATTGTGAGTTTAAAACATTAAATCTCAACTTAATCAATTCATCGCTCAATAAAATTGATATATTATGCAAATATAGTCTTCCATCATTATCATTTTTATAATCTCTAAAAATTTTACATATATAGTTATCAAATTATTATAACAAATGGTCTACTTTTATTAATTAAAAATTTATAAGTTATAGCAAACTGCACATAAAACCACTATATAACTCTAGTTATTATCACATCTACTTGTTCTTTTATATCAAAAACACACCAACAACCACATTTTCTTTTTCAAAAATTCATGTTAAATGAGCTTCATTCACAATGCTTACAGCATCGTATCTTTGGACAGAACTGCGTAAAATTTTTTAAAAAATAAAAGTACAAATAAAATAAAGTTTATTGACTTATTGTTCTGTTTAATTTACCTACAACAGACAATAATGAGAAGAATGTACAATAAATAATCTAATCGCAAAAACTGACCATAAAGATTGCGTAAACGAATAACTTAATTTTAATAAAGATTTATTTTGTATACTTTAATATAGAATTAAAACAGTTTTCACTTTAATTAAGACGAAACTAAAATTAAACATATTGAAATGGATTTATAATTAAGCTTTACAAAAAATATATTTGTAATATCAAGCATATCCAATTTTTAATACCATCAAAACAGATGCCAAAAGTCTTATCTATTTATAATATTAAAATGAAACAGACTGTTGCTAACTATAATTTACTTTTAACGTTTTTATTTTAGTACTTTCTTTTTAGCAAGCATAACACGCAAATAATTTAAACTTGCATCGGAGGCTTTTTGTTTTTGCAAATTGTATTTGTAATTTTTTTTTACCCACAAATATATAAGTATAAAAGATATAACTATCAAAATAAAAGCGAAAATTGTATAAACTATATAATTCATTTGTTTTATTCCAGTACGCCATCACAATCATTAGTTAATATTTCTTCTACACTTTTATTTATCTTCAACATAATTTTTACTCCTTATTTTTCAATGTGCTAAATTCTAAAACCATTTCAAATACCCTTAATGTTAAATTTCAATGCTATTTATTGCTAACAGTAATATATAAAGTTTGTGATTTATATTAATTTAAACAACTTTAAAATTAATAATCAAATATTTTTATTTATGTGTGATAATATTTTCACATCAACATTTTTTTACATTTCAAAAAACTAATGATTTATCAAAAAATGATAAATTTAATCTCTTTAATTATATGTATCGCATTAATCATGCATCACATAAATTTACAACTTCATTATACGTATTTTCTAAAGTTCTTACAACCCTATATCTATCACAATAACAAATAAAGTAGAAATAAGAAATGGAATAATTTTTCTTAAAAAATTCAAACTCTAAACCTTAACTATAACAAATTTACATTCTCTCACTTGAAATATCAAAATTATTTCTTTAGTAATTTTTACAAATATTTGATTGCATTTTTCTTTGTGAATTTTTATTATAAAACAGTAAATTCATGAATTTACTGTTTTATAATATTACTGCATTTTCAACTTATATCTGTTTTGACTGTACTAAAAATTGAATGTACTTAATATTATAAATATATTTTTTGCAAGACCTAACTATCTATATAAACCCATTTCAATATATTTAATTTTAGTTTCGTCTTAATTAAAGTAAAACTGTTTTAATTCTATATTAAAGTATACAAAATAAATCTTTATTAAAATTAAGTTATTCGTTTACGCAATCTTTATGATTAGTTTTTGCGATTGGATTATTTATTATACATTCTTCCCATTATTATCTGTTGTAGGTAAATTAAACAGAACAAATAAGTCAATAAACTTATCTTACTTATATTTTTATTTTTTATTAAATTAAACTATGTTTATTGATTTTGATGTTATGTACTTTTCTACAGCAATACTAAAACTCATTTTTTTGAATCAAATACATTAATAATATTTTAACAGTTTAAATAATGTATTCAATTTCTAAAACATAACAATACAAAATCAGAAAATATTTTCAGAGGCCCATAATATCTCACAAACAAAAGGATAAGATCTAAATCTATATTTGATGATTAACTATATTTTATCAATAGGTCTATAATTATGATAATATTATAATAACACCGATATCTTAACAATGCTGTCAAACATTTTTTAATATTTTAAATTATTCTTATAATTTTTATTATGCATCTCTTTAAAAATCTTAATTTAGAATTCATATTTCTTTTATCCTAAAGTAATATCTTTAAAGCATCTACTTAAGGATAAAACAAATTAATTTCTTCATTATATCTTAGAAAACATTATATGCTTTTTAAGTATGATTATTTCTTGAAAAGACTATAATATTTTAATATCTTTTAATTCTATTTTATCCAAAATATCATTTTTCTTAACACTACAATTTTCATTTTTTTAAAATTTTTTAACATTATTTGCTTATTTGCATATAAAAACATAAAAGAACTATAAACAACACTATAGACTTTTAAATAAAATAAAAAAAATGAGTAATAAAACGAGCAAATCATCTTTAACAATATTTATATTCGATAATAAAACACCAAGAAACTCTGTTAAAATATTCAAAATCACGTTCACAATATCACTTTTACTTACACACTATTTTTTAAAAAAACTTGTTGAATTATTACTAAATTTAAAGTCTACTTATTATGAATATTATTTATTTAAATTTTTTTCTACAGTATAAGCAATGTACTTTGCAGCTTTGGGAAGAGCTGATTCATCAATATTAAAATTAGTATGATGCCAAGGGTAAGAAGTGTGTTTATCTCCAGAAGTACCTATATAAATAAAATTACCTGGAACTTTATCCAAATATTCTGAAAAATCTTCTCCACCCATAGACGGTTTTTTCATAATTTCTACTTTTTCATTGCCGTAAAATTCTTTCGCACTTTCAATACATTGTTGAACAATATCATCATTATTTACTAAAGTATTACTTATCACTTGATATTGAACTGTACACTTAACACCATAAGCTATTTCTAAACTTTTAATTTTATTCAAAATACTTGTCCTTATTAAGTGTCTTACTTCATTACTAAAAGTCCTTACAGTACCTTCTAACGTTACTTCCTTACAAATAATATTGTACGCATCTCCACCTGTTATTTTTCCAAATGTTATAACGCTCCCTTCAAGAGGATCAATTTCCCTAGAAATAATTTCCTGAACCATATTTACAAAAATTGAAGTTATAACTAAAGCGTCTTTGCCTTTATGAGGATAAGCACCATGAGTTACTAAGCCTATTATTTTAACTTTTATTTTGTCAACTGCCGCCATCATCGTGCCAAATTTAAAACCTATTTTACCGGATTTAAGCCATGGATAAACATGAATTCCTAAAATAAAATTTACGTTCGGATTTTTTAAAGCTCCACATTCAATCATAACTTTTGCACCATCGAAAGTTTCTTCATTCGGTTGAAAAATAAATCTAACATTTCCTTTTAACTTATTTTTTCGTGACTGTAAAAGTTTCGCCACACCAAGTACTACCGCTATATGAGCATCATGACCACAAGCATGCATTATTCCACTTTTTGTTGACTTATATTCAACATCATTATTCTCACAAATAGGCAAGGCATCTATATCTGCCCTTAAAGCTATTGTTTTTCCTCGCTTCGTAGTATTAATAGTTGCTATCACTCCCGTTTTTCCAATACGTTTATAAGGAATATTCAATTCTTTAAGATTAGATTCAATAAATTTTGCTGTTTCATATTCATTACCACCAAGTTCAGGATTTTTATGTACATGTCTTCGTATTGTTAAAACTTCTTGTTCAAAATTCATTGAATACCTCCTAAAAAAATATTAAAACAAATTACATTTATAAAATTTAACTACTAAACAATACAAAATTTCATTAATATAATTTATTATTTTTACTATTTAGAAAATTCAAAACAAACATCTAATTAATTGTTTAAAAATTAAACAATATCAATACAAAACACATACAAATACACTTTAAAAAATATTTTTTACTAAAATTTTTATATTATCTAAAATAATTACTTGTTATAGGTACTGTATTTTATCTATCAAGAGTTGAACATTTGAAAATGTAATTATAGATTTCGTGCTTACATTTTCTCTAGATTTTATGTCTATTTACTCTTTTCAACTTTCCTATTGCATTCACATTACTTAACTTATACTTGTAGTACATTCATTTTCCTTGTTTATTTACATTATAATTCTTTTTAAATTATCCAATTTTCGTCATTCTCCAATAACAGTTGTTTTTATTTCTTAACCTTTCATTTTAATATGATAAACTCTATAACACATTTTTTCTTGCCTATATAATAAAAGCACGCACACACCTTCTCTTAATTTTTTAACTCACTTCTAATTCCACATTTTTTGATCTGTATCATCACTAATCACAATTCTTTTTTATTTTGACATTTATTTGATATTTTAACAACAAATAATTTTACATAAAAAAACTTCAACACATAAAAAATCATCTTACCCATATTTTGCAAAAATAATCTACTTCTTTTCATATTGTTTAACGAAATCTATTTTTTAACTCATCCACACGTTATTGCGCAACTCACTTTTTAATGTAGTCACGTTACCATGACCCGGATAAATTACAATAGACGGATCCAACTTTTTTAATTTGTTAAGTGATTGAGGAAGCATTTCAGAATTACCTCCTTCTAAATCCGTTCTTCCCACTGTACCTGCAAAAAGAGTATCTCCAGTAATTAAAAAACCATCGAACAATAAACATATACTACCTTTTGTATGACCAGGTGTATGAATAACCTTAAAAATTGTAAAAGACAACTTAATTTCTTGATTATCTTCTAATAAAATATCTGGTTCTTTAACAATTACAGTACTCTTAAGCTTTTTAGAATTTCCACAAACCATTGACACTTCATCACGATGTAACGCTAATGGGATTTTAAATTTCGAACGTATTTGCTCATCAGTATATATATGATCATAATGACCATGCGTATTTATAAGAATTTCAGGTTTAAATTTATTTTTCTCTATTTCAGAAATCAGTTCCTCATCATCCTCGCCAGGATCAATTATAGCGGCATGCAAATTCTCAGAATCATATACTACATAACAATTTGACCTCAAAAAACCAGATACTATTCTTTTAACTTTTATCATGCCTTATTACCTCTCTTATCTATCTAATAAAAATCTAACACATTGCAAAATCACATTTGTAAATATTCCGGCTATAATATCATCAATTGTTATACCAAAACCTCCACTTAAATTTTGTGAGTTTTTGATAAATAAAGGTTTTCTTATATCAAAAAACCTAAATAACAAAAAACCAGAAAGCAAAAATATAATTGTTTTAGGTAAAAATGCGATTGAAAACCAAGTACCTGCAACCTCATCTATAACTATTCTTTTGTCATCTTTCGTATTATATATATTTTGTGCTACAGAAGAAAATAATATTGAAACTAAAAACATTACAATAAGAATAAAAATTTGGAATACAAAAACATTCGGAACAAACAATATCCAAATCAAAATTCCTGCTAAACTGCTTATTGTCCCAGGAGCACATTTAATATAACCAATACCAAAAACAGAAGAATAAACTAATATTATTCTATTTATTACTCGCATATTAAATTTCTGTATTTATATATATACTTTACACCTGAAAAAATTGTAATCATAACAACAATTAAGCTTAACCAAAACGTAGCTTTCGCCATTATAGCGTATAATATAAAATAGTATTCGTTATCACAAATCTTAAAAACATTTGGAGTAATATTTGAAAATTTAAAACGCGCTTCGTTTAATATCAGAATTATCATTACAAACATAATTACAACAATTTGAATTGTAGTTTTAATTTTACCAAATTTATCCGCGGGTATTACTATATTTTTAGAAGCAGCAATAGAGCGCAAAGCTGTAATTAGAAATTCTCGTGCTATTATTGTTATAACTATCCACGGTTCCATCTCAAGAGATGGAATTTTTATAAAACATATGAAAGCAGACGAAATCAATAACTTATCAGCAAGAGGATCTAAAAATATTCCCAAAGATGTTATAATCTTATTTCTTCTAGCTACCCGCCCATCAAAAAAATCAGTAATTGACGCTATACAAAAAACAATAAGTGCTAACACAACATTATAAAAACCACCTAATTCCATGAACAAAATATAAAGTGGAACCATACATATTCGCACAATAGTCAGCTTATTTGCCAAATTCATTTTTATTCCTCATACTTTGCTCTCTAGATTTTTTAACAAAATAAACTTTATATATTATATTATACCAACCATAACTTAACAATCAAATTGCATTTGATTACCTAGTTCCTCAGATCATCTTGCAAAACCGCTTTAATATCATACCCTTTAACACCAACTACTTTGACTTTATAAAAACTACCTATTTTAACGGAACAACTGCTTATTGCTATTACATTACCATCAATTTCAGGCGCTTGAAAATAAGCTCTCCCTTTTACAGTATAATTTCTGCCATTTTTAAAACAATTTTCAACAAGAATAATGATAATATTGTCTGATATTTTAGCAATTTTAAATTTAAAAATACCATACTGTATATTTTCTATAAGTAATTTTCGATCTTTTATAACAGATCTTTTAATTTTTTTATCAAATTTTGAAGAAGTTGCTTCCTTTTGATCCGAATATTCAAAAACACCAACATATTGAAAGTACATTTTGTTGAGAAAGTCTACAAGTTCACTCACATCTTTTTCAGTCTCTCCTGGAAAACCGATTATTATAGATGTCCTTAAAATTACATTCGGCAATTTATTTTTTATTTTTTCAATAATATTTACTGTATTTAGTGGACGCTTCATTGAAGCCAAGATATTCTTACTTATATGCTGTATAGGAATGTCAATATAATTACAAATATTATCATACTCTTTAAATACATCAAGTAAATTATCAGTAATACTTGATGGATAAGCATAAAGCAACCTTATCCATTTTAATTCTTTAATCTTTGAAAGTTTTATAAGCAATTTATCCAAAGCAAAAACTTTGTAAATATCTTTACCATAACTTGTGACATCTTGAGCAATTAATATAAGTTCTTTTATTCCATTGTCTGCCAAATATTTAGCTTCATTAACTAAAACCTCTATTCTGCGACTCTCATAATTCCCTCGTAGTAAAGGAATTATACAAAAACTACACTTATGATCGCAGCCTTCGGCAATTTTTAAATACGTTGAAGATGTATTTGAAGAAAGTAATCTATAGATTGAATTATTTAAACCGCCTGGATAAAAATGAAGCCTACTTAAATAAAATTCATTTGAACTTTTATTAAAAATCAATTCTGGAAGTTTATTCAACGTACCAGTACCAACGAAACCATCTATTTCTGGGAATAATTCAAACATTTCTTCTTTTAACAATTGTGGCAAACATCCAGAAACATATACACGCAAACCCGTCACTTTTTTTATATTTAAAACATTTTGTATACATCTTTCAGATTCTGCCTTAGCTGCTTTTATAAAAGAGCAAGTATGTACTACAGCAATATCTGCTTCATTAATATCATTAATAATAATCAGTCCCTTATTTTTAAATATACCAAGTAAATATTCAGCTTCAACTATATTTTTAGGACATCCCAAAGAAATCATTACTACTTTTTGCATAATTCTTATATATCGTCGCCTTTTTTTAAAATAAGTGTATTAACATTTTTTATAGAACCTGCTATAGCATCAATCTGTTCTCCATTAAAAAAAACTTTTACACCTGGAGTATAGCCTATTTTTAAAGTAAAAAATTCATTAGACTTCCATGTTTTTTTATCACCTTTTAAAAGAGTATCTTCATATACCGTTACGTTATCACAATGTACCTTAAGCCAAACATCTGTTATTGCTTCAACAAAAAGTTTTTGTTTTAAAACAAAAGAAGATTTTTGCTTATTCAAATCTTTCGTCGTATTTGAATACTTTTCTGTTTGAATTAATTTATTTAAATCTTCATCGTGTTTATTATTTTGAGATATTGCACCTTCAATAGAATTAGACGTATTTTTATTAAAAAATAATAATATAAACAAAAAAACTATCGCTGCACCTATAATTAAAACTATCAATAATTTTTTCATATAAAAAACTAATTTTTCTTTATAAAAAGTTTTTTGAATAAATTTAGAATCATCAATCAATTTTTTTTTAACATTATCCAACTGCTGTTCTAAATTACATTTATTATAAATTTCAATTATTTTTTCAGGATCAAATCCAAGATACTTCGCATAAGATCTTATAAAACTTTTACAATAGACTTCAGCAGAAAAGAAACTCATATCGCCTTCTTCTATAGCAATGAGATACTTTTCATGAATCTTAATGGCCTTATGGATATCAGAAAGAGATATTTTCATCTGTTTGCGTCTTTCTCTAAGCATCCCTCCCATTTCTTTCATTATTTCTCCAAATTAACTAATTAAGTTTTATTATTTCAATATTGTCCACTGTATCTAATTTAAACATATTCTTATCTAAAGAAGGATTTATAGTATAACTTTTAAATATAATTTCTATCGTTGTACCATCAGATTTTGCAACAGCTTTACAAGGTAACATAGTCAATTTTGAAATACATACTTTTAAGCTCCAATTTTTATTAACAGAAGTTATTTTGATTATAGCATATCTTTCATTCTCACCAACTAAATTTATTTTACTCGCTTTTTTTATTTTTCTCCAACTACTACCAAAATTAACAACAATCGCTGAAACAAAGTCCTTCCCAATTATATCATTCCATTTACCAATTATAGCTTGCTTATTGTCAGGAGTATAAATTGTTACATTTTTACCATTAATATATATTAACTGTTCCTGAGAAGTTTTTTGATTTATATATATGCTGTCAGGTTTTTTAAAGTAAATAACTCCTACTATTTTCTGTTCTTCTTTTGTAGATTCAAAAAGTACAGTTTGAGTAAAATCAACTCTTAGAGAATCTATCTTATTATTAGTTTTTTCCATTTTTAGAAGAAAATCAAGTGCTTTACCTTGAGAAGCACAAACAAAATCTAAAGAAAAAATAATAAAAAACATAATAATTATAATGCTCTTTTGAAATAATAAACAACTATTTTTCAATTTTACTTTCCATATTGTTTAAATATTGAGTGATTTTATCAAAATCTATTCGCCATTTATTAGTGCCTTCTGGTTTAGATATAAAACCTTTAGTTTCAAGTATACTTAATATATTTGTAGCTTTTGCAGAACCTCCAAAATTTGCCTTAAGTAAATCTTGAGATATTCTCCTGCGCTCATTTATGAGTTTAAGAGCAGAAATTAAGTCATTCGTTACTTTCTCTTTACTTAAGTTAAAACCACATTTTTCTTCAATACGTAACGGTTTATAAATTCTTGGGAATTTTTGTTCATTTATAAATGAAATTATTTTTTCAGTTTCTTTTAAAGAAACAAATGCTCCTTGAAGACGCACAGGTCTTGCTTCACCAGGTGGTAAAAATAACATATCTCCTTTACCCATCAAGGACTCAGCACCAACCATATCTAAAATTACTCTTGAATCTATCTTAGATGTAGTTTGAAATGAAAGTCTTGCAGGAAAGTTAGCTTTAATAATACCCGTTATTACATTAACTGAAGGTCTTTGTGTAGCAAAAATCAAATGTATTCCTACAGCCCTCGCCATTTGTGCTAAACGTTGTATATAATTTTCTATCTCTTTTTTAACTACAAGCATTAAATCTGCAAGTTCATCTATTATGACAACAATATAAAATTCTTTTTCACCATTTATTTCAAGCATTTTATCATTATAATCTTCAATATTCCTCACCATAGCTTTTGCAAACTTCTCATATCTTTTCTCCATAACAAAAACCAAATTTTTTAGAACATTAGCAACTTCTTTAGGATTGGTTATGATATCTGCATCACTAGCACTTGTACATGGATTATACAGATGAGGAATAGATCCATATATAGACATCTCAACACGTTTAGGATCAATTAATAGAAATTTAACTTCATCAGGACGAGCTTTATACAAAATGGAAAGTATTATTGTATGAATACTCACACTTTTTCCAGAACCTGTAGCACCTGCTATTAACAAGTGCGGCATTGAAGCTAAATTTGTCACATAACCCATTCCATCTGTTGTTTTCCCTAAAGCTAATGAAAGAAGGGAATGTGAATTCATAAATATATCGTTTTCTAAAATACCTCTGAGGCCAACAATAACACTTAAATGATTAGGCACTTCTATACCAACAACAGATTTTTCAGGTATTGAAACAATCCTTATTGATGCCGTGCGCATCGTTAGAGAAATATTATCTATTATATTTGATACAGTTTGTATTTTTGTCCCGGGAGCTAAAACCAAATCATAACGCGTTATAACAGGACCTGGAATAATATCTTTAACTTCAGCCACGATATCAAAATCTGCAAGAGTCGTTCTTAAAAGTTCTGCTCTTTTTAAGAGTTCATTCTCATCAATAATAGAATTTGAATCATTATCATTTTTAAGTAAGTCTGCAGGAGGAAGTTTATAGTCAAACTCTTTACTATCAACTGCACTTTGTTTAATAAACTCACGAAAAATAACACCTTTCCTTTTATTCTTTTCTTTTAGTTCATTGTTATTTACAATATTAGGCGTTAAATTTGCTCCTTCATTAAAACTAGAGTTTAAAAATAAGTTCGTTATATTATCAATATTCTGCTTTCTCTCACATCTTTTCATATCCACTTTTAAATTATTCCAAAAATTACACAAAAAATAAAACACAGAAAGCCTTAAAAATTTTGCAAAAGATAGAAGAACTACTAATACTATAACTGCAAATCCCAGCCTAGAACCAAATAATTTTTTAAAAAAAGAATATAAATTGACTCCAAGCCACCCACCAGCAACCTCTAATTTAAATATATAACGTACAAATTCAAGTAATACTGACACTGAAAGCATACAAAAAATGGATTGAATAAAAGCAGCACGCCCTCTTATTTTTATAGATTGTTTAAAACTTATTATAAAAAACCACAAAAATATAAACGGTAAAATATACACAGCAGTACCAAATATTTTGAACAAAGTATTAGAAAACACTTGACCTATAATGCCTGATTTATCTGGAACAACAAATACATAGGCACTCAAAAAAGACATCACACCAAAAAACAAAGCATTGGTTTCCCTATTTTTTTTAATATTATATTGTCTTTTATTTGCTTTTTTATTTTTCTTCACGAAAATAAACCTCTTCGATAGAAAAATTTTTGGAAGTTATTTTAAAGATACCATGCAACCATTTTCATCTCGCATAATACCAATTTTACTCCTCTTAAAAGTCATCTTAATTGCAAGGTTAAAGTATCATTTTGAGATACAAAGACCAACTTTAACTTATTAATTCGTTGACAAATGTACCCCCCAGCCACAATACTTGTCACTTTAACGACATATACGGCCATTGCTCAAACTTTTTCTATTTCAAATAAGTCTTGTCCAGAAGATACTGCTTTACCGTTCTCAACCAATATCTTAACTATCCTCACTTTAAATACCGCTTTAATCTCATTCATGACTTTCATAGCCTCAATTATACACAAAGTTTTACCCATTTCAACAACATCCCCTTCATCTACAAATATAGGTAACGAAGGAGAAGGTGCTCTATAAAATACTCCAGCTATTGGAGATTTTATTGTTTCAAATAAAGAAATAACATTCTTTTTTGTATCATCAACAGGGATATTCTGTTTTTTTAAAGAAGCTTGTTTATTATCACTATTATCTTTACGCTTTATACAAACACTATAATCTTTTGAATTCACTTCAAGTTCTTGAATTTTTTCCTCTTTCATTATTTCGTAAAGAGATCTCACTTTGTCTTTAATATCATCTGTCATTATCAACCTTCTTTTACTAAAGGGGGAAGGACAAAATGTAGCAAAAAATGTGTATTTTTTGCTACATTTGTTAATTTGCCGCTTTAATACTTAAATTTATCCTACCATGCTTATCTATTTCAATTACTTTTACTTTTACTACATCGCCTTCTTTTACAACATTTTCTACTCTTCTTGTATGTTGATGAGAAAGTTGAGAAATGTG
The DNA here is from genome assembly GCA_031262585.1 of Endomicrobium sp. Classification (GTDB taxonomy): domain Bacteria; phylum Elusimicrobiota; class Endomicrobiia; order Endomicrobiales; family Endomicrobiaceae; genus Endomicrobiellum. The sequence continues at coordinate 172,577 of JAISHK010000001.1, forward strand.
TATTAATCCTTCACGACCTGGCAAAATCTCAGCAAAAGCACCAAAAGCCATCAACTTTGTAATTTTTGCACTATATATTTTACCTACTTCAGCTTCTAATATCATAGCTTCAATATATTCTTTTACAACATTAACTCCATTTACATTCGAACCTGAAATAAATACTTTTCCATTTTCTTCTATATCTATTTTAACACAATTATCTTCTTGAAGTCTTCTTATATTCTTTCCACCAGGTCCTATAAGCTCTCCTATTTTATTTTGTGGAACTGTTAAAGTCACCATACACGGAGCATAATTCGAAAGTTTATTTTTAGGAAGCAAAATCGTTGCATCCATTTTATCTAATATAAAAAATCTCCCGCGCTTAGCTTGTTCTAAAGCTTGTTCCATAATTTTAGTTGTAAGACCAGAAATCTTTACATCCATCTGAAGTGCGGTAATCCCCTTTTTGGTACCTGCAACTTTAAAATCCATATCACCAAGATGATCTTCTATACCCATAATATCAGTTAAAATAACATAACTATCACCATCTTTTATCAAACCCATTGCCACACCGGAACAACTTGCTTTCACTGGAATTCCCGCATTAAAAAGTGCAAGAGAACCACCACAAACTGAAGCCATTGACGAAGATCCATTAGATTCTAATATGTCAGACACTATTCTTATTGTATATCCAAAATCATTTTCATCTGGTAAAATTGGGTTTAACGCTCTCCTAGCCAAGTTTCCATGTCCAATTTCCCTTCTACTTGTTCCTCTTTCGCCCTTAACTTCTCCCGTTGCAAAACCAGGAAAATTATAATGAAGCATAAAACGTTCTTTATACTCTCCTGAAAGTTCATCTACAATCTGTGCATCGCCTGGAGTTCCAAGCGTTACCGTCACCAACGCTTGAGTCTGTCCTCTAGTAAACAAGCTAGATCCATGAACTCTTGGAAGCACACCAGTCTCACAAGTTATAGATCTTATTTCTTCTAGGCCACGTCCATCTATACGAATATTTTTCTTTAAAATAAATTTTCTTGCTTCCTTATAAAAAATATCTTCCAATAAACTATTTATTATAGATGGCAACTCTCCCGTATATTTTTTTAAAAGCCTTGCAGATACATCCTTTTTAAATGAAGTCCAAAAAAATTCTCTTTCACTTTTTTCTTTAATTACAAAACTTTCCCTAGCCTTTACAATAGCCTCTGACTCAATATCAACCTTCAATTCGGCATTGTACTCAGGTTCAGATACACCAACTTTAACTTTCGCTGGAAATGTTTTTTGAATTAAACATATTTCTTTTATTGTTTTTTCCGCAAGATTTAAACCATCTAATATTTCTGACTCTGAAAGTTCTTGAGCACCAGCTTCAACCATTGTTAACCCATCAGCTGTGCCACTCACAACTAAATCTAAAGTACTTAACTCTTGTTCCGAAATCAATGGATTTATAATGAGCTTACCATTTATTTTGCCTATTCTTACAGATGCCACTGGCATTGTAAAAGGCAAATCGGACATATATAACGCAACAGACGCTCCTAAAATAGCCATAATATCAACATCATTTTCTCCATCATGAGAAAGAACAATAGCAGATACCTGCGTATCATTGCGCCAATACTTAGGAAATAAAGGCCTAATACTTCTATCTATAAGTCTACTTACTAATATTTCGCCGTCTCTTGGTTTAGCTTCTCTTTTAAAAAACCCTCCGGGAATTTTACCAGCGGCATAAGTTCTTTCTCTATAATCTACAGTCAAAGGCATAAATTCTATATCTGATTTAGGCTCATTAGAAGCAACTACTGTAACTAAAACTGTCGCTTCTCCAACTCTAACAGTACACGACCCTCTTGCCTGTTGTGCAACCTTACCCGATTCAACAACAAACTTTTTACCGGAAACTTCCAATTCTTTTTTAAAATATTCCATTTTCATCCCATTGCTTAGCACACTTACACAAAGTCTCAAGCAAACACTAAAACAACTTAAGCGTCTCTTAATACATTTGCAATTACCGAAGCATTATTTTTACTTTCTTAAATCCAGTTTTTTAATCAAAGAAGCATACCTTTTCTTATTGTGTTTTTTTATATAATCTAACAACTTTCTTCTCTGTCCTATCATTTTAATAAAGCCTACTTTAGAAGCATAATCTTTTGGAAACTTTCGAAAATGCTCTGAAAGATATTTAATCCTTGTAGTAAGAAGAGCAACCTGAATATCAGACGACCCCGTATCAGTCGAATGAATTTTATATTGCTCAACTATTTCTTTTTTTACAAATACCATCTGATACCCTCACTTTATCATTCATTACTCTTATCGCTTTTATTACACACAACACACTTAAATAACATATCCATATAATCACTAATAATTTTACCGCATTGTGTGCATTATATAAAATATTTTCCTCTATGTCCAATGTACGTACCATAACCCCAAAACTTCAATTTATACATTTAACTATTTTTAAATGATATAAATATTTAGTAACGACACAAATATGCTCTTTAACAACACAAAAATTACATTCGTAGATAACGAATATCTAACTCAAAGTAAATGAGCGTGAGTGCGATGGAGAACTATTTATGCTAAAATGCAAAATATTAACACAAGTATAAGGTTTATTAACACAATTAAAACTCCTTTCATAAATTTTGAAATTTTATCCAAAAATAAACCAAAAGAAGCTTTAGATGAGATATCAGATTATTTTATAGCTAACACTATTGTAAAATCAAGCATCGAATTGTCATAGAAAAAATTTATATAAGCAAAAAATAGAAATTTTAGATTTAAGTTTTTTTAGCTGTTTTTTATAAGACAATATCAACTATATCCTTAGCTGTTTTAACTATATAATTAGGACTATATTTTTTAAAACATTTTACGTTCGAATATCCATATGATACAGCCATAGATAGCACTCCTGCTGATTTTGCAACTAAAAAATCATTTACACTGTCACCAATCATAATAGTTTTTGAAATATCAGAATTTGTAAGTTTTACCAAATCTAATACTGTTTTTGGATTAGGTTTCTTAACATCTATACTATCTCCTCCTCGTATTTGTACAAAATAAGAAGAAATGCCCAATACTTCAACAATTTTCTTGCAAAAATTCTCATTCTTATTAGATAAAATAGCCTTTTTTTTATCTCTCAAAGCTTCTAACATTTCTCTAACACCTTCATACATAACCGTGGTTTTGGTTAAATTTTGTTTGTAATAAAATTTAAACTTTTCAACTATCTTATTCATATTTACACCAGCTTTTTCAGACATAACTTTATTCATAAGGACATTGATTCCATCACCTAAATAAGAACGCACTTGTTCTACTGACAAGGCATTAAAACCATACTCCTTTCTAACAAGATTAATACACAACGTTATATCATACTGAGAATCAACAAGAGTGCCATCTAAATCAAAAATTAAAAAATCAAAACTCATATTATTTTATATCCATTTTATTATTCCTGCATATACTAAATTTTATAACTATTATTGAGTTAATACTTTAACAGTTAACACTTTTAAACTTTATCAATCAAAATATTATATTCCATAACATATAGGACATAGATTTTTTATATACTCTTCTATCATTTCGTTTAATTAAAAACGAACAATATGGATTGCTTTGAAAACTTCATTTTTGGACCATGTACTTAGACTGAATTTACAATCACATTTAGTCAAAATATCTAATGATATAAAACTTCACCAATATAATTTATAATATTCTTTGAGATCACTATTTCTTCCAATCTGATGATAAAATCTTATTCTTACAAAAAAATTAATTTCTCTCTTCTTATTTCATAACTTCTCAACAACTTAATCGTTGTGAATATTTGATTTTTTTTAAATCAAACAATTATCAATTTATTTTCTACGAATCATCTAATATTTATCAAACAAACTGACAAGAAACCCACTGTTATAAATCATACATTATAAAAACAAAGCTGACCAAATATTGTCCACATATTCCTAAGTAGTATGAATGAAAACCTACTTACTCCTCTTGTTTTATTTAAAACACACAAAACCAGAACTGACATATTTGAAATACTGTTTCAAAAGAAAACGCATCATTCTCGATATTTGATGATTCTTTCAAACAGAAAAATCTTGAATGATCTAACCTTCATTTATATCGTATTACGTCAGAATTAATTTCTAAAACTTTTAAAAGCCTATTTCGCACATCTCTAAACTATTTCTTGACTACCAGCACTTCCAAATTACCTTCTCGCACAACCATCTTGTAACTTCTCTTGCATTTTTTGAATTCACAAAAACACCTTTGATAGCCAAAAGATAATAAAGGAATTATATTAAAGTTTCCATGCTTTCGTATAAGAACATTATTTCAATTAAACATCACACACATCATCTTATCCTCTAGTAACTGTAACCGTATCTGCAAAAAACTATTTACAATATACTTTTTCTGCTGTAAACCATCAAGATTTATGAATTGCTTATAAAATATCTATTAATTCATATTTACATAAAATTCTGCCCAATTTTAAGTTCAAATACTAAAAACAAAACTCTTCGAACCACGTACTCATCATAATAATATATCTATCAGAACATTTTTAACTATTTCAGTAGAATAAAATGGACGCTGTCATTCTTAAAAAGCTTCATAATTCCTTCCTGACTTTTTCAAGAACAATTTTAGAATTGTGACACGTTTTCTCTCATATATAATCTCTCCATTTATCATTTTAAATAATTCCATAACACATCAACATTACACCCCCCACAACAAACATTATTTATAATTACAACTAAAGATAGAATACTTCAGGTAAATTATATCCACATAATAAATTTTTGTTTTTCATTAAACAAAACATATCCACATTAACTACTTTAAATATAAGTTTAATACTGAAACTGTAACTGCATTATTTAGTAAACTTAAAAATTAAGCAATAATTATCATCCCGAAAAACAAAAATACTTAATCCCGCTGTATTAGTTATAAAACAAATTTGTTATAACATTATTAAAATTTCTTAACAATATAATTCATTTTTAAATTTTATCAAGTTCATCATAACCTGTTGCTTTCGCCTGCCAAGCAAATGAAAGCAATACGACTCCTACAACACCTAAAATTATAAGAAAACCAAAAGAAATTTTCCAACCAAACTTATCTGTCATAAATCCAAGTAAAATCCCTGTAATTATAGTAGCTCCATATCCCCATATACCTACAAGTCCATTAGCAACTGCTGCTGCACGTTTTGTAGCTATATTAGAAACTGCTACAAGAATAAGAGATTGGGTTCCATATATACAAAAACCTGCTGCTACTAACATAAACAACGATACTAAGATCGTAGAATCTATTGTATACCAAAATAAAAACATAAATAATGAAGCAAGCAGCAGAGTAATAGTACATACTCGAGCCCCTTTACCACTAAAATATTTATCTGTTACCCAACCACAAATGATAATACCTATAGCTCCAGATATTTCAAAAGCTGCAATTATCCAACCTGCCTTAGCAAGTGCTACTCCTTTCCACTCTTTAAGTATCGTAGGACCCCAGTCTAGAATTGCAAATCTTAAAACATAAACAAACAAATTTGAAATTGCAATTATCCAAACATAAGGATTTTTAAATACTTGTTTTTTTATAAATTTATTATATTCTACCGAATTCTCTTTTACGTCATTACTTTTTTTATAATTTTCGCCTGCTGAAAGCTCAGGCAACCCAACGGAACTCGGGGTATCTTTAATAAGAAACCATAATGCTACAGCAGTAAGTACCGCAATAATAGCGGGAATAAAAAATACAGCCCTCCAGCCAAGCGAAGCTAAATAACCACCTGCAATAAGAATTGCCACTGCTCCGACACAATGAGAAGTATTCCATCGCGACATCTTTGTTGCAAGTTCCTGTGGTGGAATCCAATGAGGAAGTAATCTTGCATTAGGTGGCCACCCCATTCCTTGAAACCAACCATGAAAAAGCCAAATAATACCCATAACAAGAACAGTTGAGCTAAAACCAAAAATAAAATTAGTGATAGCACATAAAATAAGACCACTTACAATAAAATTTCGTGCTATAAATTTATGAACAATAAAACCATTTACAAATCTAGATAGTCCATATACAACTCCATGCAAGGTCAAAAAAACACCAAGTTGAGACTTTGAAATACCTAAATCTGCTTGCATTCCAGGCATAGCCATTGATATACTTTTACGCATTATAAAAAATACGGCGTAAGCCACCCATGTCGCAAGTAAAGTACGAATTTGCCAATATTTGAATTTCCTAACAATTTCTGGTGTTACTGGTGATGAAAACATTTAATCTTCTCCTATCCTATACAAATTTACACCTTATACTAAAAATATCATAGTAATCCTAATAACAATTATAAAACCCATTACAAAAATTTTTATATTTATATTTTTTAAAATTTAAAATAAAAATTTCTTAAATTATATTACGATGCAACAACTAAGAAATACAGCTCTAGATATATTAAATCAAATTTTGATAAATTATTTTTTCCAAAATCAACATACTTAATAAAAAGATCAACGAGAGCCATAAGCATTTATAAAAAACAAATCCTATGCACAACTACATCTTTTATGTTTTTTAATACTTACTTTCCTTATTTTTTTATTTCAATTAATATTTCATATCTTTTTTAGTAATAGAATTATTACCGTCATTAATTACATCTTCTTCCTCCTCTTTATTGTTAATTTGTACTTGATGTCTTACCATTTTTTATTTCTTTAGTTTTGATCGCTTTTCTTTTCTTCACTTGTATCTAAATATAAAAAATGACAATGTCTTCTCCTACTCAACATATTTCACTTAATGTAAAACTTTCTTCTTTTAGATTTATCATCATTCTTATCAATTTAAACCTCCACACACACTGTACGTACAGTAACCTACTAGTAAATCAATTCTCTACACATTTTCACACATATTAAAACAAGATAACAATATTTTATCCCCTCCCTTTTTATACTTTATAGAATCATAAACTGATACAAATCATAATACATTCCAAAAACTTATTTTATTAAATACAAAGAAAATATACCAACAATTGATGAACACCCTGAAGAGGAATTGAACCTCCAACCTTATCCTTAGGACGGATCTGCTCTATCCAGTTGAGCTATCAGGGCATAAAATATTATCATATTTACATTCCACTCTTTTTTATGTAGTTATTATTAACAAAAATAACTTTATCTATAAAAAATCTCAATTTTTAGTTCCACTTTTTATCTTTTGCTATATTCATTTTGTTTTTCTCTCAATATCATATCTTTCATCAGATAAATAACGAAGTTAAACTTCTCTTCTCTTTTACAATGATCCTTCCAATTCATACTATCCGATTATATTTTCTTAATTCCTTTTTGAGTTATAAAATTATATTTTGCAAGAATAACTTTAAACATTTTAAGTGATTTAACTTTAATCTCATCCACACTCTTTCACCAGAGATATTCAGTAATCTACAACACTGAAAGATATTGAAACTATTCACTCGATACAAAAATACACCTTATAATTTTTCTTCTCAATCCGAAAGTTCATCTATACTAATCAGATATTCCACAACCTGCGACTTTATAACCTTGAGATAAATTTGGGAGTTTATCTCTTGCATCCACAATAACCTACTTTTAAATCGCGTTTCTAAATCTCCTTAAAGTGTAAATTTCTAAAAAAATTACACTACTAAAACATAAGTAAAAAATAACCTTTCTTAAGTAATCAACTTTTCACACAGTCTTTGTATCAACAAATCCACTACTAATATAATCCTTATAAAGTTTTAAATAATCAATCTTTACATTCATTTTAACTATTCTCTTGATAACTTTAATCGGGGCGACTGGACTTGAACCAGCGACCCCACGGTCCCGAACCGAGTGCTCTAACCAACTGAGCCACGCCCCGAAATATTTTATTCCTATTATTCCCCACAAATCATCAATAAAAAGTTACTATCTTATTTTCACAATTTTATTATTTTTATCTAAAAATATAATTTTAGGCTCAATTGGTTTATTTGAAAGTGAAAATCCCATTATTATTACCTCTTCACCTCTCTTAATGAGATGCGCTGCTGCTCCATTCATACAAATAATACCAGAACCAGACTTACCAGCAATTACATAAGTTTCTAAACGTTTACCTGAAGTATTTGAAACAACAAGAACTTTTTCCCCCATCCAAAGACCAACTTTATCACAAAGCTCACTATCTATTGTTATACTCCCTTGATACTCCAAATTAGCTTCCGTTACTATACCTTTAAATATCTTTGAACTTAAAACAAACCTCATTTATTACCTCCAGAATATTACACACAAACACAACATCATTACACTATTTTATTTTCATCAACAATTAAACTTATTATCAATTATTAATAATAAACCACATAAGTCATAATATATAAAGTTTTTACTTTATTTACATTTTAAAAATTTATCTGCATGTCCTCAAAACCGCATTTCACTATGTACTTATATACTTGCTATTCCAACGTTCAGTTCATACATTACATAATTCATATTATTCTCCTTCTTTCAGCATTTAAAAAGACTCTACCACCATCTTCTTAACCCATTACTTATAATCGTAAGTTACCATAATTTAAAAATAAAATATATATTTCAAATTTTATGATAATAATTTATCATTATTACCATTGTCAACTGTAAATACCCTCTTCGGAAATGGAATTTTTATCTTAGCTGCATTAAATTTCTTGTGAATATTTTTTAAGATTTCACTCTGTATAAATGCTTTTGAATAAACATCTTTTACTCTAAAAAATAAGATAAAAGTTATAGAAGAATCAATAAAATTTGTAAAATATATTACAGGTTTATAAGTTTTTATAGTATTATCGTGATTATTTATTATCTCTTGAGCGGCAAATTTAGCAACCTTTTCTACATACTCTAAATCACTGTCGTAAGCTACCGTATAATTTACAAAAGCTGAAACCTCTGCTTTTTGATACTGAAAACTAGTCACTATTGCAGAAGATATTTTATTGTTTGGAATAACAATTACAGTATTTGACATTTCCCTTATAATAGTTGTCCGCCAATTAATTTCCATCACTGTTCCTTCTTGTCCCGAATTAAGTCTTATATAATCATTTTTTACAATTTGCTTGCATGCAAGAATATTTATGCCTGCAAAAAAATTAGCAAGAGTATCCTGAAGAGCAAGAGCCACAGCTAACGAACCAATACCAAGTGCTGTTAAAATTGGCGTTAATCTTATACCAATCTGGTTTAATATAAGTGTTAATCCTATAGAAATTATGATAAATTTTATTATATTTGAACTAATTTTTTCGTGAAATGAATTCTTAAAAAGTTTGGAAAAAATAGAGGCAATTAAAAATACTATAGAAAAAGCAAGTATTCCATAGAAAATTTTATGAATAATTACATTAACACTATTTATTGGTGAGTTTAAAAAAGCAATATACAAAGCTGTAAGAAAGAACCAAAAAGTAATATAATTTTTAAATGTTAAAATTATATTACTGGGTAAAACAAGACCAATTTTTGAAAACATATTTTGAATAAATTTTGCCACATATCTTTTAAACAAAAAACCAATAAAAAATATAAATATGAACAAAAATATACTTTTTAACCATAATTTGCAGTTTTTGAAAAAAACTACACCTAATAAAGAAGAGATTAGCATTTCTTATCTTCTTAAACCTTCAGCTTCTTCTTGACACCTAATGCAATATCTTGTCCATGGAATTGCATCTAATCGTTTTATAGGAATAACACTATTACAATTTTCACAACAACCATAAGTGCTTTTTTCTATTTTGACCAATGAATCATCTATTGCACTTAAAGTTATTTTATCATTTGAGGCAATCTCAAAATATATTTCTTTTTCACTATTTTGACTGGCTGTATCTATTTCATCTCCAACATTTGTATTCAAAGCAGCAACCATTCTTTGAGAATTTCCTGTTTTATTCAAAAGCTCTGTTTTTTTTTGCATTAACACTTTTTTAAACATTGTTAAATTTTGTTTATTCATTACTATCTCCGTTAATTTGTAAAAATTTTAACTGTCTTTAACATTTCCGTTTCCTGCCCACTTATCCTTATATCTTTTGACATATCCATGAGATAATCACATATTTCTTTCGTAATTCTTTCGCCTGGAATTAGAACTGGAATACCAGGTGGATAAGGTGTAAGTATCTGAGCAGCTATATGACCTACTGCCTTTTTTATACTTACTCTTTTAGTACTATTTGAAAGAAATACTTCCCTAGGTTTCATAACCATTTCAGTAGCAAGTGATGGAATTTTTAATATCCAATTTTTTTGTTTACCATGATACTTTTTACTTATATCCTCAAGAGCCTTAACAAAGACTTCAACATCCGTTTTATTTGAACCTTCTCCCATAATAGCAATTAAATTAAATAAATCTGCATAATCAAGTTGTATATTATAGTCTCTAGTCAAAATATTTTCGATTTCATAACCTGAGAGACCGGTTTTTGTAATATTAATCGTAAGTTTAGTAACATCCAAATCAAATCCTAACTTCTGTATGTCTTGACGACCAAAACATTTCATTAAAGCTATATTTTTACTTATGTAACTACGTCCCCATTCCGCTGCTTCAATAACTCTATCAAATTTTTTTTTACCTTGTAGAAACACTTGTCGCCTTGCTAAATCAATAGTTGCCAACATCAAATAATTGGGACTGGTCGTCTGAAGCATTGAAACTATTTTTTTAACCTTGTTAAAATCAATTAACATTGAATTAAAATGCAAAACAGAACATTGAGATAACGCTGATAAAATCTTGTGTGTAGACTGGACACACATATCTGCACCAGCCTCAACTGCAGATTCCGGTAATTGTCTGTTAAAATGTAAATGGGCCCCATGAGCTTCATCAATTAGAATTACTTTTCCTTTTTTATGACACAAATCAACAATTTTGCTTAATTCAGTAACTATTCCATTATAAGTAGGACTTGTGATAAACACAGCTTTTGCTTCCGGATATTTATCAAGTGCTTCTTTTATTTGATCATAGGTCGTATTAAAAACTAGATCTAACTTCTGATCTATTCTAGGTTGAATCCATATTGGCCATACACCAGACATTATAATCCCAGCCATAACTGATTTATGAGAATTTCTTGAAACTATTATAGAGTCACCTGGCTCACAAGCCGCAAGAAACATCGCCATATTACCAACAGACGTACCATTCACAAGAAATAAAGAACGCTTTACTCCATACGCTTGAGCCATCAAATATTGAGCTTTTTTTATAGCACCTACTGGATCGTGCAAAGAATCTACTTCATTAAAAACAGTTACATCAAATTTATAAATTCCTTCACCTGTATAATTTTTAAGCTCTTTATCTATGCTTCTTCCATTCTTATGTCCAGGACAGTGAAAAGATACCACATCCCTTCGTGCGTGAGACAAAAGAGCTTCGAAGAGGGGCACTTCAAATTGATCTTTATTTAATTTTTTCTTCATTATGTATCATTTAAATATGCCCGATAGAAGATTCGAACTTCTGACCCCTTCCATGTCAAGGAAGTACTCTAACCATCTGAGCTAACCGGGCAATATACAACACATTCATTGTGTACATTTAATTCTAAGGTGCGGGCCGGAGTTGAACCGGCGAATAACAGTTTTGCAGACTGCTCCCTTACCACTTGGGTACCGCACCGGAAAACAACTTCGGAGTATATAAAAATAATATTATTAAGTCAATATTCAAAATTTTAATTTATGTCAAAAACCAAAAAATATACGCAATATTAAATTTCAATATATACATATTTACAACTACACATATTTAACATTCTAATTAATCTAACTAATCCACATCTATACCCAAAATAGTAAAATATTGCTATAATGAAGATGTTTACTTACTTTAAATTCAATAATGAAAGGGGCCATAGTTAAATGGGAGAACGTATCGTTCGCAACGATAAGGTGTGGGTTCGATTCCCGCTGGCTCCACTCTGGAAATTAATTGTAATTCTAATAAAAAAAGTAAAAATCTTACAACCTTTTGCAAACATGTTATTTTCTTAATCAGAGCATAAGCTTACAACAGATATTAATGTTGTATAATACTTATAAGATTGCAATACTTACTCTGTTATAATCTGTAAGTTTTGATGTTCTCACATCATCTGAAAAAAGTTGATCCAATTACTGCTTCTACTTTATTTTTACTTTTATGCCATAAACTTCCGATAGTTTATATGCCTAAATTTAAAAAACCATCAAGATTCAAATTCTCGATATCTAACTTTTAATTCTGTATTAGTTATCTTTATACTCCAATCTTATAAATAATGTAATTGGTCAAAACTTAAAATAAAACCATAAATTTTATCATCTACTTCATTTATATTTACAAACTTTTCCAATACATGAAACAATAATTTTTATTAGTTTTAAAATACGCTTCAATAACATTCATACATAATATTAACAAACTGCACGAGAGCATATGTTAATCTTTCTTATTCCTAAACAATAAATAAGATGGGAAAATTAGTCCTAGATTATTTACAAATAATGACTTTAAAAATTGAGTAGCTTTATTTCCACTAATTTTATTACAATTTTCATGTAATTTTGCAAATCGTCACTGTTATATTTATAATTCTCTAGATCATTAAACACATTAATGTTTACATAAATTTTTGCACCATTTATTTTTTTGTTAACTTCAAATTATACTTAAAAAATTAAGATATATGATAAGGATTTTCATTAATTTTTAAAATATTATAAATAACAAATATTCCATTACTTTTAATCTTAAATAAAGAAATATTTTGTTTTAATTCTTGTGTTCCTAAGGACTTCGTTTTTACTATTTCATCCTCTAAGAAAACAATATCTTCTTTAACATTTGATGTAAAAAACATCTACAACACACAAAATAATTACACTCTCTAGTTTTTGTTTCTTTGTAATTCCATTTTTCCTTATATGATAATCATTATTAGCTCATCTCTATAATTTGCATGTCTAGTCAATTATCTGAATATTTAATTTTCTATGCCATGCTACAAATTTAACAATTCTTAGACTAAATTATTAACAAAATATTCTGAAAATTTTCCATGCTTAGCATCACTCTTTTTATACCCTATACAAAAATAGACGTTCTCAGGCACCTTCAAATTTATCATTTGGATTACCAAAATGAACGAACTCTTACAATTTTATCTTTTCCCAAAGAAAAAGTTCCAATCAAATTCTACGTAAGAAATAATAAAGATAACGACTATAGTATACCTTTTACTTGCAATAGTAAACCAATCCATATTCTCTCTTTTAGCTAATGTGAACTAGACACATTATTTATTACGCTCTTATTACACTACCCCCAACTGAAAGAGCTTCGCCAGTACAATATCATCTTTTTTCTCTGTATTTCTTTACAAGTTTTTCCATTAACTGCACTACTTCTTTTGTTGCATTACGTCAGCTCTACAAAGTAATATATAAAAATTATATTAAATAAAAATAGATTTACCAGTTTAGAATCATTTTGTAACCTTGGCACCATTATTAATTCTCCAAACATCAATTGTATTCATTAATATACCTATATAATATGAGATTTGATATATATCTCATCACTGTATATAATGTTTATTTCTAGATAAGCATAATCAGCAAGTTGCGAATCCACAAACAATACAATATACATTAAAATTATTTAAAAAAGGAAACTTTTTATTAGCAAACAATACTTGTATAAACAGCTCTTTTTGCACAAACTGAACAATCTTTGACAGAATGCAAAAAATACATTGATAGTTAAACCATTATCATCAGAATGTGTAATAAAAACGCCACCATTAACAACTTATACTTTATTTTACTTGTCAATTATCGAAAAATCATAATAAAATTTTTACTTTATTTTTCAATCCATTCTACTATAAATGATCAAATAAACTATATCTTAAAATATTTCAATGTAAATTACACACCTATTCTAAAAAACGAACCTACTTGAAAAATAATAAATGAAATTACCCATGCAAAAAACAAATTTCCACCCACAAGTAATAAAAACCATTTATAATTTGATCCTGTCTCTTTAAAAAAAACTGATACAGAAGCGACACACGGCGTATATATTAAGCAAAAAATAAGAAAAGTCACTCCTTTAAGCGGAGACCAATCTTTATCTTTTAAAATTCTTTCTTTTAAAGATAATTTACTCCCTGACTCATTTATAGCATAGATTGTCCCTAAAGTACTTAATATTAATTCTTTCGCGGCTAATCCTGCTATTAAAGCAATAGCTCTACTACCATCCATCCCAATAGGTTTAAACACTGGCTCAATAACCTTACAAATTCTTCCAGCAAAACTATATTGCATTTGTAACGCTGCTTGTTCATTTTTACTAAGATTCTCATTAATAGGAGCTTTAGGATATGCAAATATAATCCATACTATAATTGACATAAAAAATATTATTTTCCCAGTTTTACGAATATAAAGCCAACTCCTTTCCCACATTTTCAAAAATAAATTTTTAATTATAGGGATATGATAAGGTGGAAGTTCCATAACAAAATGAGCAATTTCATTTTTAATCATTTTAAGGCTTAGAAATTTTGCTACGCTTAATGCAATAACTACACTTAAAAAATACATTAAAAACATAATAGTTACTTTATTAGTATAAAAAAAAGTATCAACAATTAAAGCAAATACAGGAAGTTTTGCACCACATATCATAAACGGAACAATAAACATAGTTACAAGTCTATCGCTTTTTGAATCTAAAATTCTTGTAGCAAAAAGACCCGCGACTGCACAACCATTAGTTGAAAGCATTAAAGGTATAAATGATTTTCCAGGAAGACCGAATCTATTCATAATTTTATCCATTATAAAAATAGCTCTAACCATATATCCACAATCTTCAAAAAAAGCTATAGAAAAAAACATAAACAATACAAGAGGACAAAAACCTAAAACACTCCTGATTCCACTAATTACACCATCTATAATCAAAAATTGCAAATGTCCTTCAGGAAGAAGCAATGTTACAACTTCTTCAACCCATTTAAAAAATACACCTAACAAATTTATTATAGGGGAAGAACAAACAAAAGTAAATTTAAAAATTATGTACATCATAAAAATAAAAATAAAAATTCCTAGATACTTGTTAAGTATAAAAGTATCTATAATTTCAGTTATATTTATTTTCTTTTGTTTATACGTAGTTTTAACAACAGTTTTTACAATAAAATTTGCAAATTTGTAACGCCTTTCAGCCAGTTCCATTTCAACACTTTTTCCAAAATGCTCTTCAATATTACGTCTACTTTTTTTAACCTGATTTAAAATATTATACTTATCAATATTGATATTTTGAAATAATTTTAAGAAAGAAAAATTGTTTTCTAAAAGTTCAATTGAAATCCAATTTAATGGAAAATTTTGAAATCTCTGAAGTTGTGAATTTTTTGATATAAGTTTTTTTACATTATTAATTTCTTTTCTTATAGTATCTCCAAAAATTACTTTCTTTTTTTGTGAACTTAACAATTTTTTATTTTCTAAAAAAGAACTGATACAATTCAAAATTTCATAAGTCTCTATCTTTTTATTTGCAACTGTAGCAAATATAGGCACTCCTAAAATGTCAGACATAGCTTCTTTGTCTATAAATTTTCCATAAGATTCTAAAATATCAATCATGTTTAAAATTACTATAACAGGTATATTTAGCTCTACAATTTGTGTAAACAAATATAAATTTCTTTCAAGATTAGCAACATCAATAACATTAACTATAATATCAGTCTTCTCTTTAAATAAAAAATCTCTTGTTACTGCTTCATCATCAGAATATACAGAAAGACTATACGTTCCAGGCAAATCAACAAAATTAATATTATGTCCTTTAAAACATTTTAAACCTTCTTTTTTTTCTACTGTAACCCCGGGATAATTTCCAACATACTGATTAGAATCAGTTAAAATATTAAAAATCGTAGATTTGCCACTATTGGGATTACCTACAAGAGCTACTATAATATTCTTACTTTCTCTCACAATACTACTTCCTTTTTATCAATATCTTATCGGAAATTTTATTACTTAAAGCTATTTTCGATCCTTTTATTTTAACTATTATATTACCTATAGGCCCAATATTTCTAACAACTGTTAATCTTTCACCTGATATAAAACCTATCTCTATAAGTCTTAGTTCCAGTTTTTTATCATAACACAATATACTCTTAACTTTATAAGTACCTGGAACAGCAATATTTAGCTTAACTACATTACAGTTACTAAGGTAATTATTATTGAACTTATTAAATTTTTTTAGACGCGACAAAATCCAATATTTATGCCAATAATTGTAAATATATCTCACTATTTTTTTCACTAAATCCATCTTAACACCTTTTAAAAATTAACACAACCATTTTGTATTAATTAAAATATTATCATAACCCCAAAAAAATGCGCATTCTCAATAAACTATTTTACCTTGTCTTATTGTCAATTGATTCGACAATCTATTTTTATATTCCTTGCTGTTTTTCAAAATAAATTCTGATTAAACAGAAATAATTCACAACTACAAATTTCAATATTATGTAATTATCAAATATTTTATCTTATCAATGTTATCTATTCTAACTGTATCATTATTGCTAATAATTATTTCATAATCTACACTTTCTGACTTGCTATTATTATATAAAGAAAATGGTTTAAATTTAAATTAGTCATCTTTTTCACTCTGTTTGAAAAACTGTAAGTCTGAAGAAAATATATTTTAACACACCAAATCTTTCTTATGTTCATTAAAAAATAAAAAAACTATAATCCTAATACAACTATTAATAACTTAATTTTTTATTTATAAAAACTCTTTTATTAACCCTAATAAAATAACAATCCAATCACACTAATCACAACACTTGTATAATACTCTTTATTTTAGAATATCACAATATCTATATGTAATTTTTGTGAGACATACAATAAAGTGAGAGAAATTTATTAATAAAATAGATGATATTGATTAAGAATTTTACATAATAAATTGTGACTAAAGCTTTATTTAGAACTTTAATAATTTCTAATTTATTGAATTTTCGTCCAGTATATTCTTCAGCAAAAAAGATTATAACAATGAAGATATAATAATTACAAATATTGATGGACAAATATTACGATTAATAGTAGCAATAATTAATCAAGAAAAAGCAAAATGATTTTTAAATATTAAAGACATAAATCGCTATGACGGAATGATTTTTTTATTTAAGAGACATAAAAATCTTATATTTTGGACAAAAGATACATGTCACTCTGTAGATATAATATAAATTAATAACAATAAAGTTATATAAGTTTTAGAAAATATAAAATCTAAGTCAAATATTAGTAAATACAATCTTAAAAAATATTTTGTTAACAAAAAATTGATACAGTTTTGAATTAAGTACTGATAAAGCAAAAAAATTAAAAGTGGTAATATTATAAAATTACAATCGAAGAAACAAAACGACAAACATTGATATAATTAAAAACAAATTTAACAACATAAAAAAAAGAGAAATGAGATTTATTAAACAATACTTACCTCTGGAAATGAATAAACTATTGGAAAATATATCGCACTAAAAATTCTTTAAAAAATAAATAAATTTTTTATAATTCGTTATTACAAATTTATAACAATGCCTCATACACTATTTATGGATAAATAATATCATCTAAATGTGTCAAATCCACGTGATTTGTAATCTTTTACACTACAAACAAAACTTAATGTATTACTTAAATTTATTATATTTTGTCCAATCTTTTTTAAGTTCAACAGAACCTGTTGATACTAGAAAACTCGCTTACAATATTGATTAATTAACTATTGCAATATTTATACCACATAAACACACTACCAGAGTATCTTTGGATCTTATCACAGCATTATGTTCAAATTTTTAATAATTGGATACTACTAAATGTAAATGTCTACTAAATTTTTATTTTTTATACGTTAAGCAAAAACACTAACATTATTAATAACACTCTGTTTATTACGTTCATCCTCACCTAATACTTATCATAAAATCATTTCATTGTGTAATTTGAATTCTGTATTATTTTACAAAATCAACTGCATTTTGAAAAATAACTTTTCCCCAACCATATTTTTTATTAAATCCTTTTTTAGCTGGATGCTGTAGAGAAAAAATATATCTTTCAGGATGAGGCATAAGTCCAAACACATTCCCTTTGGCATTACACATTCCAGCTATTTGTTCTATAGAACCATTTGGAATTAAAGGATATTGAGGAATATCTCCATTTTTTGTAGAATACTTAAACACTACCTGTTCATTTTTATTTAAAGTAGATAAAAGTTTTTTGTTGGACGGGATAAATTTTCCTTCACCATGAGCAATAGGTAAACTGATAATATCTGGAAGATTTTTGGTCCATATACAATTGGATTCGCTATCGTTTTTTTTACATGTCTTTAAGTATACCCAACGACATTCAAATTTACCTGAATCATTATATGAAAGAGTAGAACTTTGCCTAAAAACATCAGGTTCTGGAAGCAACCCCATTTTAACCAAAACTTGAAAACCATTGCATATACCAATAATTGGTTTGTTATCTAAAGCAAACTTTTTAATTTCATCGCCAAGTTTATTTTTAATTTCATTCGCAAGAATTTTACCAGAAGCAATATCATCTCCATAAGAAAAACCACCAGGAAAAACTAAAATATCATATTTAGAAATTCTATCTTTTCTCTCAACAAGTGAACTTATATGTACTCGTTCTACAACCGCTTTACATAACTCAAAAGCAAACTGTGTTTCATAATCACAATTCGTTCCTGCAGTTCTCAAAATCAATACTTTAACTTTTTTCATATTTTATCCCAAGCACTTAAAATCAAACAATTGCTACCAATTAATAGTACCACTCCAGCTATTAAAAAGAACTTCTGATTTTTCTTGCACTTTGATTTTATTTTTTCTACTTTCAAAAACTACTTTTCTATCATCTCTCACATAACCTATTTCGGCAAATACACAATCCTTTATGAGATTTTTAAATTCAGTTACATTCTTAGGTTTTATTTCAACAATAAATCTTCCATTTGATTCTGAAAACAAAGTTTCAGCAGTAGTTAATGATTCTTCAACACCAATATTAATAGTATCAATATCCACATATACCCCCTTGCCTGAAGCAAAGGCCATTTCGCTTACTGCAATAGCAAGACCACCTTCAGAACAATCGTGACAAGACTCTATTAAATTTCTATTTATTGTTTGATAAATCTTTTTCATTATAGTCCTTGATTCATTTGGATACACGCTAGGTACAATTCCATTTTTAAAACCTTTTACTTTAGAAAAAACAGAACCACCTAATTCATTTCTTGTAATTCCAAGAATAAATATTTTATTACCTTCATCCTTTAAAGGCATTGTAACAGTATTTGCCACATCTTCAATAACACCTATTGCAGATATTAACAAAGCAGGAGGAATAGAATACTTTCTGCCATCCACAGAATATTCGTTATGCAAACTATCTTTACCTGATATAAAAGGAACTTCAAAAGCTTTTGAAATATCATAACAAGCATTTGCAGCTCTTACTAAACTACCTAATATCTCAGACTTATTTGGATTGCCCCAACAAAAATTATCCAAAATTGCTATTTTTTCAATGTCTGCGCCAACAGACACTGCATTTCTTAAAGATTCCTCAATAGCAGAAGCAGCCATTTTATAGGTATTTATTTTGCCGTACTGTGGATTCAATCCATTAGATAAAACAATTCCTTTTTTGGTATTTTTAACAATGCTATAAGGAAAGATAACAACAGCATCGCCAGGACCTGATATTTCTATATTATTACCTTGCAAAGGTTTTATAATAGTTTGTCCTTGTACTTCATAATCATATTGTCTTATAATCCATTCTTTAGAGCAAACATTTAAATCTGCAAGAATGACTTTTAAAGCTTTTAAAATTTCTAAAGAATTCATATCAACAGATTTTTGAATCTTTTCCTTTTTTTCTTTATAAATTGCAAGTCTTTTAAGTTTTGGAATTCCATTATGAAGAAAATGCATATCTATATTTGCTACAATATCATTATTATATATAAGCGTAAGTTTTTTGTCTTCGGTAAATTCACCTATTAAAGCAGCTTCAACATTTTCTTTTTTAAATATTTCAATTAATTTCTTTTTATTCTTTTTAGGCACAGCAAAAACCATCCTTTCCTGCGATTCAGAAATCCATATCTCCCATGGACGAAGTCCATCATATTTTAAAGGCACTTTATCAAGATAAACAATAGCACCAGTTTTCGCACCAAGCTCACCTATGGCACTGGACAATCCTCCTGCTCCACAGTCTGTAACAGCTCTATAAAGATTTAAATCCCTCGCCTTAAGCATAGCATCTAAAACTTTCTTTTCGACTATAGGATTTCCTATCTGCACAACACTTAAGTCAGACTTTTTATCAATTTGTACTGAAGAAAACGTTGCTCCATGGATACCATCCCTACCTGTTTTTCCTCCTACAACTAAAATTAAATCTCCATGATTAACTTTTTTCTTTATCTTATTTTTTGAAATTATACCCATTGTTCCACAATAAACAAGAGGATTAGACATGTATCCATTATCAAAATAAACAGCTCCATTCACAGTAGGAATACCCATTTTGTTACCATAATCTCTAACACCAGAAACCACTCCTTTTGCTATCCTCTTAGGGTGGTGCATTCCTTCTGGAACTTTTGAATCTTTAATATTAGGTTCCCCAAAACAAAATATATCCGTATTAGCTAAAGGTTTAGCACCAAGTCCAACACCTAAAATATCTCTTATAACTCCTCCAACGCCAGTTGCTGAACCACCATAAGGTTCAAGAGCAGATGGATGATTGTGCGTTTCTACTTTAAAAGCAACCCCATTCTTAGAATCAAATTCAATAATTCCAGCATTATCTTCAAAAACAGATAAACACCACTTTTTATTTAACTCAACAGTTGCTTTAAAAATTGTTTCCTTTAAAAGATTGTTATATATTTTTTTAATTTTTCCCTCTTGGTTTTCTTGGATATACTCTATTATTCCCGTAAGTGTTTTATGTTTACAATGTTCACTCCAAGTTTGTGCTATAGTCTCTAATTCAACATCTGTAGGATTTCTTTTAAGTTTTGCAAAATATCCTTGAATTGTTTTCATCTCTATAAGCGATAAAGCAAGAACATTTATTTTACTCAACTTTACCAATTCTCTATCAGATAAATCTAAAATATCAACTATCTTACAAACAAGTGAATGTTTCATCTTATTTTACAATCCTGTACCAATGTATTTGCTAATAATTTAGTTGCTATCAACTCAATTACTGATTTAATAGGATTATTATTTAAAGTCGTTTGAGATTCTTTACTATATAAATAGTACTTATGTCCTACTTTAATTTTAACCTCTACATTAATATTTAAATCTTTTACAGCTTTTACTACACTTTCTGCAACTGTATCTGTAATGCCTTTTTTATACCAAACTTCTATAATAGAAGCAGAAGAATTCATTTTTAAATTAACATCTTTTACATCTAAATCGGAACAACGTCTTATAACATAAGACTCAGTTATTTTATCAATCAACAATTCTGAAGCTATTATTTTAACATCTGAAAATCTTATTTTACCACATATAAAATATAAAGGACTATACCTGACCTTTGCTATACTTGCAATACCCATACTTGCAATATCTGATAAAATATGTTCATTTTGTGGATTTTTAAAATCTTTTTTAGTTAAAACTTCTATTTCAAACATTAAAATTTTTACCTGTTAATTTTTCATATATACTTACATATTTTTCCATTATTTTATCAACAACATCTTTTGGCAATTCCGGGGCAGGCGAAATTTTATTCCATCGTATACTTTCAAGATAATTTCTTACATATTGTTTATCTAGACTATCCTGAGATTTACCTTTTTCATATTTATCAACTTCCCAAAATCTTGATGAATCAGGCGTAAAAATCTCATCTATCAATATTAGTTGATCATTATAAAAACCAAATTCAAGTTTAGTATCAGCCAATATTATACCTTTCGAAAGAGAATATTCATTAACTTTCTTATATAATTTTATAGAAATTTCTTGCAACTTATCCGCTAATTCCTTGCCAATTCTTTTTACTAGTTCCTTAAAAGAAATATTTTCATCATGCTTATAATTTTCTTCCTTACTTGATGGAGTAAAAATAGGCTTATGAAGACGCGAAGATTCTTCAAGTCCTACTGGTAGTTTTATACCACAAATTGTCTGCGATTTCTGATATTCTATCCAACCAGAACCAGCAATATACCCTCTAACTATACACTCTACATCAATTCTATTTGCTTTTTTCACTATCATTGATCTGTCGCGCAAATACTCATATTGCTTAATTTCTAAAGGGAAATTATCAAAATCTCCTGTAATAATATGATTTGGCACTACTGATTGAACAAAATCAAACCAAAACATTGAAAGTTTATGTAAAACTTTGCCTTTACCCTGGATTAATGTC
Source organism: Endomicrobium sp. (assembly GCA_031262585.1). Classification (GTDB taxonomy): domain Bacteria; phylum Elusimicrobiota; class Endomicrobiia; order Endomicrobiales; family Endomicrobiaceae; genus Endomicrobiellum. Next base: position 195,331 of record JAISHK010000001.1, read on the forward strand.
GGAATTATATGATCAAAAGCTGAAATCCTATCAGAAGCAACAATTAAATAACTTTGTCCCAAATTATACACATCTCTAACTTTTCCTTTGTGGACCAAAGGGAAATTTATAACATCTTTTTGATTATTCATTTCCAATTCCTTTTTTAACATTACAGGTTCAATTGTAGTTTTTTCTGATTGATTTTTCAATTACAGCATCACATGGATACGATAGTTTCACTCTATATGACTAAAAAATTAATTTTAAAATTTTTAACTATCTAATTAAAGCAATATCTTTAAATCTCTTTTGAGATTAAGATTTGATTTACCAACGTTAACTTATGTAAACACAGTCTTAGTATATTTATTTTTACATTTTTTTACAAAAAATTTAAAGTCATTTACAATTGTAGTATCATTTATTGAAATTTATTGCCTATTACTTGACAGCTTTTACATATGTAATTATAGTAACTAAGTATCTATCATTGATTTTAGATTTTATATATTTTAACGAACATATAAATATTTTATTTTTCAATTTTTTAAAGACAATAATACATTGACACTAACAAAAACGACAATTCATGATTGACATCTTCCTATGGCTTTACTTATACTATTATCGAGCTATTAATATATACACTATTTCATCAATCACAAAAAAGTAAAAGATAATCATTGTTTTTTAATATCTATTTTTACAATATTTTTATAAAGATATTTATAATCATTTCCATTCTTTTTTAACATTTTTATTAGTAAGAAGAACTAGCTCAATAATTCCTTCAAAAAAATTTCACACTCAAATATCTCCAAATCTTTTATAAACAATTCGACCTTAACTAGTATTCATGTACTTTCTGATGTAATATACCCAAAATGAACAAAATAATATTACTAAAACTTGGTATCAATAAAATAAAATTAATATTTTAATACTTAACAAACTGTCAATAAAAAATGATACAGCTAAAAATAAAACCTAATGTAGTATTTATTGTTTTAGAATAATTTGAAGAGTTTACCTATTTTAAATAAAAACGAATTTTATAATGTTTTAGATGAACTAAAACAACACTTTGATAAAGATATTCTGTTTTTTACAATTTTTAACCACATCAATTATAATAATACATCGTTTTAAATCGAACATATCAAATATATGCCACAAAATTTTTCAAATTAACTAATTTTACTTAAAGAATCATGATACACTACAAAAGCGACATATGACAGAAATCTTACGAGATGTGGTCTGAAGATTTCCTTTAAATTGCAAAAATTCAATGAAATTTATGGAGAAGAACACATAAAAAATAGACAACGCCATAAATGGATAAATAAACCTTTTAATTTTTAAAATGTTCTAGAAAATTAAATAATATTAATACGCTTAAATTATTCATGCTACGTTAACTGCAACACATACACCGCATTACTACATACTTTTAAATCTTTAAACTACAAAAAAATTGTAAAATTTCTAACTACAATAAAAAATTTTAATCTTGCAAAAACAAAATAATTTTAATAACCGATGATCATAATTCAAGAAATCTTAAAGAATCCATACAAAAAAACTATTTGAAATACACAGTTCCATCAATAATTAGGACTTGCATCATATGGATATAATTCTAGTTTGTTTATCTTAAAAACTATACACTTACAGAAACAAGTTTATTAAGCAATAATAATCTTCTTATAGCATTTCCAATATTGGAACTAGAAAAGTTTTATATTTTAACTTTAACACATCAACTAAAATGCTTTCTAAAACCAGTGAAATACAAAAACACAAATTTTACTAAAATATTATAATAATAATTACAACATCAGATATACACTTAAGTTTAAGTTAAAGATAACGGGAATCCAAAATACAAACAGTACTTGCAACCATAAATTCATTAAACTTAAAAATAGAGATCTGAGCATGAATAGATATAAACACAAACAAAATGCATTACGAACTAATAAACAAAAATAGTTTAAATATACATAAATAATTATTATATGTTAAATGTTTAATTTTATAAAACAAGATTTTAAAAAATTGAACAAAAGTGAGCAAAAAACAAAAAACCAGTAGACTTTTATTTTAAAAAATATTTAAAATATGACAAACACAACAATTTATGATTTTATAGAACATAATACTAAAAAGATCATATTACTTATAATTCTATTTTTAATAAATTTTGTGGATAGAACTTATTTTGAAATTTTATAGTAAATATCTTAAAAATTTCTGATAATGCTCAAATACACAAACACACATCTGTACTTTCAATTTTAAATCAAAAAGCAATACACGTTTACCTATCGTACATTAATTATATGTGGTAATACTATGGATTTTGATAAGCTATACCCTATACAAAATTTCATTTTATCAACCATAAGAGCAATCAAACTTACAAACTAAAACGCTATAAAAATTATAAATATAATTGAAAATATAATTACAATAGCTACATTTCCAGTATCACTATTATGTATTACTAACCCTTTAATTAAAAATAAACAAAATCTCTTTTTGCAAAAACTTGAAAACTGTTTACTATAACATTTATTTATTGAAAAAAGAATAAAACATTACAAATTATGAACAATTACAGATATTAAAAACAATAATTTTAAATTTAATAAAACCAAAAAACATCAATTGAAATTTGCAATGATCAGAACCAAAAATATTGATTTCAATATCAGCACTTTCTTTTTTAAACCAAGCTAACTCATTAATTTTCAGCCCAAAAAAGTACAGAAGCTTATACTTTTTTTGGAACAAAATTCAATAATTTACAACTAAAACTTTGCATTTACAATAATCATTACAGGAAATTTTCCTTTTTTAACAAAGTTCAAAAGACCAATCTGTATACCATTCATATCTTCTGTTATATTTATAATTCCTAATTGAATACCTTTAATAGACTTTGTCTTATTTAAAAATCCTATCTGCGCACCTAATATTTCACCTTCATTTAAATTTATACAACTTGCCACCAAACCTTCAAAAATTTCAGATGAAGAAAAAAACGCAATTTGAACTCCCATAAATCGCTTTGAAATTGCAACAACACCCATATTTAACGCCACTGCATTGTCAGTTTTAGAATAAATAAAGTCCAAACCTACACCAACTAACTCAGGTGTATACGTCCATACACCTAGTTCAAACCCTCTAACAGAGTTATCCTTTGGAGTAACAATCTCATTCCATAAAGAAAATTTGATAGGAGTAACTGCAACGGAAACATTCACAAATAAAATTAATATACTTAACGTCAATATTATCTTTTTCATTCATATTTTTCCTTTTTAGAATATATAAATATTTCTAACAATTTAAAAAACTTACAATATCATTTCTTAGTTCGCTAAACCCTCTCCTTCTTTTTGCACTTACTACAAATATATAAGATTTATCTATTTCAAAAAATAAAGCTATTTTAGTTTTAACTTCCTCTTCGTTTAAAATATTTAGCAGTTTATCATATTTATTCATAATAATTTTAAATGGAATATTATACTTCTTAAGCCAACAACTCATATCAAAATCTAATTCTCTAGGTCCTAAAAAAGCATCAATTACTATATAAACAGTTTTCTTGTTTTTTCTTAAAATTATACACTCTTCTATTATTTTTCTCCAAATCTCTTTTTCCTTAAAATCCGCTCTTGCAAAACCATAACCCGGCAAATCTATTATCCATCTTCTCATAGCAACACTATAAACATTTAAACTTCTTGTTCTACCAGGCATTTTCGATATTCTTGCTAAATTCTTTTGTGAACACAATGCATTAACAATACTACTTTTACCAACATTAGATCGTCCAGATAAAATAACTTCCGCTATACTTTTTGGCAAAGATTTTACATTCAATGTTGCTCTAAAAAAAACAGTTTTATCCAACATATATACAATTTAATCTTTTTTCAATTTTGATAAAAATCTTACCACTTCCATATAAAGCCACACTAGCGTTACCATAAGAGAAAACGCACTATACCATTCCATATATTTAGGAGCATTATAATTTACATTTTGCTCTATCAAATCAAAATCAATAATAAGATTTAAAGCAGCTATTACTACAATTGCAAAACTTATAACAATACCAAATCCTGAAGAGTTATGAATATATGAAAAATGTCCGGAACCAAAAAGATTTAACACAAAATCAATTATATATACAAGAGCTATCGCAAACATTGAAAGTATTATAATTTTTTGAAACCTTGGAGTAGCCTTTAGCAATCCTGTTTTATAAGCTGCAAGCATACAAAACAAAACACATATAGTCAAAAGCACTGCATTTACAATAATACCCGGATATAATTTCTCAAAAAGTAGAGAAATTGTTCCAAGAACTAGTCCTTCACACACAGCATAAACTGGCGCTAAAATCGGCGAAGCCGTTTTTTTAAATACCATAATTAAAGCAAGTGCGAAAGCTACTATTGCTATAGGATTTATTAAAGGCATAATTATGTTAGAATGTATCCATGAATAAAACGCTCCTGTCAAGAGAAGGCACCACAAAATTATACTTTTATTTATTACCCCAGAAACACTCATAAACTCATTGCTTCCTACAGATACTTTAAAAACACTATCTTTTAAAAGTGGATTACTCATAATTTATCCTCCCATAACTAAATTATATACACATTTTAGAATTTCTTTTTGACTATCAAAAGAAAGCAAAGTACACGCATATTCCACATCAACCCATCTTACTTCAGATATTTCATTCTCATCAAAATTTGAAAACTCTTCAAAAGCAAGACAAAGAAAATATATAGAATGCTTTTCTACTATTCGTCTTTTTGCATTACTATCTCTTTCTATCATATAAATATCTTCTTTTCTATAATTTTTAACAAATTTTATATCTTTTATTCCTGTCTCTTCAAAAATTTCTCTTCTTACTGTTTCAATTTCAGTTTCGCTTTTTTTAATGTGCCCCTTGGGAAATCCCCATTTTCTATTCCTTCTTGAATTGACAAGTAAAAACAAAGGATTATCATTCTGCATTTTATAAATTACCGATCCACAAGAAAACTCTTTAATCACTTAAGTACCCTTACTTTTGATGATATTTAACTTATTTTTACAATTGTAATAAATTATTTTATTTCCTAAAATATTTTGCAAATTGGTGCTCAAATACATCAATATATTTTTTTGATTTATCTAACTTATCTTAATCATGTCTCGAAGAAGATTCAACAAAAACCCACATGAACTTCAAAGACTTTAATTTCCATCTGCTTTTTTTCATGAATATCCGATTATATATTAAAAGCATTTGTTTCGTCTAGAAATAAAACACTAGATAAGTCATTCAAAAATGCCCTCAATTATAACACGATTCATTTTTTGTCAAATCAAATTATATGTTATAAACTTACATCTAAAAAAACAGTTTAATAAAAATAATTTGATATATTTATTATTCTAATTTCTAACTATCACTTATAGTCAACGTACTTACTCTGCATTTTTATAAAATTTTACATTAAAACTTTTTCGATATTTCTCCTCTCTAAATACTTCCTTCAAACAAATATTATATCATTAAAAAGTTTCATCGATCCTTTGCTTTATTATACATAATGATAATATATTACATAACATATTTCAAGATAATGACATAAAATTTATCGTCTTTTCATCCTCAAATAATCCATGAGAATACATTTTATATAAGTTTCTTTCATAAACATTATTTATAGTCACGTAAACACCACCAAAACAAATGCAATTTCATAACGTTTATTATTTTTACAAAAATTGCAAACTAAAACTTTATTATGAACTAGCTCATTCTAATATAAATCACCTAATATTTTATACAAATAGAAATTAATATCTTTCATAGATATATTTTAATGTCTAAAATGACGCATACCAGTAGATATCATGGCAATATTTTTGTCATTTGCAACTCTAATCGACTCATCATCTTTTATTGAGCCGCCAGGTTGTATTATTGCCGTAACACCTACCCTAAAAGCTTCTTCAATTACGTCAGGAAACGGGAAGAAAGCATCTGAAGCTAAAACCAGAGGAAATAATTTCTCGTCAAAATTGTGTTTAACTCTTTTCATTTTTTCCACAGCAATTTTTAAAGAATCAATACGACTCATCTGACCTGCTCCAATTCCAACAGTTTGCCTTTCTCGTACAAGAACAACAGCATTTGATTTAACATATTTGGCAACTTTCCATGCAAAATCCAAAGCATCTTTTTCTCTTTGAAATGGCGAGCGCTTTGTCATAAGTTTTACTTCCGATAAAAGCTGATCATCTCTATCCTGAACAAGCATCCCATAAGATAACATCCTATACTCTATAACATTTTTTTCTTTTTTATGCGATATATTTTGTTTTAAAAGTATAATATTCTTTTTCTTCATAAGTATGTTCATAGCTTCTTTTGAATAACTAGGTGCTATAACACATTCCACAAAAATTTTATTTATTTCTAAAGCAACGGCTTCATCAACATCTTTATTAAATGCTAATATTCCTCCAAAAGCACTTAAAGGATCACAAGAAAACGCTTTTAAATATGCGTCTTTTACGTTTGAACCTTCTGCACAACCAGATGGATTATTATGTTTAACAATTGCACACATAGGATTACCAAATTCACAAACCAAATTACATGCCGCTTCTAAATCAAGATAATTATTATAAGAAAGTCTCTTTCCATGTAATTGTTTTGCCGATACAATAATAGATTTATCTCGTTCTAATACAGTTGAATACAATGCAGCTTTTTGATGAGGATTTTCACCGTATCTTAAACATGAAAGTTTTTTAAGTGGTATTACACTTTGTGTAGGAAACTTCTCATAAGTCAAATAAGTTGAGATTAAAGAATCATAATAAGCTGTATGTCTAAAAGCCTTTGCCGACAAGGTTAACCTTAATTCTTGTGTAATAGAATTATTTTTTAACTCTTTAATAATAACCTCGTAATCATCCAAATCACATACAACAATAACATCTTTATAATTTTTTGCTGCCGCTCTTAAAAGTGAAACGCCACCTACATCAATATTTTCTATAACATTCTGATCTATGTTTCTATTTTTAGGCTTTGGTATACCAACTGTAACTTCATCAAAAGGATACAAATTTACAACGACCATATCTATTGTCTTTATGTTGTGTTCTCGCAATTGCTTGAGATGCTTTTTGTTACTTCTAATTGCAAGAATTCCACCATAAATTTTTGGACTCAACGTTTTAACTCTACCATCTAATATTTCTGGAAATTCTATAATTTCAGATACTTCCACATTTTCAATAAAATTTTCTTTCAAAGTCTTTGCTGTTCCTCCACTGGATATTATATCCCAACCTAAAAATTTTAATTCTTTTGCAAATTCCACGATCCCTATTTTATTTGATACGCTAAATAATGCTGTCGGCATACTATTTTCTCCTCAATACTCTTATATGTATATATTTTTTATAATCTCTAAATACTGCAGCTATCTCTTGCAAAGAAAAACCTTTTTTAAATAAAAATATCATCATATTTTACTCTCTTTAGATAAATAATTAGCATAACTTTTTGAAAAATTTCTATTATCTGCATGACTTAATTTTTTCAATCTTTGAATAACTTCAATAATACATTTATATCACGTATTTTTTAATAAGTTTTTCTTTTAAAACTTTTCTGCTATAAGAGCGTTTAGATATTAGAAACAATACATATGTAATTACTTTTTAATTTCATAAAAATATAAAGCATTTTTATAATCATTTTTAGAAATATCAATACCATGCTTATTCGCGAATTTAATAACACTCTTAGTAAAAACTACAAAATCTTTGCCAAAATCAAAAAATAATTTAACCACATATTTATTAAATTTTACTTTTTATATTATTTCAATTTTCATTTTATTGCTAATAACTTATTAATTCATAGTTTCTGCTACCTAATCTTAAATTTTCTGCATATTCTAATTGAATTGTAGGATCTATTTCTGGATAAAGTTTCTTAAAAAAATCTTTGCCAAAAGCTTTATTTACTAAATCATAACTTGCTTGGTCAATCGCTACAGGATCAACACTAGCAATAATTCCTATATCTTTTATAAGAGGATTATTCTTTGACAAAGAAAAACAATCGCAATATTTACTTATATAATTTAAAAAATTTATATACGAACTTTTTTTATTTTTTAAAACACCTACTGCATACTCAATTATTTTCTCCTGAACTGACCAAGAATTTTCATTCCAGTTTAAACCAAACACTTTAAATGCACAACTTACCAAACACTGACCACAACCCGCACATCTTTCTTTATCCATATTTATTTTTCTATCCAAAAGAAATAAAGCTTTTTGATAGCAATGTTTAACACACTCGCCACAACCAATACAAAACTTAGGGTTTAATGTAGGTTTTGAAGAATTATGCATAGCATATTTACCAGCCTTACTACCACAGCCCATACCTATATTTTTTAAAGCCCCACCAAAACCTGTTATTTCATGACCTTTAAAATGACTCATAAATATCAAACTATCAGCACTATATATTCCTTGAGCTACTGCAACTGTTTTAAAATGCTTTAAATCAACTTTCACCTCACTTTCCACATCTCCCCTTAGTCCATCTGCAATAATCACAGGACATCCACATGCTTTAACCGTAAAACCATGCTTGTTCGCAATAAGAAGATGATGGTATGCATCAGATCTTCTACCCACATAAACTGTACTAGCATCAGTCAAAAAAGGGTAAGCAGCTTTCTCATTAACAATTTTTACAACAGAAGAAACATATCCAGGTCTAATATATCCCTCATTACCTTCTTCGCCAAAATGTATTTTTATTGCCAAAAAATTTCTAGCTTTAACATGATCAAAGATTTTAGTAGTTTTCAAAAAATCATATAATTTATCTTTCTTATTCCAAGGGAGAAAATACACTTTTTCTACCATTAGAAACTCCTCAATAACATTTTATTAATACAATTTATTTTCCATATTTACGAAGCTGTTTTAATGTAATTTCAAAATCTTTAGGCAAAGGTGCTGTAAAGTTTTGTTCGTTACCTCTTTCAGTCAATATCAAAGTTAAAAAAGCAATATGAATCGTAAGTCTCGTAATAAGAGGTTTCTCAGCTTCTCCGTTTTTTATCTTATACTTACGTTTAAAAGATGATAGGAATATAGGTTCAGAAGTACCATATTTATTATCTATTGCAAGAGGATGTCCTAAACTCCACAAATGTATTCTTATCTGATGCTTTCTTCTTGTAACTGGACAAACTTGAATCAAAGTGTAACTTTTAAAACGCTCTAATACTTTAAAATTAGTTACTGATTCTTTACCTGTTATGTCAATAGAAGCAGCCTTACCAGAAACCAAAATAGGCTTATTTACAGTTCCTTCATCCTCCTCTAAAACGCCAGACACTAAAGCAATATACTTCCTACAAGCTTGCAAATTTTCAAACTGCATTCTTATGTTTCTGTGCGATTGAAGACTTTTTGCAATTACCAAAATACCGGTTACATCTTTATCAGTTTTGTGAACTGCCCACACTTTCTGATTTAATTGCCTTTCCAGTATTCCTACTATAGTTTCTTTTTCATTGGTATGTTGATCTGGGATAACAAGCAGTCCAGCAGGTTTATTTACAATTACAATATTTGTATCTTGATATAATATTTTTACTTCTTGGTTCATAATTACCTATGCACATTTACGTAGTATTTGGCTAATAAAATATACACAATCATGCTAACATTATACCTAATATAATAAACTTATGGCAAAATATCTCTATAAAATTTATTTAACTTGTATTTTTATATTTTGCACTATTAGTAAATTAATAGTAAATTAACAATAGTTAAATAAAAATATTTATAGATTTAGTGAACTAGTCATCTTATAAGCAAAGAACTAAACATTGATTTTAGAAATAGTCATTTCAATTTTTGAATAATATAACGAAAGCAAATTTTCAAATTTTATGATAAAAGTAGTTAAAATATGTTGGTTACTGGCTAAATAAAATGTATAATTTATTCATACTATTTATAAATAGAAAGACTATCATAGAAAAATTTATAAATACTATTTGCAGTGTAGTATAATATAATAAAATAAATATTTGCAGACATTTACTATTAAATTAAAAAGGTTTAAAATGAAACTAGCCAGAAAAGCAATAATTTTATTTTCAGGAGGATTAGATTCCACAACAGTTTTATATTATGCATTATCTAAAGGGTATAAGTGTAAATGTTTAATGTTTTATTATGGACAAAAACATAAAAAAGAAATTAGAACAGCTATTAAAATTGCAAAAGCAGTTAATGTGGAATATTCTATTATAAAAATAAATTTGGCTTGGTCCAATGATGTTTTAACAAACAAAAATAAAAAAATACCAATTCACAAAACTCTGCCCAAAACAGTCCCACCTACTTATGTACCAGGAAGGAATACTTTGTTCTTATCTTATGCTTTATCTTATGCACAGTCTACAAATGCACATGTAATTTTCATAGGTGCCAACGCTATAGATTTTTCAAATTATCCAGACTGTACACCTAAATTTATAAAAGCATATAATAATGTTTTAAAAGCTCTTAAAACAAAAATAATCGTTCAAGCTCCACTTTTGAAATTAAATAAAGCACAAATAATAAAACTAGGATTAAAATTAAACGTTCCTTACAAAAACACATGGACATGTTATAATGGTTATAAAAAGCCTTGCATGATATGCGATTCATGCAAACTTAGAATAAAAGGATTCAAAAAGGCAGGTCTAAATGATCCCATCCTTACGCAACATTAAAGCACCTATCTATGATATTTTCTTTTCATTCCAGGGCGAAGCTCTATATACAGGTCTTCCTCAGATATTTATTCGTTTTGCAGGGTGTAATCTAAAATGCAATTATTGTGACACATTGTATTCAACTATAATATCTAAGAAAGCAAAATATTTAACATGTAATAGAATTTTAAATAAGGTGATTTTTCTATATACAAAAAATAAAGAAAAATTTACTGAAGTTTTTGTAGAAACTTTTACTAAAAACCTCTCAACAAGAAAACCTTCTATTAGCATAACAGGTGGCGAACCTCTATTACATACGGATTTTTTAGAAGTATTACTTCCTAAACTAAAGGAAATAGGATTTAGGATTTACCTTGAAACTAACGGAACAATGCCTAACAATTTAATTAAAATTATAAAGTTTTGCGACATAATTTCTATAGATTTTAAATTTAAGTCAGAATGCGGAAATAGTTTTTGGAAAGAACATAAAAAATTTTTAGAAATCGCTCTAAGTAATTCTAAAAGCGAAACTTTTGTTAAAAATGTTTTAACTAAAAATACAAACATTTTAGAAATAAAAAAATCTGCAAAACTTATAAAGAGTATTTCAGATAAAATTTCCCTTATTTTACAACCTTCCATTAATAAAAATAGTCCTGCCATACAAAACCTTTACAAATTTTATAATGTAGCAAAAAAAATAATTCCAAACGTACATCTTATGGTACAAATGCATAAAATTTATAAAGTAAAATAATATTTATCTAACTTAAGATAAAGTTTTAATCTCAGATTCTGCAGTTTTTTTGCATTTTAAATCATATTTTTTGGCAAGATTATAATTTTCAATAGCTTTTTCTTTTTCGCCACGCTTTTTGTAGATATTTGCAATTCCAATATATCCTGCACCCATGTTTTTATTTAATTCCACAGTTTTTATAAAATCTGCAAGTGCTAAATCTTCCTTGTTTTGCAGAAAATAAATTTCTGCTCTTTTAAAATAAGCTATAGATGACGAAGGTAAAAGCTCAATCATTTTATTTAAATCATCTAGAGCTTTATCATTATTATTTAACTTTTTGTATATGTCCGCTCTTAACAAATACGCTTTAACGCAATTTAAATCATAGGATATTATTTTAGATAAGTCTTCCAGTGCAGTTTCATATTTTTTATTTCTATAGTTTATATTTGCTCTATCAAAAATTGAATCAATGTCAACTCCTAAAACATTACTCAACATTTGTTTGTTTGTCGCATTTTGTGTATTTTCTTTAACAGAAGGAACTATCTTTGCAGTGAATTGTTGAACGTCTGCCGGTGTATCTGCAACTACCGATGTTGTTCCTTGTGATTGCATACCGGTATTTTTCTCAATAGGGACATCTATTAACGGATTTAGCTTCATAGCTTTTGCAAAATCTTTTTCAGCATTATTTAACTTGTTCAACTTTTGATATATATATCCACGTTGTTTATAAAGATCTGCATTTTTTTCTTCCAGCTCTATCGCCTTAGAAAAATCTTTAACAGCTTGATTATATTTTTCATATTTTACAAGAAATTGTGCTCTTTCAACCAAAATTTCTGAAGTTGATTTTAGCTTCAAAACCTTTTCATAATCTTTATTTGCATAATTAAAAAGATTTTTCATATCATAACTTCTTGCTCTTAATAAATAATATTCCCAATTACTTTTATCATTATCTATTACTTTTGATATATCTTTTATACTGTTATCAATATCGCTAACTGAAAATTCAGCTTGAGCTCTATAATAATAAACATCATTATCTTGGACCCCAAGTTCTAGACTTTTTGTTAAATACTTAATTGCATCTATAAAATTACCCATTTTAAAATTGCATATTCCAAGATATCTATAAACTTCGTTTTCATCTGTTTTAAAATAAATTGCTTTTTCCATATCCATGCAACATTGCATATATTTTTGAAGATTATAGTAAAGTACACCTCTAAAATACCATACACTAGCATTATCAGACTTCAATTCTATAACTTTATTCACATCTTCTAACGCTTTTTGAAATTCTTGTTTTAACATATAATGTTCAGCTCTTACAACATAACTCTTAGCATTATTAGGTTCAATGCTTATAGCTTTATTTACATCCTTGAAGAAATTATCTTCCTGCTTCAAAAGTTCATAACAAATAGCACGCTTTTGTAGTGCCTCAATGTTTGATGAATCAATATTAAGTATTTGGACACATATTTCTAAAGCCTTATTAATTTCATTATTTAAAATATAAAGAGATGCAATTTCTATTAAAACAAAAATATTCTTTGATTCTGTAAGTTCAATAGCTTTTCTGTAATCTGCTTCAGCATTGACATAGTCTTTTTTATCTATATACAGTTTTGCCCTTATAATATAATAATTAAAATTTTTAGGTTGAGTATTCACTGCTTTATTTGCCTCTTCTAAAGTCGTAACTTTAGAATAATCTTCTTTCTCGTTTATTTTTTCAGATTCTAAACAAGGTTTTTCTAAAGCTGTATCTTTTTGAAAGGTTTCGCATTGCGAATTCATTGTTTTTGTATTTATAAGAACTTCACTATTACTTTCAACCTGTTGCAACATAACTTTTTTTTCTTTTTTATTTTCACTTATAGAATTTGATAAATTATCATCATTTTTTTGTGAAATTTTACCTAAAATTTCTTTATTGGATGAAACAGTTGCATTAATCAAACCAGACTGTTTTTTAATATTTTCAGAAGAACTATTTTGTCTTGCTTTTTTTAACATAGCATCAATATTATCAAGCTTTGTTTTTAAATTGCTTAACAATTCATTTCTGCTAAAATTTGAGGATATAGAGGATATATTTGTTTTTGAGTCTTCCTTCTGATTCTTATTTAATTGCTTCTCTTCTATATTTGATACCATAGCTTGAGAAGAAATATCATTTATATTACCTTCACTAGATTTAGTACTACTTGATAAAAATTCTGAAGAATTTTTCTGGAAGTTATGTTCTTGTTGCAGTATACTATCACTTGATGATTGCGTTTTCTCTTCAAGTTCAAAAAGTTCTTTTTTTAATTCACTAATTTGTTTATTTAATTCTTTAACTTCATCCTTTGTACTGTTGATTTTTGCACTTTCTTCGAGATCATTAGATTCATTTGCACTTTTCATATCTTTATCAGCCATAAAATTTTCCTATTAAAAATTTTATATACTTTTGTTTTTACTTTTCTTTTTGAATCTCGTGCCTACAATAAGTCCAAAAAACATTCCTATCTGTATTGCAAAAATAATGTTAAAAGAAATTATTATACCAACAACAGCTCCTACCCCACCTCCTATAAGAAGACCTTCTATGTCATACGTACGTTCAATTTTTTCACTTTTCTCAATTTTATCTAAATCAACCTCTTCGTTCTTGCTACTTGTTTCTTGTTCCTTGTCCGTAATTTGGGATTGTGATAATTGAACATCGTCCCGTTCTTGCAGCATTTCTAAAATCCTTTTACTTTTGTTCACAATTAGATAGTTAACAAAAGTTATTGAAATTTAGCTCAAGATATCCACTTTTTTAATATTTCAAGTATAATTTCCATTGAAGCAGAAGGATTCTCAATTTGAATTTCTTCTATCTTATTTTTTGCATCTTGTATCCACTTTCCAGCTGGTTTATTAAATATTTTCATTAGTCTTTTCCCTGAAATTAACCCAGATTTAATATATAGCATATTTTTTAATTTTAAATACTCTACTCTATTTACCAATTCAATAAGTTTTCTAATATTATCATCATTTTCTATATAATAAGCCCAAAAAAGTTCTTTTATTAAAGCAAATTCATTATTACAGTCTTTAACAAATCTACGAACTGCTATATCCGTCCAATCTTTAGAATACATTCTAATATATATGCTATTTCGCATTATCAACAATACTTTTTGTATAAATTCTTTTGAATATTTAAGTCTTTTTAAAATAATTTCAATTTTATTAAATCCGTTAGTAACATTTTCACTAAAATAATTTTCATTGTTACACGCTTCGTATTCCACTATGCCATAAAGCAAACCTGCTATTCTCAAAATTATATCGTTTTTTACTTTATCTACTGCGTTTAAACCGCTAGTAAACAAATTATTTAGAGGTTCTTTAAAATTTTTTAATTCTACAACTTCTGGAAGAATTTCCGACAATAAATTAATATCATCTAACATCATAAATGCTTTTGAAGGATTATGCTCAACTAATATTTTATTTATTTCATCTCTTATTCGCTCTATTGAAACAATTCGTAATCGTGCTACAGATGCTTTCATCGCAATATAAGTACTATGTTCAATATTAAAACCAAATTGCAGGCTTTGGCGTACAGCGCGTAAGATTCTCAAAGGATCTTGCTTAAATATTACTTTGGCATTAAAAGGGTCCGTTACTCTTATTATCTTATTTTTAATATCATTAAGACCATATGATGTAAGATCTAAAATCCGCATATCGCTTAGCCTTAAAAACAAAGCATTTATAGTAAAATCCCGTCTTAACGCATCTTGTTCTAAAGAGCCTATCTTTGTATATGGATTTCTTGAATTTAAATCATAATATTCCTTTCTTGGCATTATAAATTCTACTTCTGCATTATCTATAAATAGTTTAGCTGTACCAAATCTTTCAAATACAACCGGTTCACTAAGATTATATTTACTCGCCAAAATTCTAGAAAAGTTTATACCTGCCAATCGTCCATCTTTATTATTAGCTTTTAAGTGAATCATAATGTCCAAATCTTTAGACTCTCTTTTAATAAACAAATCTCTTACGAAGCCACCAACAATATAAGCATCAAAGTTATTTTCTTTAGCCGTAACAGAAATTTTATTAATAATTGAAATATATTTTTGTGGCATAACCATATTTCTCATATCTACTATTATTATAACAATAAAATAAAAAATATAAAACAACTTGTACCTATATAGCTGTTTTAATTTCTTTTTCCTTTAAATTTGGATAGGAAATTATAACATCTTCCATATCATCTTTATAATTATCTCTGCTTGTAACATTATATCCAATTAAATTTAATACAAATTCTGAAAGTTTTTCTTTTTTCATTTTAGCCGTGTACTCAAGTTCAGTTGAACCATCATCAAGAAATTTTATATTACCTTCAGCAGACAAAGATAATCCACTGCACATAAAATTTGTAATATATAAAGTCTTTATTCTTTTGTCATAGCTGAAATCAAATTCACATGAAGACTGAATAGTTCCTAATTTAAATTTAAAAGAGCCGTACCCTGAAAAATAATTACTATAATAATTGAAAATACTTGATTGTAAAACAATATCATAAAACTTAATATTACCTATATCAAGTTTCAAGTTTATCAATCCATGTTCAATTACAATAGAATTGATTTTTACATTTTTTATAAATCCGTGTTTTGAATATTTCCACATATTCTTTTTCATATTTTCATACAAGTCAAAATGATTAAACTTCCTTTTGTTTTCATAATTTAGATTTAACGTTAATCCATCAATGTGAACATCATTTATAATAATATCAGCTTTAACAAGATTTAATATAGATATTTTTGCAAAAAAATTATCTATAGATATAAAAAAATCGCTTATAAGTTTATTTTCTTCTACAATCGTAATATTTTTGATTTTTAATTTACCGAAAGGAGAAAGAGAGATTCCTGATACCATAGTTTTTTTTGAAGTTAAAATATTTATAATATGTTTAGTTTGTTTTTCAAGATTATTCACATTAAATAAAATTATAAAACTAGCTAAATATAAGGATATTGATATAAATATTATTACAAATGTAATTAAAAAAAATTTTTTCATTTTCTCTTAACGTTATAGCAAAAAAATATTTATTATAATTATATAGTCTAAAATATTTTATTATTTACAAATATATACTTAAACTTTAAGATGCTCTTTCATTTAAAAATTTAATTAGCTTTTGAGTTTGTGCTTTCATAAAAATAGTATTAGCTTTTGAATATGCTTTTTTAGCATATTTTTTCGACTCATTTAAATTTCCCATTTTATAATTTATTTCCGCAAGTATATAATTTACAACTGCACATGATGGATTCATTTTAAATACTTCATCAAACATTTTTTTTGCTTGCTCATTTTCTCCCTGCAAATCATAAATATACGCAAGATATATACACAACTTAAAATTTTTCACACCATTTTCTATCAAACTTAAAAACAGAGCTTTTGCTTTGTTATATTCACTTTTATCCATATACAACAAACCCATAAAAAAAATCAATTCAGTTTCTTCAGGTTTAGCAAATATCTTTAAAATATTTATAGCTTCATCTATCTTATTTAAGTTTTGATAACAAGTTGCAACTTTTATTATGGTTTCTTTATCATAATCCTTGTATTCTATTTTATTATAATAATTCACAGCTTTTGAATAAAAATCCTGCTCATAGAAAACATCACCTAAGCCTTTTTTAACAGCATTTGAATTTTTATCTATTTTCAATGCTTCAATAAAAGCATTTTCCGCTAGATCATACAATCTACTTTTTAAAAACATATCTCCTATTTTAATTCTCACATAAATATCTTTTTTATATAAACTTAAAGCTTTTTTATAATTTTCTATACTAAAAACATAATTTCTCTTAATTGCATATATATCACCAAGTTTGACATAATATTTAAATCTTTGTTTTTTGGAAATCCATTTTAACTTTAAAATTTCATTATATACACTTATTGCATAGTCAAATTTATTAAAACTCATATACTCTTCAGCAAGATTTTCAAGAACTGTAATCTTTTCTTTTTTGGTTTTAGACATGTTGACTTTTACATAAACTTCATCCATTTCCTTTTTACCTAAGAATGACAAAGCAATATCATTGCAAGCTTTTGAAGTAGAAACACTAAACATAAATAACAAGATGATAATTATTAAAGATTTACTCAATTAAATATTTCTCCGGCGTTTTATTAATTATAACCATTTTAATGTTCTTTACAGAATTTTGTGCCGCAATAAATCCCTTATTTATTGTGTTATAAGATTTTGAAAAATCAATTATAGATAACGAACCTACGTCTGGGCGTATTACAATATCCGCCATTTCTAAATTATACTGATCTAAAACCTGACCTTGAATATATATAGCCTGCACTAAAGTAAAAAACACATTATCAACATTGTTTTTAGTTATATCTGCAGCTGCTGAAACTGCAATAATAACATCAGCATCAAAAATTTTAGCAACATTAACTGGAATATTTTCAAAAAGTCCACCATCAATTAAATAACGTTGCTTATACTCAACAGGTTTAAAAACACCTGGCACTGTTGCACTTGCTTTTGCAGCAAAAGCAACATTTCCATCTCTAAGCAAAATTCTTTCACCAGTATTTAAATCTGTAGCAATACACACTAACGGTATTTTTAATTCATTAAAACAAATCTGACCAATATTATCATTTATAAAACTTTCAAGTTTTTGATTAGAAAGAAGTTTTTGGTTTAAAAACATATTAATAAGAGATAAGGAGTTAAAATTTGAAACTCTTTTAAAAGAAAAGTTTTTGGCAAGTTCATCAATTTTATCAACAGACAACCCAGCACAATAAAAAGCTCCAATTATTGAACCTACACTTGTACCTACAACTAAATCAATAGGAATATGTTCTTTTTCTATTACACGTAAAACGCCTATATGGGAAATCCCTCTAGCTCCCCCACCACCTAACACTAACGCCACTTTTGGTCTTTTTTCTTTGCTTATTAATTTAACCCTATGCCATAGAGCTTCTAAGAAAAAATCATCTTCATCAAAATCAAATACTGAAGCATAAGAACTATAAACTAAAAAAAAAGATAATAAACAAATAAAAGATAATGTAGTAATTTTTCTAATAAGAATCAAGGTTAACCCCAACCGCAAATTCCAAGTTAAAATAGCTTCTATTTAAATTACGAATTATTTCAATTTCATTTTCATTATACTGATAATTTTTCTCAATCAGTTTTGCTAGTAAGACTTGCTCTAGCCAAAAATTATACTCTAAAAAATATTGATTTATTTTGAGTTTTATTTCATTTTCTAATTTCACTCTGTTAATTGAATTTTCTCTCATCTTTATTCTACCTTGTTTGACTCTTGCCAACGAACTACCTCCATCAAAAATAGGGATACTTGCATTTATTGAAACGTACCAACTGTTTTTATCACTAACAATTTTATCACCTAACCATTCCTGTGCAACTCCTATTGAAACATTAGGATACTTCTGCATTGATAAAAGATTAAGCATTAATCCATCAATAGTTGCATCTTCCTGTGTTGCTTTTATTTCAGAGCTAAATTGATAAGCAAGAAGTAAGCATTTATTTAAGTCAATTTTTTTAATCCTTGGTTTTAAAGTTCCTGAAATATCCACAATTGTATTAAGATCAATACCAATAGTATTTAATAAATTTAGAATTTCTTTTTCATAATTAAATTGCTCCATAGCGATTTTTCTTTTTAAAATTTTAAGTTCTAAATTTGAAATATGTATTTTCCCTTGCTCAATTTTGCTCATTCTTAAATTATAGTAATTCAATAATTCTTTATGACATAAACAATTATTAAATACTAACTTAACTTTGTTTATCACTTTATTTTTAATCATATTTTGTTCATTTTCCACTTTTTTCATTTTAATTTTAGCAAGTTTGTTTGTAGTTTTTATTCTTCCTCCAGAATAAATATACTGCCATATTGATAATCTTGTGGAATAATATAATTCTTCGATATCTTTCGGCAAATAAGCTAAAAACTGTGATGATTCTCCGGAAACTATCATAGGCTCTGCAGTGTTAAATTTAGCTAAATTTAAATTAAAATCAATATTTGGGAAATATAAAGCTTTTGACTCTTTCAATAACTGTAATGTATATTCAACATCCTGAGAATGCTCTAATATATCAGGATTTACAGATAAAGCTGTTTGAATACTTGATGCTTCAGTTAGTTCTCTTTCAAACTCTTTTGCAAAAAGATACTGCGTAAACAAAAACATTATTAATAAAATTACAATTTTTTTCATCTCAATTTCCGTTTAATATTTTTTATTTGACGCATAATGGCTTGCTTAGATGTTGCCCCATAAGAAGTTTTCGTATTAATAATATTTTTTACATCTAAATACTCAAATATATCTTTTTTAAATATAGGAGAAAATTTATTATATTCCTCAATAGAAAGTTCATTTAACATCTTAGAATTTTCTCTACAATATAAAACAATATCCTTAATAAGCTTATGTGCTACTCTAAAAGGAATACCATTTCTTGCAAGATAATCTGCCAACTCAGTAGCTGCAATAAAACCCTTTTTAGTACTTTTTAAAGTTTTTGCGTTTAAAAATTTTAAACTATCTATCATTTCATTCATAACTTTAATACATAGTTTTATATTATCTAAAGCATCAAAAACTGGAGGTTTATCTTCTTGTAAATCTCTATTATATGCAAGAGGCAAAGATTTTAAAACAGTAAGCATTGCTATTAAATCGCCAAAAATTCTACCTGACTTCCCTCTTATCACTTCAGCACAATCAGGATTCCGCTTTTGAGGCATTATTGATGAACCAGATGTAAATTTATCACCTATACTTATATAACCAAACTCAGGACTCATCCATAAAATTATCTCTTCACAAAATCTAGTAAAATGTAATGCTATTAAAGATACACAAAATACAAATTCTATTGCAAAATCTCTGTCACTTACAGCATCTAAAGAATTTTCACTTATACTTTTAAAATTTAAAATCTTTGCCACATACCACCTATCAATTTTAAAGGAAGTTCCCGACAAAGCAGCACTACCTAATGGCAAAATATCAGTTCTTTTATAGCAGTCATCAAGTCTCTCTTTATCTCTTTGTATCATCCATGCGTAAGCAAGTAGATGATGTGCCGCCAAAATAGGCTGAGCAGGTTGTAAATGTGTAAATCCAGGCATTATAACATCAATATTCTTAGATGCTTTTCTAACAATTATTTTCTGAAAAGTAGTCAAAAGATCTTTTATGTTGCTAATTTCTTGCTTTAAATAAATTCTTAAATCAGTCGCAACTTGATCATTTCTACTTCTAGCTGTATGCATCCTACAACCAACAATTCCTATCCTACGTATAAGTTCTTTCTCTACAGCATAATGTATATCTTCTTCCTCTGGAATTTTCCATCCTTTTTTTAGATCTTTTAAAATTGACATTAACCCAAAAACAATCTTTTTTCCGTCATTAGCACTTATAATATTAGTTTTTATAAGCATCTTAGTATGAGCTATAGAACCTATAATATCTGATTCTACAAGTTTACCGTCGAAAGAAAATGATCCAATAAATTTTTTAAAATTTTGCATTATGCCCTCTGATATTTTCGCATTTTATCGCAAACATTATTAAAATGAACTTACACATTTACATTATATAATTAATACATTATTTTCAAATTTGTATCGCAATTTTAATTATTTACATCTCGTTTTTTTGCATGAGAGCCAAACCGAAACATGTGCTGAAGCATAATCTTCCTATCCGGCCGATATGATTCTTTACTATTACCAAGTCCATAAACACCACTTAAAAATAAATTATTCGCTAACTTATATTTCATTTCTAATTCATGATGTAGACCAAGTTTTCTATTAAACTCATCAAAAATTACAGAATAACCTAAAAAAATTTGATTTGTAAGATTCTTTTCCAATGAATATTTTGCACCTGATAGAAGATTAGCGAAACTTATATCTTGATCATTAGAAACAAGTTCATCTGTATAAATATAAGAAACTCTGAAATTATCAACAAGCCCTATTTTACGCAAAACTGCTCTCGTAATAGGCGTTGCAAAAGTTTGCTCTAATAAACGTAAAGCTCTTTGTCCTATAACTCCTTCAAATTGTAATGAATCAAAATAATCATCTTGTTCTATACCTACGACTTTTTCAAAAATTTTCCGATAATTCATATTAGGGTTATCTTTTGAAGTAAATTTTATTGCATCCTTTTTAGATAAATCTTCTATATTAACTCTATTGATGAGCAATTTTATACTTTCAGATTCATAGCCAGTTTTTGCAGGAATAGTAGTTTCTCCTTCAGCTGTTATAAAAACCTTATTATCATTAATTATTTCTACTTTAGCATTCACTATATCAAAACCTACTCCAAGATAGTCAAGTCTTCCAGATGTTGTTTCAATAATCCCACTTACATTAACATTATCATACTTACCATTTATATGTATAGAACCGTTTATCAATGCTGAAATAAAAGAATTTTCAAATTTCGTATTATTAGCAGTCACAAGTTCTAAATCAAACTCAGTATCTTCTGGGAAAAAAGAATTTTCATATCTTTTAACACCAGGAAAAGTAAAGTACGTATTTTCAAGTATAATACGCCCTGAAATTTTTGGTGCCAAAAACGATCCTTTTATTTTTATATCAAACCTCGGCTCCCCAAAAGAATAGTCTTTTAAAAAAGATTTCGTTCCTATAAAGCTTAACATAGGCAATTGAGGAACTTCTAAAGGAATACCCTTTTCATCTGTAACAAGGTTTATATCAATCTCTTTAAGACTAAAATTATTAAGTTTCAATTGACCAGAAACATTCAATTGACCAGAGCCAGATTTTAAATTAAATTTAT
>JAISHK010000008.1 GCA_031262585.1 Endomicrobium sp.
TCATTCTCAGATATATTATTACCAGTCTTAATCCCAAATTTAACAACACTATCAGCAAAAACTATAAGATTTTTACCAGAGTCAAAAAACAATTTGACCATATTTTTTTTCAATTTCACTTTTTCTATTCTTTCAATTTTCATTTTATTACTAGTAACTTATTAATTTATAGTTTCTGTTGCCCAATCCTAAACTTTCTGCATACTCTAATTGAATCGTAGAGTCTATTTTTGGATAAAGTTCTTTAAAGAGATCTTTTCCAAAAATTTTATTTACTAAATCGTAACTTGCTTGATCAGCTGCTACAGGATCGACACTAGCGACAATTCCTATATCTTCCATAAGAGGATTATTCCTTGACAAAGAAAAACAATCGCAATATTTACTTATATGATTTAAAAAATTTATATACGAGCCTTTTTTATTTTTTAAAACACCTACTGCATACTCTACTATTTTCTCCTGAACTGATAGAGAACTTTCATTCCATTTCAAGCTAAACACCTCAAACGCACAACTTACCAAACACTGTCCACAGCCTGCACATTTTTTTTCATTCATAACTATTTTTTTATCTACAAGAAATAAAGCTTTCTGATAACAATGCTTAACACATTCACCACATCCCATACAACAGTGCGGATTTACTGTAGGTTTTGAAGAATGATGCATAGCATATTTACCAGCTTTACTACCGCAACCCATACCTATATTTTTTAAAGCTCCTCCAAAACCTGTTATTTCATGACCTTTAAAATGACTCATAAATATAAAACTATCGGCACTGTATATTCCTTGGGCTATCATAACCGTTTTAAAGTGTTTTAAATTAACTTTCACCTCACTTTCCACATCCCCTCTTAGTCCATCAGCAATAATTACAGGACATCCACATTTTTCAATCGTAAAGCCATGCTTATTCGCAATAAGATGATGATGATACGCATCAGATCTCCTGCCCACATAAATCGTGCTGGCATCTGTTAAAAAAGGAAAAGCAGTTTTTTCTTTAGCAATTTTTACAACAGAAGAAACATATTCAGGTTTAATATATCCTTTATTTCCTTCTTCACCAAAATGTATTTTTATTGCCAAGAAATTTCTTGCTTTAACATGATTAAAAATTCTAGTAGCTTTCAAAAAATCATACAATTTATCTTTCTTACTCCAAGAAAGAAAATACACTTTTTCTGCCATTAGACACTCCTATAAGCATTTTCAATAACACTTTATTAATATAAATTATTTCCCATATTTACGAAGCTGCTTCAATGTAATTTCAAAATCTTTAGGTAAAGAGGCCGCAAAACTCTGTTCTTTACCTGTTTCACTCAATATTAAAGTTAAAGAAGCAATATGAAGTGTAAGCCTTTTAATAAGAGGTTTCTCAGTTTCACCATTTTTCATCTTATAGTTACGTTTAAAAGATGATAAGAGTATAGGTTCAGATATGCCATACTCATTATCTATTGCAAGAGGATGTCCCAAACTCCACAAATGTATTCTTACCTGATGTTTTCTTCTTGTAACTGGCCAAACTTGAATTAAAGTATAACTTTTAAAACGCTCTAATACTTTAAAATTAGTTATTGACTCTTTGCCTCTTATATTAATAGAAACAGTTCCATCAGAAACTAAAATAGGCTTATTTATAGTTCCTTCATCTTTATCCAAAACACCTGACACTAAAGCAATATATTTTCTACAAATTTGCAAATTTTCAAACTGTATTCTTATATCCCGATACACTTGAAGACTTTTTGCGATAACTAAAACGCCAGTTACATCTTTATCAGTCTTTTGAACCACCCACAGTTTTTGATTTAACTGTCTTTCCAGTATTCCTACTACAGTTTCTTTCACATTAGTATGCTGATCTGGTATAACAAGTAATCCTGCAGGTTTATTTATAACTACAATATTTGTATCTTGATATAATATTTTTATTTCTTTGTTCATAATTACCTATACAATTAACAAATATTTGATTAATAATACACAATCAATACTAATATTATACTTAGTTAGTATAATAAAACTTATGGCAATTGACAACAACATAAGTAAAAAATTAAATATTAATTATCAAGATATCACTTCAATTCTTAGATAAACAAAGCAAGTAAATTTTAAATTTTACGATAAAAATAATTGAAATGCGTGATTAATTAAATAAAATGTGTAATTTACTTATATTATCTATTGATTATCTTATAAAAATTAACAAATACAATTGATAGCATATAAATATTTACAAACATTTATCATCAAATTTAAAAGAGTTAAAATGAAATCACTTAGAAAAACAATAATTTTACTTTCAAGCGGATTAGATCTCATAACAGTTTCATATTATGCATTATCTAAAAGATATATATACAAACACTTAATATTTGATCATAATCAGAAACATAAAAAAAATTAAGACAGCTATTAAAATCGCAAAAATAATTAATGTAAGATATTTTATTGTGAAAATAGATTCGACTTGTATCAATGATTTAACAAATAAAAAAATACCTATTTACAAAACTATACCAAAAACAGTTTCTCCCATTTAATATTGTACACAAAAAACACTTTATTTTTATCTTATATGCAGTTTATAATGCACATGTAATTTTTATAAGTATAAAGCTATAAATTTTTCAAATTATCCAGACTATCAACTTGAATTTATAAAAACATATAATAATGTTCTAAAATTTCTTAAAACAAAAATAATCGTTCGCAACCCACTTTTTAAGTTAAATAAAACACAAATAATAAAATTGGGAATAAATTTAAAAGTTACTTGCAAAAATGCATGGACATGTTATAATGGTTATAAAAAGTCTTACATGAAATTTACAGATTCATGTAAACTTAGAACAAAAAAATTTAAAGAGGCACATTAAATGATCACACCATTAATTAGTATTAAAGCACCTATTTATGATATTTTTTTTTCTTTTCAGGGAGAAGCTTTATATACAGGTCTTCCCCAGATATTTATCCGTTTCGCAGGATGTAATCTAAAATGCAATTATTGTGATACTTTGTATTCAACTATAATATCTAAAAAAGCAAAATATTTAACATGTAATAAAATTGTAAATAAAGTAATTTCAACATATATAAAAAATAAAGAAAATTTTACTGAAATTTTGACAAACACTTTTACTAAAAATCAAGCTTCTAAAAAACCATCTATTAGCATAACTGGAGGCGAACCTTTATTACATGCAGATTATTTAGAAGTATTACTTCCTAAACTAAAGGAAAAAGGATTTAGTATTTACCTTGAAACTAACGGAACTATGTTTAACAATTTAACTAAAATTATAAAGTTCTGTGACATAATTTCTATAGATTTTAAATTTAAGTCAGAATGTAAAAATAATTTTTGGAAAGAACATAAAAAATTTTTAAAAATTGCTTTAAGTAATTCTAAAAGTGAAACTTTCATTAAAAATGTCATAACTAAAAATACAAACATTTCAGAGATAAAAAAATCTGCTAAACTTATAAAGGGTATTTCAGATAAAATCCCTCTTATTTTACAACCTTCTATTAATAAAAATAGTCCTGCAATACAAAATCTTTATAAATTTTATTCCATCGCAAAGAAAATAATTCCAAACGTTCATATTATGATACAAATGCATAAAATTTATAAAGTGAAATAATATTTATAACTTATTATAAAGTTTTAAACTCAAATTTCATAACTTTCTTGCATTTTAAATCATACTTTTTATAAATATTTTACCCACCTCAGATTTTTATTCAATAAAATCTGCAGATACTAATCTTTATTGTTTTGCAAAAAACAAATTTCTAATATTTTAAAATAAATTATGAATGATTATAGGGAAGATTTTATCATTTTTTTTAAATCAAAAGATTATTACTATTTTAGATAATCTTTCAATAATGATTTATGAACAGTTTCGTATTTTAATTTCTATAATTTATATTTACTCTATCAAAAAATAAAGTAATGACAACGCATAAATCATTTTTCTATGTTTACTTACTTGACTTGACGTAATTTATGTATTTTAATTAACAGAAAATTTACATTTATGCTAAATTTTGAAAATTTACTAGAATATCTGCAACTACCGATGTTGTTTTTTGTAATTGTATATTGACATTTTTTTCAACAGTAACATCTATTAATGATTAATTTTCTATAGCTTTTGTAAAATCTTTTTAGTTTAATTATGTTCTTCATACCTTATAAAAAATTATACCTTTTTAACTAAAATTTCTTGAAAAAATTTTAGCTTTAAAACATTTTTACAATTTTTATTTGCATAATTAAAAAGATTTTTCATGTTATATTTTTTTATCATTATTTATTATTTTTGATATATCTTTTATTGTCACCAATATCACTTAACTGAAAGTTCAACTTATTAAGTACTTGCGCACATATTTTAAAGGATCCTCAAATTTTGTTGTTCAAAATATAAAAAAACATAACAAAAACATTTTCTAATTTTGTAAGTACAACAGTTTTTATGTAATCTATTTTTAGTATTTGCATCTCTTTTATACAGTTTTATTCTTGCAATATAAACAATTAAAATTTTTATACTAAATATTTACTACTTTATTTACTTTTTTCAAAGTCGTAATTTTAAGATAATCTTTTTCCTCTCTTTTTCTTGTAGATTTCAAAATAGTTTTTTCTAAAATTAAGTTTCTTTGGAATATTTTGCAATATGAATTTTAAAATTATTCTATTTTGTCTTTTTTAACATAACATCAATATTATCAAAATTTGCTTTTAAATTATTATCTAACAAATTTTTTTCCTCTAAAATTTGATGATATATTTATTTTTGAATCTTTTTGATTTTCATAAAATTGCTTTTCTTTTATATCTGGCAATTAAATTTGAAAAGAAATATTATTTTGATTATCCTTGTTAGATTTATTATACCATGTTATTAGTTTTTTGAATTTTTGAGTTTGTTAAACTCATTTACGTTTTTCATATTCCGTAATTAATAAAGTATTAATTTAGTTCAAGATATCCACTTTTCTAACATTTTAAGTACAATTTCTACCGAAACAGAAGGATCTTCAATCTGAATTTCTTCTATTTTATTTTTGGCATTTTGTATCCATTTTCCAGCTGGTTTATTAAATATTTTCATTAACTTTTCCCCTGAAATTAATTCCGATTTAATATATAGCATATTTTTTGATTTTAAATAATCTACTCTATTGCTCAGTTCAATAAGTTTTTTATTATTAGCATCATTTTCTATATAATATGCAAAAAAAAGTTCTTTTATTAAAGTAAATTCATTACCACAATTTTTAATAAATCTACGAATTGCTATATCAGTCCAATTTTCAGAATACATTCTAATATATATACTATTTCGTATTATCAACAATACCTTTTGTATAAATTTTTTTGAATATTTAAGCCTTTTTAAAATAATTTCAATTTTAACAAATCCACTAATAATATTTTCACTAAAATAATTTTTATTGTTACATGCTTCATATTCTACTATACCATAAAGTAAGCCTGCCATTCTCAAAACTATATTATTTTTTACTCTATCTACAACTTTTAAACTGCAAGTAAATTCATTTAAAGATTCTTTGTTTTTTTTTAATTCTACAACTTCTGGAAGAATTTTTGATAGTAATCTAATATCATCTAACATTATAAACGCTTTTGAAGGATTGGGTTCAACTAATATTTTATTTATTTCATCCCTTATTCGCTCTTTTGAAACAATTTGTAGTCGTGTTACAGATGTTTTCATTGCAATATATGTAATATGTTCAATATCAAAACCAAATTGCAAACATTGGCGTACAGCACGTAAAATTCTCAGAGGATCTTGTTTAAATATTATTTTAGCATTAAAAGGATCTGTTACTCTTATTATTTTATTTTTAATATCATTAAGACCGTACGAGGTAAGGTCTAGAATTTTCATATCACTTAATCTCAAAAACAAAGCATTTATAGTAAAGTCACGTCTTAGTGCATCTTGTTCTAAAGAACCTACCTTTGTATATGGATTTCTTGAATTTAAATCATAATATTCCTTTCTTGGCATTATAAATTCTACTTCTACATTATCCATAAACAGTTTAGCCGTGCCAAATTTTTCAAATACAACTGGCTTAGTGAGGTTATATTTACTCGCTAGAATTTTGGAAAAGTTTATGCCTGCTAATTGCAAATCTTTATTATCAGCTTTTGAGCAAATCATAATATCTAAATCTTTAGATTCTCTCTCAATAAATAAGTCTCTTACAAATCCACCCACAACATAAGCATCAAAGCTGTTTTCTTTTGCTGTAATAGAAATTTTACCAATAATTGAAATATATTTTTGTGGTATAACCATATTTCTCATATCTGTTTTATTATAATATAAAAAAAACGTAAAACAATTTGTATTATATAATCGTTTTAATTTCTTTTTCTTTGCTCTTATATGAAATTATAACTCCATATCATCCTTATAATTATTTTTGTTACGCGATATTTAACTAAATTTAATATAAATTTCAGAAGTTTTTTATTTTATGTATACTCAAATTCAATTGCATCATCAAAAAAAATTTATTTTGACTTCAGCAAACAAAGATAACTTTTTGCCAATAAATTTATAAATAAAGTTTTCATTATTATGTCATAACTGAATTTTAAAATTTAATATCATCTAAATTAAGTTTACTAACTCGTATTCAATTAAATACAATTAATTTTTACATTTTTTGTCAAACTTAAGACTAAGTTTTTGCTTTGTCATACTCACTTTATATCCACATAAAAATCAATTCATTTTCTTCAAACTTAAGTAAACATCTTTCTTTTTTAAATGTTTCAACAAAAGCATTTTTTATTATATCACAACAATCTACTCTCTAAAAACATATCTTCTGTTTTAATTCTCATATAAACACCTTTTTTATAATTTCCATTAATGGCATATTTAATCTCTTTTTGAGAAATCCATTTTAATTTTTAAATTTTATTATATACATTTACTGCGTAGTCAAATTCGCTAAAATTTATATACTCTTTATCAAGATTTTTAAAAACTTTAATTTATATTTTTTAGTTTTAGACGCATTAATTTTTACATAAGCTTTATTTATTTTTTCTTTTCATTCAAAAACAATAAAACAATATCATTGCCAGTTTTTAAGTAGAAATACCAAACATAAGCATCAAAACGATAATTATAAAAGATCTACTCATTAGGATACTTCTCCAGCGTTTTATTAGTTATAATCCTCTTAATATTTTTTAAAGAATTTTGTGCGACAAAAAAATTATTTATTGTGTCACAAGATTTTCAAAATCAGTTATAGACAATGAATTTATATCTGAATGTATGTATTTACACAATATCTGTCATTTCTAAATTATAATGATCTAAAAACCTGATCTAAATATTTATAGTCTGTACTAAAATAAAAATATATTATCAACATTATTTTAGTTGCATCCTAGCAACTGAAATTACAACAAAATAATATTAACTTTAAAAATTTTAGCAACATTCGCTGAAATATTTTTAGAAAGTTTCTATTAACCCAATAGCGTTGTTTATACTCAACAGTTTCAAAATACTCGACACTTCTTTTTGCACTTGTCCCTTTACTACAAAACAACATTTCTATCCTAAGAAAAATCCTTTTGCAGTATTTAAAAATCAGTAACAATTACACACTAACAATTTGGTAATTCATTAAAACAAATTTGCTAAATGTTATATTATCATTTGTAAAACTTTTAAGTTTTTAACAAAAAAAGTTTTTAACTTAAAAATAATTAATAAGAGATAAGAGTTAAAATTTAAAACATTTTTAAAAGAAACACTTTTTGCAAGTTTAGTAGTTAATAAACAATTCGACACATTAAAAAATTCCATTTTTTGAATCTCCTCTTGTGACTACAAAAACAAATCAACAAGAATATGTTTCTGCTCTATTACATATAAAACGCCTCGTGAGAAATTTCTCTAATAAACTTTCGTAGATCAACACCAATATCTTTTAGTCTTTTTTCTTTGTTTATTATTTAACTCTACATCAAACACTAAAGTAAAAGAGTTATAAACTAAAAAACAATAAACAAATGAAAAATAACGCAAAAATTTCTTAATAAGAATCAATATTAACCATAATTGCAAATTCCAAATTAAAATATTTTTTATTTAAATTACGAATTATTTCATTTTCATTATACTGATTTTTCAAAATAATTATAAAAGATTGAGCATTAATTCATCAATAATTGCATCTTCTTGTATCATTTTATTCCATAAATGAATTGCCGAACAAGGAACGATCATTTATCTAAGGTAAATTTTTAATTCTTGATTTTAAAATTCATAAAATTCCACAATCGTATTAAGACCGATACTATTTAATAAATTCAGATTTTTTATTCAAAAACAATTTTTCGTTTTAAAGCTTCTAATTCTAAATTTGAAATATGTATTTTCTCTTACTTAATTTTACTTATTATTAAATTATAGTAATTTAACAATTCTTTATACATTAAATACCAACTTAATTTTGTTTATCGCCTTATTTAAATAATATTCTGTTCATTCTTTATTTCATTCATTTTAATTTTCGTTTGATATTTTTTATTTGACGCATAACAGCTTTTTTAGACGTTGCTCCATAAGAAGTTTTCGTATTAACAATATTTTTTATATCTAAATATTCAAATATATCTTTTTTAAATATAGGCGAAAATTTATTATATTCTTCCATAGAAAGTTCATTTAACATCTTAGATTTTTTTTTACAATATAAAACGATATCTTTAATAAGTTTATGTGCTACTCTAAAAGGAATATCATTGTTTGCGAGATAATCTGCTAATTCAGTAGCTGCAATAAAACCCTTTTTAGTACTTCTTAAAGTTTTTTCTTTTAAAAATTTTAAACTATCTATCATTTCACTTATAACTTCAATACATAATTTTATATTATCTAAAGCATCAAAGACTGGAGGCTTATCTTCCTGTAAATCTCTATTATATGCAAGAGGAAGAGATTTTAAAATAGTAAGCATTGCAATTAAATCACCAAAAATTCTGCCTGATTTCCCTCTTATTACTTCAGCACAATCAGGATTGCGTTTTTGAGGCATCATTGATGAACCAGATGTGAATTTATCATCTATAGTTACATAATCAAACTCAGGATTCATCCACAAAATTATTTCTTCACAAAGTCTGGTAAGGTGTAACGCTATTAAAGATACACAAAATACAAATTCTACTGCAAAATCTCTATCACTTACAGCGTCTAAAGAATTTTCACTTATATTTTTAAAATTTAAAATCTTTGCTACATATGACCTATCAACCTTAAAAGAAGTTCCAGACAAAGCGGCACTACCCAGTGGCAAAATATCAGTCCTTTTATAACAGTCATCAAGTCTCTCTTTATCTCTTTGCATCATCCAAGCGTAAGCAAGTAGATGATGTGCTGCTAAAATAGGTTGAGCAGGTTGCAAATGTGTAAATCCAGGCATTATAACATCAATATTTTTAGACGCTTTTTCAACAATTATTTTTTGAAAAGTAGTCAAAAGATTTTTTATTTTATTAATTTCTTGCTTCAAATAAATTCTTAAATCAGTAGCAACTTGATCATTTCTACTTCTAGCTGTATGCATTTTACAACCAACAATTCCTATTCTACGTATAAGTTCTTTCTCTATAGCATAATGTATATCTTCCTCTTCTGGAATTTTCCATTCCTTACTTAAATCTTTTAAAATTGACATTAAGCCAAAAATAATCTTTTTCCCGTCACTAGCACCTATAATACCGGTCTTTACAAGCATCTTAGTATGAGCTATAGAACCTGTAATATCTGATTCTATAAGTCTACCATCAAAAGAAAATGATCCAATAAACTTTTTTAAATTTTGCATTATATCCTCTAATATTTTTAGCATTTTTCATACATATAATTAAAATAAATTTACACATTACACAGTTATTAATTTTAAACTTATATTTCAATTTTAATTACTTTCATATCGCTTTTTTGTATGAGGGCCAAATCGAAATATATGTTGAAGCATAATCCTTCTATCTGGCTTGTACGATTTTTCATTATTGCTAAGTCCATAAACACCACTTAAAAATAAATTAGTCGTCAATTTATATTTCATTTCTAATTCATGCTGTAAACCAAGTTTTTTGTTAAATTCATCAAAAATTACAGAATAACCTAAAAGAAATTGATTTGTAAATTTTTTTTCTAATGAACATTTCGTACCTGATAAAAGATGAACAAAATATGAATTTTGTTCATTAGAAACAGGTTCATCCGTACAAACATATGAAATTCGGAAACTATCAACAAGTCCTATTTTACGCAAAACCGCTCTAGTAATAGGCGTTACAAAAGTTTGCTCTAGTAAGTGCAAAACTTTTTGCCCTATAATAAAATCAATATCTCCTTCAAATCTCAATGAATTAAAATAATTATCTTGTGACGTACCTATTTTTTCAAAAACCTTATGATAATTCATATTAGGATTATCTTTTGAAGTAAATTTTATTGCATCTTTTTTAGATAAATCTTTTATATTAACTCTGTTTATAAGTAATCTTATATTTTCAGATTCACAACCATGTTTTGAAGAAATAATAGTTTTTCCTTCAGCCGTTATAAAAACTTGATTATCATTTATTATTTCTAATTTAGCATTCACTATATCAAAACCTACTCCAAAATAATCAAACCTTCCAGATGTTGTCTCAATAACACCGTTTACATTGATATTATTATACTTACCATTTATACGTATTGAACCATTTATAAATGCTGAAACAAAAGAATTTTCAAATTTCGTATTATAAGCAGTTGCAAGTTCTAAATCAAACTCAGTATTTTCCGGAATAAAAGATTTTTCATATCTATTAACACCAGGAAAAGTAAATCGAGTATTTTCAAGTATAATACGACCTGAAATTTTTGGTGCCAAAAATGACCCCTTTATTTTTAAATCAAACCTTGGTTCTCCAAAAGAATAGTCTTTTAAAAAAGATTTCGTTCCCATGAAGTTTGACATAGGTAATTGATGAACTTCTAAAGGAATACCTTTCTCATCTGTAACAAGATTTATATCAATCTCTTTAAAACTAAAATTATTAAGTTTCATTTGACCATAAACATTCAATTGACCAGATCCGGATTTTAAATTAAATTTATTTATTTTAATTAAATCTTCAATCATTGAAATTTCAACACACATATTTTTAATTTTACTAACATATTCCTTTGTCTCAAATGCTCCATCAATGATTGATAAACTAGCATTATTATTAAGTTTTTCATAATTTCCACTTAAAATCCCTTTTAAAAAAGCTTTACCATCACTAGGCAAAATATAACCGTTTGACAAATACTTTAAAAAATTTAATTTATAATCATCAAATTTATAAAAAATATTTATAGGTTCTTTTCTCATTATAGGAGACAATTTTTTATCAAACCAAAAAGGAAAATCTCCATCAAACAATATATGAATAGTATTTTTTTTAAAAATAGATGCTTTTTTTATATAAGCACGATTATTAAACAAGTTTACTTCTATATCAAAATTGTCATAATGAATTTGTGCTAAACATCCTTTTGTTGAAAATAAAGATATATTACCTTTCGGATTATCAATTTTTCCGGATAAATTGGCCTTTATATTCACACTACCTTCTAAAATATTTGGCAAATTAAAAATATTAGTCATAAAACGCCAGTCAATATTTAAACTTTTCACTCCAATATTTACAAAATCTTCTGAAAAATCTGCATTTAAATCAAATAAAGTTTTATCCTTTGATATATTTAATCCTCTTATAGATATAATGTCTTTAAACATAATTAACCCTTTAATATTATACTTATTAGTACTATCAATATTAGAACAAAATTTTAAAATTTTATTGTTAATTTCATAATTAATTAAAGAAGAAACTAACTTATATTCATTTAGCCATAAATTACTAAAATCAACTATACCGTTGTAAATAAATCTTCCCTTTTGTTTTATCATTTCCCCAGATAAATTTATATTTCCAAAAATATCTATGGGACCTGC
The DNA here is from genome assembly GCA_031262585.1 of Endomicrobium sp. Taxonomy (GTDB): domain Bacteria; phylum Elusimicrobiota; class Endomicrobiia; order Endomicrobiales; family Endomicrobiaceae; genus Endomicrobiellum. The sequence goes on from JAISHK010000008.1 coordinate 12,109, forward strand.
ATGAACATTAATTAAAAATAAATTCAGTTCATACTTTTTACTTTTAATATTAAAAAAACCTTTATTTATTTTAATTTCACTATTTGAAATTTTAGCAGAAGTATCATTTATTACAATATTATTATTGTCAATTTCAATATTAGACTTGATATCATAAAGCTTTAAATTTTCTATATAAGCGGTATCTGCTTTTAAAAATATTTTTATTTTTTTTTCACCTTTCTTCATAAATAAACGTCCCGTTCCTGAAAAATTTCCAGTAAAAGGCAAATGAAAACCTATAAGCATATTTACAAATTCTTCATTTAAATTATTAATCATTAAGAAAAATGTCTTGCAATTATCAAAATGTTTGCCCTGTAAAGAAATTTTTGTTCTATCTGAAATCAATACAATTTTATTCACCTTAATTGTATTATCATCATATTCTAAAAGCGATGACAAAGAAAAAGTTTTATACGAACACTTACCATCTTTAATTACAGTTGAAACTTTTATATTAGGACTACTCAATTTTCCAAAAAGTTTTATATGAGAATTTAAAAATCCAGATACTCTAGGATAAATGTCTTGTATATTAATATTTTTTAAATTAAAGTTTCCTGATAATTTATTCCCTGCAAAATTCATAAATAAATAAGAATCATTTAATCCAGCATTTGATCTTATATTTGAAATTTTAAGCTTTTTAATTGAAACTATAGCATCTGCAATAATATCTCCTAGTGACACATTAGCAATACTTGTTCCAGCGCTACGTATAACACCTTTAATCTCATTTTTTTTATCTAAATGACCTTCAAATACTATATTCGTATTGATTGGAACTCCAGCTATTTTTAAGTTTTTTAAAGTAATATAAAGAGATGAAATAGGAATTTTATCCGTAAACCCAATCAACCCCACCACATTGGCTATTATATCATTAAACTTATCTACTAACACAAAACGCTCAATATTTATCCTACATGGATTTATATTTCCTTTAATTTCAATTTTTTTAAACTCATTGTCATATAATTCACCATCAAAAGCTTTAATATCAAATTCTAATTCTAAGTTTTTTTCATACTTAATACGACCACTAGTTGTACCCGAAATACTACTCTCACAATTATTACAAATATTAATAATATTAGTTATATTTAATCCAATAAATTTAAAATCAAACAAAGCTATCTTACCAGATCTAATAACAGTATTCAATGCAATAGAATTATCATCTTTATAAAAATTTAGCACATACATATCTCTGGTTCGCATTATAGATCCAATCACATTTATAGCACGCATATTAGGCATACAGAAATCTTTAAGTGCAAAATCAATTTGCCCAGAAAATTCATTTATAGAACCAAAAATGTTTATAATTCCCTTACAACCTTTCCTCATAAAAGGTATATCAGACACACTAACATTATCTAAATGTGTTGAAACTGCACCTGTTTTTAAATTACCTTCAATAACACCGATATTTTTGTTCTTAATTAAAAGTTCTATTTTATACTTTCCACTTTTTTCATAAATAATCTCCATTTTTCTATCTAATCCATACAAACAAGACATTTTATAAATATTGTTATCATTTTTTAAGCCAAATATTTTAAAATTCAAATTTTTAAAATTTAAAAAAGATAAATTAGTCACATCAAATCTCATATTCACATTATTATTTCTACATTTAAAATCCAATTTTAGATTTCCTTTAAAAGCACTATTAAGTTTTGAAATATCAACTTGTGATTCAATTTTAGTATCATTATTTAGTAAATGAATAAACTTAAAATTACCAAAATTACCTCTAAAATCTATATTACAATTTCCCGAAACTTGTGAAAATGAACATAATCCATCAAATTTAAATCCTTTATATAATAATTTTTCAACTGTAATATTTTGATAAATATCTAAAGAAGAGAAATCAATTGTTCCAACTGCCCTTAAAAACATATTTATCTTATTTTTAGCTGTAAAAATAGATTTGGTAGTAAAAATATTTCCAGTTTGCCTTTCCATATTAGATTCTAATTTTATAGGCACATCGCTTGAAATATACACAATAGAATTCAAAGTGATATTATTACTACTTACAACTATATTTGTATTTTCAATTTTTAAAAATTCTGAATTGTCAGTATTAAATCTTTTATTATTAATTTTAATTTTATCTATACAAATAAAAATTTTAGATTTTAGCATTTCAGCAAAAAATTTGCTTTTATTTCCTACTATAAACTTATAATCCTCTTTATTACTTATATAAAATTCAATATTTGAAATATATATATTACTTATAATGCCAAGCGGACGTGTAACATGTTTAAATAATTTTAAAGGATTTATCTTAAAGGTAATCTTATGAACTAAAAAAACATTTTCTTTTTTTAGATTAATAAAAGTTATACTGAATGGAGAAACATAAAAATTATCAAATTTTATCTCAGTCCCTATTTTATTATATATATAATTTTGTATTATAGGTGAAAATATATATACTCTTATACAATATAAAAATATTATAAGTACAATAAAAAAAATAATTATATATTTCATATATTTTACAAATTTACGCATATCTATACATCTTAGCAAAACTCCTAAAATTGTATTAGATGCTTATTACGCTAAATTGTGAGGTATATTTTAAAAAGTTTAATATACTATTTAATAGGTATTCCCGTTAATCTAGTAAGACTTTTGAATTCTTCTATTAATTTTAACGTAATTTTGCCTGGTTTACCATCTAAAATTTGTCTTGAATCAACAGCTATAACAGGGATTACTTCAGCAGCAGTACCTGTCAAAAAACATTCGTCTGCTGTATAAACATCATAAACACTAATACGTTCTTCTTTGACTGGGATTTTTAATTTATTTTTTGCAAGTTCTATAACTGTATCTCTAGTTATGCCCATCAAAGCACCATCTGACGCTGAAGGAGTGTAAACGATATCATCTTTTACTAAAAAAATATTATCACTCGTACATTCAACAACATAACCTTCGGCATTAAGCATTATCGCTTCCATAACACCACTCTTTGTTGCCTGCATTTTAGCAAGTATATTATTCAAATAATTAAGTGACTTAACATTAGGACTTAAAGAATCCTGTCTAATTCTTCTAATACAAGTTGTAATAACCTCCATCCCATTAATATAAAATTCTTCAGGATATAAAGAAACACTACTGGCAATAATTATTAATGACGGTGACATAGTACAATTTTTAGGATCAATACTTAAATCTCCACAACCTCTAGTAACTATAAGTCTTATATAAGCTTCTGAAAGTTTATTCGCCAAAAGAGTTTTAATAATAGCTTTTTCAATTTCTTTTTTTTGAATAGGAACTGCAAGATTTATAGCCTTCGCAGAAGACCACAACCTTTCTAAATGCTCTTTTAATCTAAAAACTCTTCCATTATATGCTCTTATTCCTTCAAAAATACCATCTCCGTATAACAAACCATGATCTAGTACGGAAATTTTCGCATTTTCCTTATCAACAAGTCTCCCATCAATATAAACTTTCATCGCATTCTCCTTCGATTATTTTCCCATCGAGCATTTTTATTACTTTATCAGCCTTTGCAGCGAGTTTTTCATTATGAGTAACAAAAATTAGCGTTGCTTTTAGTTCTGAAATACTTTCAAACAGTAAATCTTCTATCTCAATGCCAGTATTCGTATCTAAATTACCTGTTGGCTCATCTGCAAAAACTATTTTAGGATTATTTATCAATGCCCTTGCAAGAGCTACCCTTTGCTGTTCACCACCTGACAATTCATTAATATAATGATCTTGTCTATGTATAAGTCCAATTTTTTTTAAAATATTTCTTGCATGCTCTAGCTTTATATTTCTTATACTCCATACAGGAATAAGAATATTTTCCAAAACAGTAAAATCAGTCATGAGATAATGAAATTGGAACATAAAACCAATATTTTCTCGTCTCATAGAACATAGATACTTATCATTTTTTGAAAAACAGTCCACACCATTAATATAGACCTTCCCTATTGTTGGCTTATCCATAAGTCCTAATATATGAATTAAAGTGCTTTTACCCGCTCCAGATGGTCCGGTCAATGCTAACTTCTGACCTGATTTTATTCTTAGTTGTATATTTTTTAAAATTTCAATCTCTAAAAATTTCATTTTTTTATAACTTTTACTTAAATTTTTTACTATTAAATTCATTTTATATCTACCTGTACTTAATTACACTTTTATTAATTATATTTTATCGCCTCAATAGGATCTAACTTTGAAACTCTGTACGCAGGATAAATACCAGCTACCATTGTAATAATAAATGCACTAAAAACCACCATAAAAATATCTGTTGTAACTATTGACACAGGGAGCTTGTCCACATAGTAAACTCCTTTAGGCAATTTAAATATATCAAAATACTTCAACATAAAACTTACAGCAAGACCAAGGACAATTCCTAAAAAAATTCCAAACAGACCTACGATCATTCCTTCATAAAAAAATATTTTTGCAATAGAATTTTTTGAAAAACCAATAGCAGACATTATACCTATCTCTTTTAATTTCTGTATACTTAAAAGTAGAAGATTAGAAATAATATTAAATGCTGCAACAAGTATTATAAGTCCCAAAATAATAAACATCATTATCTTTTCTAACTTAAGTGCACAAAAAAGATTTTTATTCATTTCTATCCATGCTTTCGCTCTATAAGGATAATGCAAATCTTTTTGCAGATGCCAAGCTATATCGACAGCCTTTTCAAAATCCTTAGTATGCACGTCAAATCCTGTTATAGTGCCTTCTGGAATTGAAAATAAAGATTGACTTTCCTTTAAATCAATAAAACCCAAAGAAGAATCAAAATCATACATTCCAGAATGTATGATAGCTGCAACATTAAATTTATATACTTTAGGAACACTGCCAAAATTGCTGGGAAACATTAAAATAACTTCATTCCCTTCATTCACAGATATACTTTTTGCAAGTTCATTGCCAAGAATTATTGATTTTTCACCAATTTCTTGACCATTAAAATTCATGCTTGATTTTAATATTTGTTTTGAAAGATTCAAAACTTTATTTTCTCTTTTATAGTCTATAGCTTTAGTTATTATTCCTGACGAAGATAACGATTTACTACTTCTTATAATTCCTTGCCTATATATAAACGGGGTAACTTCTATGACAGTTTTAGTAGTCTTTATTTTCTCTTCTATCAGTCTATAATCCCCAAACAATTTCATATCAAACCTTGTAACAATTATATGAGGTTGAATTCCTAAAATTTTACTTCTTATATCACTCTGAAATCCACTCATAATAGCAAGCGTTATGACAAGAGTCGATACTCCCAAAGTAATTCCACCTATTGCAATAAAAGTGGTAAATACAGAAAAAAAAGCTTTTTTCCTCGCTTTTAAATATCTTATTGCTATAAAAAGTTCTACAGACAATATATTCATAAAACTTATTCACTCAGGTCTCATAACAGGAAATGTTATTACTTCTCTAATCGACTTAACTCCAATTAAAACCATCACTAATCTATCTATTCCTATACCTAAACCACCAGTAGGCGGAAGTCCTTGTTCTAAAGCAATAATAAAATCTTCATCATAAAGCATTATTTCATCATTTTTCTTTTTAAGTCCCACTTGTTGAGCAAATCTTATTCTTTGCAATTCAGGATCATTCAATTCTGAATAAGCATTACCTATTTCCATACCGTTTATATAAAGTTCAAATCTTTCTGCTATTTCAGGCTGATCAAATTTACCCTTTGCAAGAGGCGAATAAACCGCTGGATAATCTATAACGAAAGTAGGCTCTTTTAAATTAGGTAATATTCTCTCATTAAACAATTGCTCTAAAATCTTTTTATCTGTAACATTTTCATTTAAATTAAGATTCAAATGCTTTACTTTATCATACATTTCTCCACTTTCAACATATGGTAATAAATCCAGATTCGTATACTCCTTTATTAAATCAAACATCCTAGCTTTTCTAAATTTTAAACTCAACGGAGAATTAACTTTTTCAGCAGCAGTTTTTACCAACATTTCAGCAAGAATCATCATATCATTATAATCCGCATAGGCTTGATAAAGTTCCATCATAGTAAATTCAGGATTATGATTTTTATCTATTCCTTCATTTCTAAAATTCTTGCCTATCTCAAAAATTTTATCCATCCCTCCAATAACAAGACGCTTCAAAAAAAGTTCAGGTGCAATTCGTAAGAATAAATCTATGTTCAAAGCATTATGATGTGTCATAAATGGTCTTGCAACTGCGCCACCCGCAAGAGATTGTAACACAGGAGTTTCTACCTCTACAAATTTAAGTTCTTCAAGTTTATGTCTTATAGCAGAAACTATCATACTTCTTTTTACAAATACATCTCTCACTTCACTATTAGAAATTAAATCAAGGTATCTTTGTCTATATCTTGTCTCCGTGTCTTTAAGTCCATGCCATTTTTCAGGAAGAGGTCTAAATGCTTTTGCAAGCATAATCCATTTTTCAGCCATTATGCTAATCTCACTTGTCTTCGTTCTAAATGGAATACCAACAACAGCAATAATATCAGATAAATCGACCATATTTTTAAAAAGTTTATACTGCTCTGCTCCAACTTTGTCAGCACGAATATATATTTGAATTTTCGAATATCCATCTCTTATATCCAAAAAAACAGCTCTACCCATATTTCTACATGTCATAACTCTACCAGCAACCTTCACTTTTATATTTGCAATTTGTTCTTTTTTAAGATACTCAAATTCTTTTTGTATATCAACATTATTTTTATCTAAAAAACATTTCGCAGGGTAAGGATTTACACCAGCACTTACAAAATCTTTTGCTTTTTTTTTCCTTTGCTGAATTATTTGCTCAATAGGAGTTGTTTGTTTATTTTGCTCTAATTGCACTTTTTTTCTCCATTTTACTATACTTTTAATATATCAAAACTCAATTATCAAATACTTACAATTATACATGCAGGAAATCCACACATATAACTTAATTATTATGTAGATATGACTCGGATTGTACCATTTTTTGCTATGACAGTCAAAAAACTTAAATCATTTTTTATTAAAAAATCAATAAGTTTTTGCAAATAGATAATTTTTTACAACTATTTATATCAGAAGAAATTTTAAGGATTGAAATAGAATTTTGCACAGACAACATACCACTCTAAATGTTTTAATGCTTTTAATGCTTTTATAATTTTAAAATATTATTTTCTTTAGCAAGATAAATATATCTAACTTAAAAAACACAAAAAAGTATGTACAGCTGCTTTACAATTATTAAAAAGGTTCATATTGTATTTTTTCTTAAACATAAAACCAAAAAACTTTTTTAAAAACGATCCAATTTTAATCATTTTGATAAGTAATTTCATTTTTTCTATTTTTTATTCTTTTCGCTAAAATACTTAATATTTTTTGTTACAATTAATTATGAAGAAAAATATCATGTTTTTATTTTTTTACTATTTTTCATATATAGATTTTTTTATAGTTTACTTTCAAAAAATAAATTGGGAAATTTATGAACTCTAATTATAGAAAAGTTTGTATCTAAAATAAAAATTTTAACTTTATTTTTTAATAAAACTTTTTAAATTTTAGAGGATATAAATCTACTCACAATCATTGAAAATACTATAAAAATAGAAATATCATCTTCTGCTTTATTCCTGACAAAAATACAAAGATTTCTTATACATAACGACACGAGCAAATGAAACATCAAAAAAATTTGACATATAGAATAATGATGCAACAAATTAAAAACAAAATCTTTACAAAAACTACTTAATAATAAAATCACGTTGTTTCAAAAACATTTAATTAATAACTGCACTCTATTTTATATAATTTCTATAAAAAAGACTCAAAAAATGTAAAAGTATGAAAAATAAAATATTTTACAATCGAATCTAAACTTTTTTATTATAATAATTCTTTGTTTTCTTTTTCTCCAAAAACTAATCTATACTAACGCCTTTCAATAGAACAAAGAAAGTATTAAAGAATGCTTCTTTAAAGGTCGAAATTGCATTTTTTTTGATATAGAAAAAGAATAAATCAATAAAAACTCTCGAAGGAAACAATAAAAACTTTAGTAAAATAATTGAATATTTAAAATAAGGATATATTAAAGCTATTTTACATATTTATTTCATATTTTCAAATTCTTCTTTCAAAAAATAACATTTTATATATCCAACCATAATCCTGACCTAAATAAAATTCATTTTCTTCACTATAACGAGCATATTTAACTTTAATTACTTTAGAAAAAGTATCAATTCTTACAATAAATGTATGCATATATATTCAAAACGCATATGATTTTTTTAAAACGCGTGTGGATGGGACGGCAAAAACGACTCAAAAAGATTAGCTATCCTCTAAATCAAAAATAAAAAAATGTTGCTTATATACACAAATATTTTCTAGATCAATAATAAACTTTCAGGACAATATGCTATTTCAAATTTAATCCATACTCATCACTCTTAATGAATAAAACTGAGTTATTCTTATATTTAGGACTATAAATAATATAAATACACTTAATTCCTGTTGAAAATTTACATGTAAAATTATAATTTAAAATTTCAATAATAGAAATATTATTTTAGAACTTACTATCCTATACATATATTTAAAATCTATCACTAAAAATAATTTTCTAAGATACCTTAACATTTCTAATGAATTTATTCAAAAGTTTAGAAACAATTCAAATATCAGTGTAAACTACACATCATATGACACAATGGTAAAATCTTTTTATTAAATTTGGCATTAACTTTTATATAAGAAAAAAAACTAAATTTTAAATCTAAAAAACTCTTTTCAAACTTTACAAAAGTTTGAAATATACAAAAAACTTGAAACTGAAACGAAAAGTTAGATATTTTAACTTTTAAATTTCAAAAATTAATTTATTTTTCTATCATCACTAAGATTAGAAAATTGTATATATCATTCTTATTTTCCACTCAAAATTTACAAGTTTCATAAAATTGAATCACTTTACCAGCAACATTTACCATTCTAGCAAAATTTAAAAAATGCAGTCTCATTAGAAATTACCGTAAACACATCACCAATAAAAAAAAGGCATTTTATTGATGATCTTTTTTTAGATGTATTATAAAAAGTGCTGTATTATAACATAAAAGTAAAACAACTTGATCTTGATCTTGTAAGATTAAAAAACTTACTTAAGTTTAGTTTTATCATTTAATAGATTAAAATCAATATTCTTAAATCATCCAACGTTGGATTTTAGCATTAAACCTAAAATACATCAAAGACACGACTCACTTAAGACTCATCCGAAATCTTGCAACTGATTTTTTAAATTAAATATAAAAAACATATGTGGATTTTTAACAATCTCTGTTAAGCTTGTATCAATATCAGACAAATCATCACTCAAGTTTGCAAATATATTATTACTATTGACAAAATCTCGTTTATATTCGTATTGTTCTGGTTCTTGCGTGCTGATATTTATCAATAACCATACTAAATTTACCATTATAATACTTTCAATAACTAATTTTATAGTAATTTCTCTATTAGTTTTTAACTCATTTTTCATATCGCTTCTTTGTATTACTTTGTAGTATTTGTTTATAAATTTTCTGGTTTTCATTATAATTTTCATTGACCAAAACTATTTAGTATCAATAAACAAAGAATTTTGAAGTTTGTCTTTTAACAAGCATTTGAAAATATATTATAATTTTTAGAATGAACTATACAAAATTAACAAATAAAAAATATTTTATTATACGATCTCAAAGACATATTTTTATAAAATTAATAACAATATGTTCGAATACAACTTAAATATAGTTGAAAATATCAATAAAATCAAATGGATAAAAATTTTCATGAAAACTTTATGAGTTTTTTCAATATAAAATATCTTACACTACTCAACAAAATTGTTAAACGTTTTAAAATATCTACTATTGATGCTCTAGAATCAAGATCCACATCTAAAGTTCTCATAAAAAATTAAACTTAGTCTATTTTTATTTTATAAGATATTCCTATTAAAGCTTTTATTATACCCTAACGAAATTTCAGATAAAATTTCTTTAACCACATTCGAAAAGATCTGTGTGATATTTTTACAGTTTTATCCCAAATAGTTAAAATCAAGCTCTGCTGCAAGAATAATTGAAATCAAATCGATATTATTAAAGAGCTGTTTTATTATATTAATATTCATAAGTGACAAAAAAAATAAATCCGCTTAATTTTATTGCATTAATTTTCAAGTTCTTGTATACTTTATCCATATTTTCAACATAAAGTAAAATTCTTTATATTTTATGTAAACTAAAATTCTCCAATACTGGCTGCACGATTTATTACAATAATTAGTGAAAAATAATTTTTATTTCTTTTCTCAACATATTTTGAATTTTCACAGCAATCCTAACTTGTACAATATTTAAAAGCATCTAATATGCCATCGCAAAATAAATAAAATAAAGTTATACAAAATAATTATAGTTATTAAAAACCATCAAAAATCAATCTCTGTTATTTTTCTTAGCATAAATAAACCAGCAAAGAACTCCAACGACTACAATAAAAAATACTACTAATGTAACAAACAAAAGTTTTACCATATCAAGTTCAATTGTATAAGTTATAAATATAGTAAAAAGCATTAAAATTTACAACACAATCTAACATAAGTTCAAATTCCTTACTCTTAGTTTTTGAGAAGCATTCATAAAAACCTTATCAAGCTCTAGGCAAAGATAATTTATTAATATAATTAACTTCAAATTTTAAAAAGTCATTTAGTTCATCTATAGCTATTAACAGAGTATTTGAAGAATTTATCCAGCCTATATTATTTTTTACAGTAATCAATACTTCTATAATATGTTTATCAAATAAGTGTCCATATTTATTATTAAATTTATCTCCCATATACTAATCAAAACAAATATATAAAATGCATAAAATTAATAAAAAATATCATTTCCTTCACTAAAAGATTTCCTTATCCTGTATATTAATCCATATTTTCAAAAACGCATTTTATAAATTCAACGATAATCCTTAATTATTATCATTTTCAAAAGATTTTTGAATAAATTAAAAATAGGTTGAATTTCATATATTTTGTCATATTCTGTTTTATTTAATACAGAAATATATAATATTTTTCAGTTCATTAGAATTAAAATGAACATAAATTACCGCCGCACAACAAATATACAACTGAAGCGAATAAATTTAATACTATTGCTAAAAAATCTTCAATTTTACTTAAATCATAATAATTTAATTTTATTATATCTATATTCAAATTAACATTTGTAAACAATCTTAAACATTTTAATATTTCATAATCTGTTATTGGTTACTATATCATATATATCCTTAATCAAATTTTTCATTATGTAACTGATTCTATTAATGAAACTCTTATCATCAATTCTTTAACTCAAATATAAATGTATACCTTTTTGAAAAGACTGCGTCTTTTTCATCTAAATAAGGTTTTCAAGAAACAAACTTAACTACAATATCTTAATATTGTAATTTTAAAACTAACTATTTTTGTCATTAATCAATTTTAAATCTTTAACTTTTAAATCTTTTCCCCAACTGCAAGACTCATAAACACATTCCTTATACACATAATAATTATACATTTAACGCAAATTGTACATTTTACACTTACTTCAAAACAAGATTTTCTATTAAGTCTTCCATCTATTCCTGAAAAAATCGTTTTAATTCAAAACTAAACAATGAATAATCAAAAAAACGTCTAATATTATCATTTCTCTAATAACGTTTTCATTTTAATAGTTAAAATACTTAAATCACAATACAAAATTAGTCTGTCCAGTCTTAAAGTCACTACATAAACAATATTTTTTTAGATTGAGAAATTTAATATCGGTTTTAATATATAAAAATTTTAACCATATACTGAACTATAAAATTATATTTGTTACCATTTATCGTGTATATTGAATGTGTTATATATGTAAAGTATCATTAATTGCTCCGCTAAACTAAAAACATCGTTTTAAAATCAAATGTAACACTTTGCGAATAAGCATGACATTTTTATCATCATTAGGAATTGAAAATATATCATTGTTTAAATCTCTTGCCTCTAAAATAAAATTTACTCTACCATATTACCATATATAATATTAAAATCCCAAATCATAAAATGTATTAATTTCAGTTGTAATATCAACAGTACTGTTTTATCCTTTATCATTAAAAAATTAAAAAATAAGCTCAATCCATAAATTCACAGTTAACAGCAACAACAAAATCTTTGGCAAACTATTAACAAAGATAATCACTCCTGTATTGTAATTAATGTTATAATTTTATCCTGCTACTAAAATTTAAAATCCCCATACATAAGAAAATCTTTTAACAAAATTTATACTATTAATGCAAATAATATTATTTGATGTTATTGAAAATTATATTTAAATTAAGTTTTTTATAATCTATATACACTTTAACTGTTTTATTTTTTATTGACTTATTTTTATTGCTCTTAAAAGAGAATAATATTATAATTTAATATATAAAATTTATCTGCCATAGTTTTTTTCAAGTTGAATACTTATATTAAAACACTTTATTTAATAAGCTTCAAAAATTACTTCCTGTATAAATTCTCTATCTTGTTCCTTATATAAATAAAGAAACATATTTTTTCTCAACTATATCGTTGTAATCAATACTTATAATTAATCTATTTCATACTCCCTAAACTTTCATTTGAAATTCACAATTCATTTTAGAAGACGATACATTTTTACATTTATCATATTCTTCTTTATTACTATAGATACTTGAATTACACCTAAATTCTACTAATCTTAGTCCTAAAAAAATTAAAATTTAAAAGGAAGTTTTAACATAATAAGAAAAATTGAAACTATGTTGAACTACTTTTTACTACATCAACAGAATCAATAGTTTCAATTTGTGTCTTTTTTTATAAGGCTTAAAAATTGTTATTATTACCATCACGTTTTCCATCTAAATAATCTAATAACTCCAAAACTGCAATTTCTCACAAATCATGAAAAAAGTTTTTTTGATTTAGCACATATAATCTCGTGAAATATAATATCATTAATATCACAAAACAAATTACAATCGTTAAACTGCTTTAAACCCTTTCTTTAACATTGACTAATATAGAATATTATTGCATGACATTCACACTTAAAATCTATAACAGAAATAAACAATGAAAATTTTGAAACATTTTATCATGCATACAATTTTATATTATAAGCGCCTATAATAATTAGTATTAATATTTTCAACTTCTATATAAATTTTGATACAATTAAATATATATTTATAAAATTGTTATTGCTATACAATTTTACACAATTTATCTTTATAACAAATATTTTGATTAATTAATGGCTTATATAATTATTATGAAAAAATTACATTCGTATATAATAAAAGAGTTTTTGAACTCTTTCTTCTTTGGAGTAATGGTTTTTTCTCTTTTGCTTATTATAAATATAGTATTTGATATGGCTAATCTGTTAATTTCAAAAGGAGTTCCATTTTTTCTTATTTTCAAATTATTTATTTTTTATATTCCCAATATCTTAACACTTTCAATACCTATGGCTACACTTTTCGGAGTTTTATTAGTTTATGGAAGATTATCTTCAGATAATGAAATCACAGCAATGAAATCTTCAGGTTTAAAATATATGACATTAACAATACCAATAATAATTTTTATTTGTGTAATATCCATTTTTCTTTTATTTTTTAATCATTTTCTAGCACCATCAATAAATTATTATCAAAAAAATATATTTGAAAAAATTATAACAAAAAGGCCTCTTGTTAAATTTAATGAAAAATCAATAACAAAACTTAAAGATTATAATATATACGTCAATAAAGTAAAAAATATAAATAATACACTATTGGGGGTCAGTATATACAAATTTGAAAATAAAAATACTGATAATGACATTAAATCAACAAAAAAAAGGAATATTTTGCCTCAAAATGATGATGGAGCATGGCGTATATCAGCATCAGATGCAAAAGTTATAACACTAGAAAATGGTATACAATTTACACTTCATAAAGGATATTGGCAAAAAGCCAGCATTTCTGATATTAATAATATGTTACATATGACTTTTAAAACATACATTTTTTTTATTCCTTTAGAAAAAAATGAAAAAAGAAAAAATGTAACAATATCTCAAATAAAATCTCCAGAATTAATCAAAATCATTAAAACTAACAAAAAGCTAGGATTGCCAACTGAACCATATGAAGTAGATCTATGGATTCGCTGGATTTTGGCTTTTGCCCCTATAGCTTTCGTATTAATCGCTTTACCTATAGGTATAATGTTACCTAAAAGTAGCAAAGCAAGAGGGCTTGTAATTAGTTTAGGAATTACTATAATTTATTATTCTTTACTTGTAGTCGCTATTAACTTAGGTGAAAAACATTATGCTCCAATAAGTGTTATAATGTGGATCCCAAATTTTTTAATTGCAATAATTGGAATTTATTTATTAAAAAAAATGATAAAAAAATGACAAAAATTCTTTATAAATATATTATTAAAAGCTTTATAAAAGTATTTCCATTAATAACTGCTGCTCTTGCTTTAGTAATACTAATATCACAATTATTAGGACTATTAAATTTCTATATAGAGTATAAAGTTTCTTTTTACTTGATAGTAATGCATTTACTTTCTAAACTTCCTGAGCGGCTTACACAATGTTTCCCTATAGCTACTCTTTTAACCATTTTATTCTCCATTGGAAACTTAACAAAATACAATGAAATAACTGCTATTAAAGCTGCTGGAACAAACATTAATAAAATTATAATGTTACTTATTATAATCAGTTCTATTATAGGAATATGTGATTTCGCTATTAGAGAATTTATTGTTCCAAAAACCAGTTCATACAATGAAAAAATAAAAAAAGAAAAAAGTTTAGCAAAAACTGATTTTTATAATCAAATAATAGTTTTACCAAATAATATAAGAATGACTGTAGATCATTTAGATATACAAACAAATGTAATGAAAAACATAGTCATGGAAGAATATGATAGCAATTTTATATTAAAATGTCTTATCTTAGCAGAAGAATTAAATTGGAAAAATAATTCTTGGGTTCTAAAAAATGGAATTTTGAGGAACTTCGATTCAGATTTCTGGAAAGAATTTTATTTTAAAGATTACAATCTCAATATACACATAACTCCGAAAGATTTAGCAATAAATGATGTGCGTTACTCAATTATGAATATTAGAACATTAAAAAAATATATAAAACGACTACAAATTTTTGGACAAAATACAGTAACAGCAAAAATAGCTTTAAATATACGTTTTGCATCTAGCTTCTGTCACATTATAATTATGATGATAGGGCTTGCTCTTACAATGAATATCAGAGAAAAATTCAGCAAAATATTTATCTTTATACTTTTTTTTGTTATTGTATTTGCATACTTTGGAATACAAGCTATAACAAAATCTTTAGGAGAAAATTCAATGATACATCCATTTTTTGCTGCTTGGCTACCAAATATTATATTTTTAACCTTAGGCATTTATCTTTTGATTAAACTAAAAAAATAATTACGGAGTTATATTATGCATATACCAGATGGACTTTTAAACAATACTTTAGCTAACGGACTACTTGCTGGAACTATAGGAATGTTTGGATACTATTTAAGTAAAATTTTTAAAACTGCAATCATTTTTACAGGCACAATAGTAGTTAATAACGGTACCAGATTTAAATTATTTGGATTATATAAAAATCCAGAAAAATATTTTCAAAAAATGACTATTATTGCATTATGGATATTTGCTTTTCAAATGTTAAATATACCTATAAACTCTACAACATCAGCACATTTAATTGGAGGAACTTTTGCAGCAGTATTAACAGGGCCCATTTCAGGATTTATAATACTATCTTATGTTTTAATTATTCAAGCTTTTTTTTTCTCAGATGGAGGAATAATAGCGCTTGGGGCGAATATATTCAATATGGCTTTTGTAGGCTCATTTCTATCGTATTACATATATAAAATGTTATATAATAAAGGCTATTATCTTGCAATTTTTTCAGCCTGCTTCTTTTCAATAATACTAGCAGCATTGTCGTGTTTAATTGAGCTTAAAATATCAAAAGTTATATCGCTGACAATGACATTCAAAAACATGATGCAAGTACACATTATCATAGCTTTACTAGAAAGTGTATTAACTTTACTTTTACTTAAAATATTTAAAAATCTTTATGGAGATAATAATGAATAAAAAGACTATTGCTATTTTAGTTCCAATATTTGTAGTTCTTATTGCAAGTTTATTCGCATCAAATTATCCAGATATCTTAGAAATTTTAACCATAAATTACAATTTTGATAATAAAGCAAAAATTACACCTTTACTATTTACAAACTACTCTTTTCCATTTATCAATAATCAACATTTATCAACATTTTGCTCTGGTATAACAGGTTTATTCATTTTGGATTTTTTACATAAAGTGATGAACAAAACAATTAAATTCTTTACAAATTGACTAACATGGATAAAGTAACAAGTAAAAAGCAAATTTTTGAATTATTGAAATCTGTAAGAAATAGAAAGATTTCACCTAAAAATGCTTTATCACGTTTACAAACATTTCCCTTCGAAGACTTTGGCTACGCTAATCTTGATTATCATAGAGAAATTCGTCAAGGAGTAGGGGAAATAATTTATGGACAAAATAAAACTCCATGTCAAATCAAAAATATAATTTCCAATATGTTAAATAATGGATTAAAAAATATATTAATAACAAGAATATCGCAAAAAACAGCTGATTTTTTAAAAAAGCAAAAAATAGACTTAGAATATTATTCTATTGCTAATCTTGCTATAGTAAAACGTAATAAAAAAATAAAGCATACTGGTTTTATCATAGTTGCAGCAGCTGGAACAAGCGATATCAAGATATCTGAGGAAGCAGCAATTACTGCTGAAATATTAGGAAACAATGTTAAACGATTATACGATGTAGGTGTTGCTGGACTACACCGACTCCTAGCACATTATGATATTATTATCAAAGCAAGAGTTATCGTAGCAGTTGCTGGGATGGAAGGGGCATTAGCATCTGTTATTGGAGGACTTGTTAGTTGCCCTGTTATAGCAGTACCTACAAGTATCGGATACGGCTCGAATTTTAATGGACTTTCAGCACTTCTAGCTATGCTTAATTCTTGTGCAAATGGAATTTCAGTTGTTAATATTGATAATGGTTTCGGGGCTGGATTTATTGCTAGTCGTATAAATAAAATAGGACGCTCATAATGAAAACTCTTTATATAGATTGCTCTATGGGAGCCGCTGGTGATATGATAATGGCAGCATTGTTTGAACTAATAGAAAATAAACAAGATTTTTTAAAACAAATAAATTCCTTAAACTTACCTAAATTTAAAGTACTTGCAAAATCTTGTACAAAACAAGGCGTTACAGGCACACGTATTATTGTAAATATTAATAATATAAAAGAAATATCAAAAGATGTAAATATCTCACGCAAACTCAAAAAAAATAATAATATACAAAAACAAACACATTTATTAAAACACTATCATACAAATTTCAATAAAATTGAAGATACTATCTCCAGTCTAAATCTCTCGAAAAAAATTAAAAATCACACTTTAAATATTTATAATATAATAGCACAAGCTGAATCTAAGGTACATGCAAAACCTATAAATAAAATTCATTTTCATGAACTAGGAAATATTGATGCCATAATAGACATTATAGGCATATGTATGTTAATGGAAATTATAAAACCTCAAAAAATTATAGCATCACCAATAAATATGGGAAGCGGATTTGTAAAATGCAGTCATGGAATATTACCTGTACCAGTTCCCGCAACAACATCTATATTAACCAATATTCCCATTTACGCAAGTAATATTTCTGGTGAGCTATGTACACCAACTGGAGCAGCTGTTATAAAATATTTTGCAAAAGATTTTTTACAGATGCCTAATATTTGCATTCAAAAAATAGGTTATGGACTTGGTTCAAAAGATTTTAAAATTGCTAATTACCTTAGAATATTCCTAGGCAAAACCAAAACAACATACAATAGCAGTGAATACGTAGCACAATTACAATGTAATTTAGATGACATGACAGGCGAAGCATTAGGATTTACCATAGACTTATTAATGTGCAATGGTGCTTTAGATGTTTTCATAATACCCGTTCAAATGAAAAAAAGTCGTCCAGGGTTTTTACTAACTTGTATATGCGAAAAAGATAAATCCGATTTTTTTGCACAATTAATATTTAATCATACAACTACATTTGGTATACGTAAAAGCATTTGTAATAGATATACTCTAAATCGCAAATTTTTTACATTAAAAACACCTTATGGTAAAATACGTTCAAAAATAGGTAAAGGCTATAATACAAAAAAACTTAAATTAGAATATAATGACATTGCAAAAATAGCTTTTTTAAATAATATGTCTTTTAATGAAGTCAGCGAAATTTTAAAAACGAGAAAAAAATGAAATTATATCGAAAATATGAAACTTTAAAACAATATATTTTAACTTTAGACAAACTTATTATCGCATTTTCAGGAGGAGTAGATTCAACTTTTTTACTAAAAATAGCACATAACATACTAGGAAATAATATTATTGCTGTAACGGCAAAATCGTGTTCCTTTCCGCAACGTGAATTAAATGAAGCAATATTATTTTGTAAAAAAGAAAATATACGTCATATTATTTGCAAATCTAAAGGAATATACATCAGAAATTTTTTAAACAATCCTACAAACCGTTGTTATTTATGTAAAAAAGAATTATTTTCAAAAATTTGGAGCATAGCTAAAGAAACTAATATAAAAAATATAGCTGAAGCCTCCAATTTTGACGACAACAACGATTATAGACCTGGATTAAAAGCTATATCAGAAGAAAATATAAAAAGTCCTCTAATGTATGCAAAACTTACTAAAAATGAAATAAGACAACTCTCAAAAGAATTACATTTACAAACTTGGAATAAACAATCTTTCGCATGCTTATTTTCACGTTTTCCATACAAAGAAAAAATTACATTAAAACACATATATATGATAGAAAAAGCAGAACAAATACTTATAGATATGGGTTTCAAACAGATTAGAGTACGCTATCATAAAAATCTTGCAAGAATAGAAACTGATGAATTAGGTTTCAATATCCTTTTAAAGCATAATAACAGAAAATTTATATATCAACAGTTTAAAAAAATAGGGTTTCTTTACGTCGCAATAGATATAATAGGATATAGAACAGGAAGTATGGACGAATCACTCAATTTAATATCTGATATAGATAATTAACTTTTAGTCAAAATAATACAAAAGTTTATCCTAATTCAATAATTCTATCAGTTTTCAGTAAATAAATTAAATTCCTTTGTTTTTATATTTTCAAACTTAAAGAAAGAAACAATAATATCTCAAATTGTTGTACATAACGTCATATTAATGACCACTATATTAGAATGTTATAATTAATAATCTGTTTACTTTGTTCAATACCACACAACATTAGAGAAACAGTTGCTAGAACAGCAACTTAATTTAACTTAAGATTAATAAAGAATACAATTACAAAAAAGGTTATTTGTATTTTGTTAGCATTATTAATTTTATCAGGATGCAATAATCATTGATAAAAAGACTCATTTATAATGAAAAACAACAACACTAGCATCAACTCACACGATTAATGAATTGAAAAATGAAAAACTCCACTAGAATAAAAAAAATAAAGTTCTAACTAAAGTAGTAAATTTTTTTATAATCTACATTTTGCTAAAATTGATATTGCTAAAATGCCACAAATATATTAAATTTAGCAATAATAACGAATCCATAAATGATAATTAACGATTATTGAAGTAACTATTAGTTTCATAATTGATTCGCAAAAATATCTTTGATTTCTAATTATTCAGTTTTAGAATTTAAAATTTACTACGTCCTACACGCATACAGCTTGTCCTTTTTTCCATCAATAAAATTGATAACATTAAATTGACATTATTCATATTCACGATTTATTAAAGACAGGTTAAACAATTCTTAAGAAAATTAATAAAAAAACAACATTAAAATCAATTTATTCTAAAAACTGTTGATTATTTTATCCATAGCCTCACTAGCTTTCAAAGGAATAAATATATCCGTAATTTCTTTTGTAAAAGCGGATGATTGTGGGTTGATTTCAATGATTGTAGCTTTATTACGTTTAGCATAAAAAGGTAAAGAAGCAGCTGGATATACAATTCCCATAGATCCTATTATAATAACAAGGTCACAATTTAAACAAGCTTTTAAAGACATGTTCATAGCGTATTCTGGTAGCATTTCGCCAAAAAATACAAAACCAGGTTTTAGTAAATTGTTACACATTTTGCAACGAGGAGCATTTTTTAAATCAAAATCTTTGACGAAGTATTTATTACCATCTTGAAGACAATTTAATTTAGAAGCATTGCCATGTAACTTATATACTATTTTACTTCCTGATTTTTCGTGAAGATCATCAATATTTTGTGTTATTATAGATCTAAGATACCCTTCTTTTTCCATTTTGGCAAGGACATTATGAGCCACATTTGGTTTTGCTTTAAACATTGCTTCATAAAATCCATCACAAAGCATATTCCACGTTTCTTTCGTATGTTTTGTAAAATAATTTATTTCAAAAAGTTTTTCTTCATATTTATTCCAAATACCTTTTTCACCACGAAAAGGAGCAATTCCGCTTTCTACGGAAATACCTGCACCAGTAAAAGCAACTATATATTTTGATTTTTTTAAAGCTACAATTGCTTTTTTAATACACTGCACAAAAACTCCTAATAAATATCTTAGATTTTTTATCTAAACTTAATTATTTTATTGTAATCAAACAAAGTCAAACAAGCTAA
Organism: Endomicrobium sp.; assembly: GCA_031262585.1. GTDB lineage: Bacteria > Elusimicrobiota > Endomicrobiia > Endomicrobiales > Endomicrobiaceae > Endomicrobiellum. The sequence goes on from JAISHK010000008.1 coordinate 33,223, forward strand.
AATAATATTCTTTAAATAAAAGACATTTTAAGATAACTAACTTAACTATAATATAATTTATAGCAAATAGAACTGAAATACAAAATCCTCATCAAAGCACGGAGAGAGAGGGATTTGAACCCCCGATAGAGTTTCCTCTATAATAGTTTTCAAGACTATCGCCTTAAACCACTCAGCCATCTCTCCACAAAATATTGAAAAAGATTTTACAATATTATTATTTTTTATACAACTTTTTATACTAGTCAATATAACTTTGTAATTTTATAAAAAATAACATTAATTTTTTGTATTCCATCTAAATTTACTTTAAAAACATAATAACATTATTGAATATTTTTACTATTTTCGTTTTTTAAATATTTCATGCAAAATAATCGCAACTGCACATGAAACATTTAATGAAGATATTATATTTTTTTGAGGAATCGAGATTAAAAAATCACAAGATTTTTTTGTTAAATCATGTAATCCATAACCTTCGCTCCCTACTATGATCACAAGAGGAAAAAAGAAATTTGTCTCTTCTAATGTTTTTCCACCATTTTCAGCACCCACTATCCAAAAATTATTTTCTTTCAATAAATTTATTGCTTGATTTACATTTGAAACTTTTGATATTGCAATATGTTCAACTGCTCCGGCCGAGGCTTTTGATACACTTTCATTTATACTAACTGCTCTCCATTTAGGAATTATAACGCCATCAACTCCAAATATTACGCAATTCCTAATAATCGCTCCTAAATTATGAGGATCTTCTATACCATCTAAAATTACAAGCAATGGTTTTATAGATCGCTTTGCTTTTTTTATCAAATCTAATAATTCAATATATTCAATACTAGAAATTTCTGCTACTAATCCTTGAGATTTTTTTGAGAATCTGTCCAATTTTTTAGGTGGTACGGTATGAACAGCTACACCTTTATGTTTTGCTATACTAATAATCTCTTTCACTACCGAACCTCTTGCAGTTTTAGATATAAACAGCTTATTTACTGATCGTTTACCTGCTTTAAGAAATTCTAAGACCGGATTGCGACCATAAACAATATTTTTAGCAATTTCTTTTTTATTATACATTTACATCCTTTAATAGTTTCTATATTTATACATCTCTATCAATTATTTAATCTATTTTTACAAATAGAAGCAAGAGTCACAAACAGCCATGTTTACATACTACTCTCCACCAAAATCCAAAAGTCTCATTTGTGGTTACTTTACTTATTCTTTATTTTTTTAACTTAAGTGCCCTTTGATATGTTATGTTTCATTTCATCAATAAAATGGGATATTTTCGAATCTTTACAAATAACAATAGTATCGATATTATTATGAAATTTTTTTAAAACTCTCTATAAACAAAACTCAAAAGGATAATACTTAAAATATTTTCGTATTTAGAATTCGTTTTGGGAAAAATGCTCTATATCCATTTAAAATCTCATAGCTTCTAACAAAAGCATCCATCAAAACATGTATCATATAACATCAATATCGCTATAACCGTCAAGTCATTTAACATTTTCTATTTTTCCATCTCCAAAACAAGATTTTTTCATTTTTTAAATCTGTGAACATCGTATTCAAAACCAATATACATTTATTTTCATCTTTTATTAAATAACTTTCATGCACAATATTTATATTATATCAAAGAAACTTTACAATATAAATTTTTCTATTCTTGGTTATTCTTCATTATAATTGCTGTCAATTACATATTATAAATTTGTAAAATTAACATTTTTCTTAGATAGTTATTAGAATATTATTACAATATTAAGAATCACATTTTATCATTTATATTCTCTGATTTCTTTATCCATCTCATGTCCACTAAATTCCATTTTATTTACACCATTACCTTTATTCTCTGCACTCACTTTCTACTTATTTCTCCTTATATTTTAATATACTTACAACTTAATCTCAATATTTATTTGTGATTTTTTGTGAATTTTTGCATTTTTTTCTCTTTAATAATTATTTAAATTTGCATATAAGTTTTTATCAATCATTTTGATATTATACATTAACTATCCTTCTTTTATTGTATTTTCTTAGATAAGTTTAAATAAATTTCTATATCTTATATTCTTTTCTTGAGATTTTTTTATAATTTTATTATCAATGTTAGTGAAATTTTACTATAATTTATTTTATAGCTCTTCTTTAAATAGAGGAAATCAAAAACATTGAATTAGTAAATTATAAAAAACTAGAACCATTGTATTTTAGTTTACATATATAAGTTAAAAAATATTTAGAATTTTAAAATTGAAGATCTAAAAAGTCACTTTATGTTGAATTTATGAGATTTTTTGGAGATATCACATACGCAATAATAAAACTGGATTTAAAATATTGAATAAAACACTTTCAACAAACTTCAAAATAGATTGAAAATTATTTTGAATAAATGAAAACAAAGCTGACTTAAAATCCCAAAATGAAATTCTTGAATTTTTCTTGAGTATTTATAAAGTTATATAGTACTAATAATAAAATTGCAATAAAACTTATAGAACTACACAAATATAGAAGATTTACTAAAAAAATGTTATTAATAAAATAATTTAATAGACAAAATGACGATTAAAATCAAACAATTAACAATATACAGCATTACAAATATGCATAAAATTTAGATTATTACAAATAACAGTAATGCTACAACAAAATTAAAATTTCTAATAAATTATTTAACTTATGTTGTAACAATGTCTTGATCTGAATATGGTGATAGATGCAACTTGCTAGATCTACACAAAGTTGAAATGACGCAAAAGTCTATATTTCTAACAATTTAAGTGTAGTATTATAGAATGTGCAAAATTGGTTTTAATAATAATTATATCACCACGAATTAAATTGTTATACTCAAGAGATTATACTCAAAAAAATATGGTTACACATTAAGAAATATTCGAAAATACCTACACAACCAATGACACATCAATCATTTATTTAGAATAACATCCTAGTGATTAAATATGCACTGATGACAATGTGTTTTTAGGTGTAGATTATTAAGTAAAGTAGAATATATACGCATGATTCATTTTATATCTTAATTTTGTAAAAGAATGTACAAACTTATTAGATATAATTTTCCGAAAAACAAGTTTTGACAAAAAGTATTTATAGTGATTGCCAAAATCCTATTTTGTAAATTATAACTATGAAAGTGAGTGGATAGTTCTTGTACATGATTTCATAAATTTTTACCAACTGCCATTTTGCTTCCTTACAAGACCTTTTAGATAAAAGTAAAATAAATAATTAAAGCTGCATTATTTAATGAAGAAATAGGGTCGATTTAAGTTTGAAATCATTGTTGAAATAGATAAATTAGCATGAAAAATTTTAAAATATTATTATCAAAAGATTAGAATATAGAAATCATATAGATTCAACTGTAACGACAAATATAATTACAAATTGTCTTTAGCAAGAACTGATTATATTGCTATGTATAAAGAATTTGCGAAATATAGAACACCTTTTATCCTTATGAGAGGATAAAGAAAATAGAATTTGGAAAATCGATTTACTCAAATCAAAACAAAAAAAAGAAAAAGCATTAAATAGAAGAGTTGAAGTGTTTATAAACTTGTTTTAAAGTTATGTATTAAAAAGTCAATTTTTCGTCACAATTAGCATTATGTAAGTAATAAATACTTTATTCATCCATAATTATCTAACAAAAAATTATAGAGAATGTTTATCTTATGAAACTTACATAAAAATTGGAAATAGAATAAGATTATTTTTTTCAATACTTCATCTATTCAAAAACTTTTGTTCTTTATTAATCTTTTTATACATATACTCAAAAACTAAACACGTCTGTGTAACTCATATTGCTTTTGAGAATCTTTGCCTTTTTACGTTTCATTTATTGTACTAAATAAAAAACTAAAGAAAGAAAATTTAAAGTTAACACGATGGAACAAAAATATAACTATTGCATCTAACTCTTAAATGAATTTAATATATTTATCTATTTCTCTAAGTTATTTACGATTCTAAAGATCTAATATGAAAAAAACTAAATTTTTTTAGGATTATTATTTGTAATATACCTACTAAATTTTTAACTTTTCTTTTTTGAATTCTGTGCTAATTATATTGCTATACCTCATACCCATTAGAATATACTTCAATTTTTTTAAAAATTCACCTTAAAATTTTGTCTAAATGATCTTACTGATAATTTAAAAACACACACTCTTCTCTGTGTTCTTCTAAAACAGATACAATTTTATCTAGATTTTTTAATAATTGCTGAACTTTTACTATCCGAGTCTATATAGGGAGTTTCAAGTTTTTAATAAAATTTATCGCTCTTTATAAATGATCCTTAGAAACCAAGCGCGCCCAAGAGGAGTTGAACCTCTAGCCTTTTGATTCGTAGTCAAATGCTCTATCCAATTAAGCTATGGGCGCACATAAATTAATCTAACTTATAAAGCGCTGCCAACGGGATTTGAACCCGTGATCTTCGCCTTGAGAAAGCGACATCCTAAACCGCTAGACGATGGCAGCAACATAAAAACTTCACAGAATGCATCAACAGTTATTATATATAAAAATACGAGTATATTTCAATTATGCTGATACTACTTTCCACCAATGTACTTAATTCAACTCTTTATGTTGATTTTTAGCACGTTACTTATAACTTTAGCACAGATACAACATCTGATTATAACATTTTTGATTGTTCAATTTTACATAAAAATGTTAAATGAGTAGAATATAGCATGAATATTTTAAAGAAATATTTTTTAATTAATCAAAAATTTGAATATGAATTTATAATATTATAAAATTATGAACAATAAAATAAATTATATATAAAGATATAAATTCTCTGGAGAGATGGCCGAGTGGTTTAAAGCGCAGTCCTGGAAAGACTGTTTATCTGAAAGGGTAACTAGGGTTCGAATCCCTATCTCTCCAAGGTTAGGTGGTGTTGTGATTTAGTTTTTGATTAGTAATGAATAATTTAGATGTATCTTTCTTCAACATCTTCAAAAACATGTGTAATTTATTTACACGTTTAAAATTATTGTTAAAAAAATAGTTCTACTTTTTAAATTAATCTTGTTGTCCAACTATTAAATTCAATATTTTTATAGATTTAAAAAATGTCAAAAATGTATGTTTTATTTTTTAAATTAAATTTTAACTCCTTCAACATTTAGCTAAAGTTTTGTCTTTCTTAATATAACTTTCCTTTCTCTCAAATTATCATTAGATCAATGTGTTTAACTATTTTGCATTCACCTGTTAGTTTACAACTTTCTTCCTTGAAATCTAAATTATTTCTTTTTACTACAAGTTCAACCCAATCGTGTTTTTATATTATTTGCCATAAGGGAAAATTTTCTAAATTCCATCGAATATAATCTAATCCAACTACTATCTTTTTGTGATATCTGTAGTATAGATGAGACAAGTTTATCATATCTTTTAGGTTTTAATAATTATAAAGACTTTGTTTCTCTTATTTATAAATACTTCATTTTAAATTTATTTGAAATATAATTACTTATAATATACTATATCTGTGACAATAATTTTATTAATATTAAAATAAGCAAGAACAATTCTTTTATTTTATATCAAAATTCACCACAAACTTTTCTAAGCCATATAATTTTTATACATTACAATTAGTAAACTCAGATATAATTTTAGATTTTTATCCTAATAATCTATATCAAATAAATCTATCTATATGAATAATCTGTATATGTTATTTTCACTAAATTATCATGAGTTTTGTCTTTAAAATCTACACAAATTATTTGTTTTTTCGTTGATATTCAGTTATTTTATAAGAACGTTTGTCAAATTATTGAAATGAAAAGTAAGGTTGTATTCATGTATAAGACCTTTTTTCTCAAAGTTCTTTATATTGAAATATACAATAAAAAATGATTAATATTAATATTGAATAAATTTATATTGATGACCTTTACTTCTCAGATTTGCAAAATAAAAATAAAATGTTAGTAAATGAAAATTATCTAATTTTCTTTAAAAAGATGAAATAAATTTAATAATATATACCTGTCATATATATTACAATATTTTAATGTATTAATTGTTGTGTAATACCTCTTCATTACTTATTATATAATTATGATCTACTTAATTGGAATAATATCAAAATTTTATATACTTTTTAAAAATTCGTGTTTCCGTAAAGAAAATTTTCGCCATTATTTTTTACTGTTACTAAAAATCACATTAAATACTTCTTTATAGTCTTAAGCATATTTTTTACCGTAGAATTTTTAGATCCCCTTTAATACATTCATGTAATTTCCATATTTTTGATTGCTAGTGTGGATTATGCAAAAGGAAAGACATATAAATGTAATTTTTCTGCTGTTTAATAATTTAACAAGACTTAAATTATCTAAATTAAAATATATATCATAAAATTCATAATATTCAATAGAGATAAAAACTCAAATTTTATTTATATAGTGTGCGTTTTATTTTATATATAAACTAGTACGTTAAAAAATACAGATTATTTATCTATCAAAGAAGCTACTAGTCTCTGACTTATTGATTATTTATGAAAAAGTAACGTCTTCAGAAAGTCACGTTACAAAGATAGAATATAATGGTTCCACTAAAATTTTAAAACCTGAACTTTAAAAATATTATCATTTATTAAATAAGTCAAAAAACCATTTGATGAAAACTATGATACTTTAAATCGGAGCATTATTTTTTGATAACCTAAAAAAATCTGATACTATAAAGACAACTAAATAACAAAATAAATAATAATAAAATTATATTCTAAAGTAAAAACTTCAAAAGTTTTTGTACCTAATGAAATAAAACAAACAAAAAACACCAATACCCAAAAAATTCTATTTTAATTCTAAATTATGCAATGCGTTCAATAGATTATTAACTATGCTTTCAGATTTGCAATGCTTTTAGGAACATTCCGTTCAACAACTCCTTATTTTATATATTATTTTATTCAAAACATGATTAAATTTGCAAGCTAATGATATGATGACTATCTGTATAAAGGTGAATTTAAAGAATTTAAAATAACTTGTTAAAATAGACAGATAATATTTATTAAAAAACAAATAATTATACTCTGGTATGGTAGTTATTATGTTTACTAAAGACTTTAAATTTGTTAAAAAATTTGAACGAATCTAGTTTAGATATTATGTATGTAAAACTCGCTCTTATAAACCAACCCAGATGCTTATAGTTTATCCAGTCAAATAAACTACAAATGTCTTTCTGCTTAAACACATACATTTTATTCTACAGACAGAAAATAATCAATTATGAAAAAGACACATATCCCCTTATACACTGTATATATTATGATATTTATATCAATCTTTAGACGAAAATCTATATTCTATTTCCGTAGGCAAACAAACACCCAACTCGCTACGAACCATTCTCTCTAAATAAGACGGCTCATTTTCAAGATAATATATTCTTTTTTTTAATAAATCATTTTGATATTGTGCATATTTTAAATCTGATTTTAATCTGTTCTGTTCAAAAAAACGCCTCACAAGCGTTCTATTACCGTCATTAAAAGTCAAAATTAATATGACAACTATAAAAATAATATAACGAATTTTTAATTTTTTCATAAAATATATAACTGAATATACAAAATGCTTTTATCAAACTACAATACCCATATAAGCCAAACCAAGTTTAGTAATTTAACCCTGGTCTTATTATACCTATATTATATCTATATAATTCTATATTTTAGCATATACTTGAAAAAGCTTTTTTGCCTAAGTAACTTGCTTTACTACCTAATTTTTCTTCAATTCTTAAAAGTTGATTATATTTACACATTCTATCTGTCCTTGATGCTGATCCAGTCTTAATTTGTCCTGTATTAAGAGCTACAGCTAAATCAGCAATAATATTATCCTCTGTTTCACCAGAACGATGAGATATAATTGCTGTATATCCAGCTTTATACGCCATTTGAACAGCTGCTATAGTTTCTGATAAAGAACCTATTTGATTAACTTTTATAAGTATTGAATTCGCAATACCTTTATCTATTCCGGCTTTAAATATTTTTGTATTTGTAACAAAGAGATCATCTCCTACGAGTTGAACTTTAGATTTAAATTCCTCAGTTAGAACTTTCCATCCATCCCAATCTACCTCACTTAATCCATCTTCAATAGAGATAATAGGATATTCTGATAAAAGATTTTTATAAAAAGTTATCATATCTTTTGAAGTTTTAATTTTATTTTCAACTTCACCATCAAGAGTATATTTATTATTCTTATAAAGTTCACTTGCGGCAACATCTAAAGCAAAAACTATATCCTTGCCCACATCATATCCAGCAGATTTTACAGCTTCACATATAACTTCAAGTGCTTGTGCGTTAGACGTTAAATTCGGAGCAAATCCTCCTTCATCTCCAACACCAGTAGAATAACCTTTCTTATTTAAAACTTTTCTTAAACTATGAAAAACTTCGCATCCTATTCTTAAAGCTTGATGAAAATTCTCAGCATTTATTGGAGCAATCATAAATTCTTGTAAATCAACATTATTATCTGCATGCTCACCACCATTAACAATATTCATCAGAGGAACTGGTAAAATGTATTTATCGTTTTTGAGATTATAAATTTCTCGCACGTATTCATATACAGGAAGTTTACTTGAATTTGCACCAGCTTTAGCACAAGCAAGAGATACTCCCAAAATAGCGTTTGCACCTAAACTGCTTTTAAAATCAGTGCCATCAAGTTTTATCATTACATTATCTATTTCCTGTTGTTTTGTTATATCAAAATCTATGAGTTTAGGCATGATTACATTATTTATATTTGAAACTGCTTTTAAGACACCTTTACCATCAAACCTATTTTTATCGTCATCTCTAAGTTCTAGAGCTTCTCGTGAACCAGTTGAAGCGCCTGAAGGAACGGATGCACGTCCGAAAGATCCATCATTTAGTTCAACATCAACTTCAACTGTTGGATTTCCACGAGAATCAATAATTTCTCTTCCTAAAATCTTTACAATTCTTGCCATACTAAAAACCTCCATTAATTATTGTCATTTTTTAAGATTTTTTTCGTAATAACATCTCAAAAAATTTATTAGAAAATTCCTTAGCTAACACATTATTATTTGAAATTACTTCAACCTTTATTTTATCATTTCCTATATCTTTTATAAAGATACCAACTTCAGTTGAATCTAAACAATAATCATTAAAGCTCTTTGAAAAATCAAAAGCTATTATATATCCTTCTTTCAAATTCTTATGAGTGACTCTCGCACCAAAAATTCTAATTATTTCTAAAGTTCTATTAAAACATTCTCGCGTTGACATATCAAAAGTTTCATCGAAATATCCTTTTTTCTCATTTTTAAATTTTTTTATAGAAAAACCTATAAATCGTTCAAAATAGTCAACAAAATCAAATGAAATTTTTACCATACCAGTAAAACTTTTACGCAAACCTCCACTCCCTTGTAAATTTATACAAAAATCGCCATTCTTTCCTATAAAACCAATTTCAATTACACTAGTGTTACCTTTTAAATTAAGTGATTCAATACTTTTATCTGCAATACTTGCGTTAACAGTTCCATCAGATTCATTTTCAATTGCATATCCACCACAAAAGTTAAATAATTTATTTAAATCATAGAATAATTTTATCCCTATACGAAACCTATTAGATTTTACATTAGCAAATTTGATTAGTCCATCATCAGGCAAAGAAACATCTTTGTCTGCAATATAAGTGGAAAAATATCTACAGTATGTATCAAGTCCAAATTTACCTACTAAATTACATAAATAACCAATTCCAAAATGTGCACCATAATACAAAGAATCATACTTGTATTGTGCAATCATATCATCATTAGAACCGAGCATATAAGGACTTAAAAAATGATTTTCTATTATACCGATACGCCAAGAAATATCACTGTATAATCCATTGTTAAAACTAAATCGTTCTAATAATCCACAGCCAATGCATCGATCATTTCCATATCCTTCTATCGATGCAATAGTAGTATCTTCAAAGCTATCAAACGTATTATAATCTCCAAGACCATATTCACAAAACAAACTGGACATTAAGTAGCCAATTTTCAAATTGATTTTTTTAACTATACCACCAAGAAACAAATTACTGTTCGTATTAAAATTTGCCTTTGATCTGTATTCATGTTTGTCATAAGAATATATTCCAAAGCCTGCAATAGATGCTGAAGCATTTTGACTAACACTTTCTAATATTGTTGACAATTTGCAATTTGTTATAAAGTCAGTTCCACGATTTATAAATGAAATAGCTTGAATATATCCTTCGGAAAAAGCTATTGTTTGTTTATTAAATTTCTCTTTTTTTACAATAATATTTAAAGTATTATGTTCTAAAGATATATCACAATCGTAAAGAGTTGCAAAACCTTGCTTCAAAATAAATTTAGCTTCTCTCATTTTTCCCAAAAAGCCTGGATTACTTTCAATGAGAGTAATTTTATTGCCTGGTATAAGTTTATCATAATTAATACTTCTATATACATTTATTATTGTGTCTTGAAGTTCTAACATTTTTGGTGTATTATCAATAGCAATATTAGAACCATTATCAATTAAATAAACTTCTTGCCCTCCTCCATTAACTGTAAGCATTACATCACCTGATTTTAAGTTAGCAGGTAAATAAAAATTATAAATTTGAATTTTACTGATGCCCTTAGTAACTATTAATCCAGATGTTTTAATATTTAAAGTATTACCTGTAAATGTATTATATTTATTGCATATTGTAGTTAATCCGCCGCAAATAAATTTAATATTTACATTCTTATTTGTTGAGATCGATATTTTGTTATTCATTGCAGGTCCTTCAATAATGCACGCTCCAAAAACAAGTACATCTTCTATTTTGCCGCCGTTTATTATTACTCTATTATTATTAGCTTTACCAATATCTATTTTTGCACCATAAACATTCTTAAAAATTTGGGCATTATTAATTATAACAGTATTGTTTTCAGCTAATCCAACTACACCATTTTTATTTTTTGATACAGCACCAAAAATTTCACCATTTACTACACCGCCATTTATTGTAATAATATTATCCTTTACAATTGTATTGGAAAATGACCCTATAATGTCACCATTAATACTTCCATCATTAATGTTCACCTTATTGCCTACTAAGCTACTATTAATAGGAATTGCACCATCTTCACTTAATTTACCATTTCCATAAACGGTATGTCCTACATTATGATTTATATTAATAACCTGTCCTGCAAAAATTAAACTTGAAGAAAATGTAATTAAGACTATTAAAAAACTAATCATTCTACATCTAAAGTACATTAAATATTCCTTTCAGTATAAACGACTATTATAATTGTATTTCAAAACATACAAGAAAATTCTATTATACAATTCTTAAATATTGTAAAACAAGAATATATTTTAATTTATACTTTGAAAAAGTTGGAACACACAATAAAAACATTCTTGATAATTTAAATTTAACAAGAACTTGCGCACTGTTAATAGAGTTTAATTTACAATTTATAAACTAAACTTACATTAAGAACTTCAATTAAGAAAAAGTTATTCATGAAGATAAAAAAACTTTATTAACTTATTTAAATTTACTGATACCTTTCTGTAAAAAACATAAAAATATTAATGAAACTGAAGATAACAACTTATCTAAAAGTTCTAAAAACAATACAAAAATTCTCACTATATATCAATTTCAGTCAACAACAGATATCTGTTTCAAGTAACAGATAATACAAAAATTTCTGTTACACTCAATTTATCTTCTCAATAAAAAATTGAAAATGAAGGTAATTATCCAGTCTTTAACACACAGTAATTACAATATTGTTCCAGAAAGAGAACAACATAAATGTCTTTAAAATTATTACAACTATTAAAATATATATTGTTTATATTAACAATCATTTTAGCTGGCTATAAATTATATCAATATCGTAAAATAGTATTTTAAATAAATCGTTACCATAGAACTTTAAGAATTGTAGCATAAACAAATGATACAAATTTTAATGATAAAAATATATTAAGTAACAAAGATCGAAGTTTGATTATTAATAACATTTATAATAATTCTTTACCATAACAACTAGAAACATATGCAAAAAATTATAAATATACAACAAAAGAAATACTTATAAAATTGTTCTTTTTATAAGTACCAAAATTAACAATTATTATTTGTGTAACACTATATAAACAACCATATTTTTGTTATAATATGCGCATTACAAAATTCAGGTGGTGTTTGAATGCACGAATATCAATTATTAGGAATTATGGGTATAGGTTTTGCTCTTGCCTTAATGTTTGGTTTTATAACACAAAGACTTGGGTTCTCTTCTATTGTAGGATATCTTTTAGCAGGATTTTTAATAGGCCCTACATCTCCAGTATTTGTAGCAGATTATGGATTAGCATTTCAACTTTCTGAAGCCGGAGTTATTCTTTTGATGTTTGGTGTAGGATTACATTTAAAAATTGATGATCTTGTGGCAGTTAAAGGAGTAGCTATTCCTGGTGCAATTATACAAAGTGCCACTGCTACCGCTCTTGGAACATTGCTAGGTATTATGTTGGGAATAGATTTTAAAGCCTCTATTATATTAGGTTTGGGACTTTCAGTAGCAAGCACAGTTGTACTGTTAAGAGTTTTAGAAGACAATGACACATTAAATACAATACATGGCCATGTAGCAATAGGCTGGCTTATTGTAGAAGACATTTTAACGGTATTAATACTTGTTATTTTACCAAGTCTTTCAGTTTTACTTTCTAGTTCAAGTAATGATGTAATAGGAAGTTTCGAAATATTCAAAGCAATAGGTATTGCTTTACTTCGTGTAATCGCACTTTGGATTCTAGTTATAAAAGGCGGAGGACGATTTGTACCTTGGTTATTATTAAAAGTTGTAAAAACACGTTCTCAAGAACTTTTTACACTTACAGTTTTATTCATAGCTTTTGCCACTGCAATTATAGCGGCTGTAGTATTTCAAACTTCGTTTGCTTTAGGAGCATTTTTAGGAGGATTGGTTGTTGGGAAAAGCAAAGTAAGTCATCAAGCTGGTGCTGATATTCTTCCACTTAGAGACGCTTTTGCCGTATTATTTTTTCTTGCTGTTGGCATGTTACTTGATTTAAAATTTGTAGTTGAATACCCTTTACTTATATGTACATGCATTGGAGTTGTTTTACTTGTTAAACCTTTAATAGCAATGCTTGTCGTTTTAGTTTTAGGATACTCACCAAGGACTGCTCTTATAGTTGCTGCAGGACTTGCACAAGTTGGAGAATTTTCATTTATATTAGCTCAAGAGGCAAAACGTTTAAATTTGGCAGGAGATGTTATTTATAATTCCATAGTGGTTTGTGCCATTATATCAATAACATTAAATCCGTCGATTTTTAAAAAAGTTCCTGATATAGAACAGTTTCTTCGTTCTAAAAAAAAAATATGGCGAATTTTGAATTTTTTTGCTGACAAAAAAGGAAATAAAAATCAACAAATTGCAAAAAATTTACTCCCGATAGAAAAATGTCTTACTCAAAAAAACGCCATCGTTATAGGCTATGGACCTACTGGGAAACAAATTACAAAAGCATTAATAAAACAAAATGTAAAACCAATCATTATTGAAATAAACATTGATACCGTTAATTCTTTAAGCACACAAGGACAGGCTGCAATATATGGAAATTCAACAAAAAAAGAAATTTTAGTTGAGGCAGGTATTAAATATGCAGATTATTTAATTATTACAATACCTTCTTTAATAATAACAACAGAAACTGCTACACTTGCTTTCAGTTTAAACCCTAAAATACGTATACTTGTAAGAGCAAGATTTTTAGATTATAAGGAAAGCTTAAATCAAATAGGAATATTTAAAATTGCCTTTGAAGAAGAAGAAGTTGCAAAAGCTTTAACCTCTTTACTGCTTGACGATTTAGAACAACAAAGTTTGATTACTGCTGCTGCGGAAATCGCCCAGTCAGTTGATAAAAAACAAAACAATAATTGACGTAATTATATGATTTTGCTACAATGCTCAGTTAGCATTTGCTTTTATGAAGTCTCCGTAGCTCAACTGGATAGAGCAACTGCCTTCTAAGCAGTAGGTTACGTGTTCAACTCACGTCGGAGACGTTTCCTTTGTTGGTGGTTGTAGCTCAATTGGTTAGAGCGTCGGTTTGTGAAGCCGAAGGCTGCGGGTTCAAGTCCCGTCAGCCACCCGTTTAAATGGATTGATGATTATTAAATTTTTTAATTTTATCGTTATTATTTGTACCCATTCTAAAATCTTTCAAATCGCCCATTTCCGTGGTAAAAATACAAATTTCTTGAAATAATTCCACCTGATCACACATTAATAGAAGTTATTAATTTTTTAACAGATTTTGCAAAAAATTTTCTATTCCCTTTTTGATGTTTTATAAATTCAGTTTTTTGCTTAAAAATTTTTTAATTTATCTTAATAGTTTGTTAATGTCTGTTTTTAAATTATTGATATTTTAGAACTACAGAAAGAAACAACTACTCTCTTTAAAGTATTCTTGAAATAAAACAATTTTTCACACTTTTAAAAGTTTTAGTAAAAAAAATATTCAACACAATTCAAGATATTTGATTCAAATCTTTAAAGAATCTTATCACATTAACTTTGTTTATACCTTCAGGTTTATTTAATAGTTTAAGTACAATTAAAATCTATTTTTTAAAACTAAATGTTATTGAATGCTTATTTGCTTCAAAGTTTTGATTTTTACTCTTATTGAATTAACATAATGATTTTACGAAATTTTTGGAGCTTCAGTATCCTAATCTAATAAACACATAAGTTTATCTCGTTTTATTGACCTATATTATATAACAAATGATAATTAAATAAAAATTTTCGTTTTGTGAACTTACTTTTAAGATATTCAATAACTTTTTCTAATGTTAGTAATTTGAAAATAAGTCTATCTTTCTTAAAACTAGTAAAATACTATCTGTACAAATAGAGACTGTAAAAATTCCTTATTTGTCAATTAAAGAATAAAGTATCTTCTAAATCAATTCTTCTCACGATAAAGAAAATATCATCACTAAATACTACTCTTCCATGTGTTTATTATATAACAACAGAACACCATTCTAATTATTAAACATTATAACCACTATATTCTAACAAATAAATAAGCACATTTAGTTTCTATTTACAATATTTCATTCAGTCATTTATCATACTGCACTGCTGTTATTTACTTATTCTATTAATTTTAAGTCACTTTTTCATCAATTTGTAATTATAACACTACCAATAAATATAACGCATCCACTATCGCCTGTTACAGAATTACCAATAAAAACATGTTCCCAAAATCAGAAATAGTTCATTCAATATTTTTGCTGACATTTTAAACAAATTTCACATTCTCTATATTTTATTAGTTTCTTGTTATGTTATATGCACTTAACCAACATCACACTACTACCAAACGATTGCATTGCTAACCTCTAGCACAAATGAAATGCAACTTCTAAATTTACTTTAAATAATGATACTTTTCTCTTTTGTGCAATTATATATATTTTATTCATATCAACTTCTATTCTTTCTAAATACTTTAAACTCACATAAGCCACATAAGTTCTACAAATCAGAACTGACGTCAACACAAACTTTTTGATTATAATATGAAAATACAATACCGTTATTCTATTTTTAGCACTCATAATATTTAAAATGCTTCATTTGTTATATCATTTGCATCAAAAATTATGTTCTTAAATCTATACGATCACACGCACACTAACTTCAAGTTTAATATGTTACATTACCTCTACTAAAATCAGAACATATTATTTATCAATACTGTTAAACAATGTATTTTCCATATTGCTAAATTTAACTTTTAACCGGATTTATATCAATAAATAAGCCTATATTGAATTCTAAAATTTATAATTTATACTTCCTACATATAGTTGATGATAAATAAGTGAACATATTACCTAATCTAGTTTATAAATTATAATAAACATAATCTCATGAATTTATACTTCTCAACATTGCAATTGCTCCAAACTTATAAATTCTATTTTAATAGAGAGTACTATGCGGTATATCATTTACCTACACAAACATTTTACTTATAAAACTTACTTATCTTATCTCCTCGCTTGATTAAACATCCCTATATAAGAGCTTTACTATCATATAAAATAAAAAATCTACTTCTTGTTTATTTTTATAATTCTGTTGCCTATTATTTCTTATTTATCATTTTTAAATATCAAATTTACTTGTAATTGTTACAACTTCCCATCACCATACAAATATTTAAAATTATTTAAACTAACTTCTTCCTTAAATTTTAATAAACTAGAATATAGTACTTATTTACATAGTCCTTGAGGGAGGCCGCCAAAACCCACTGTTATCACCGTAATTTTAACCCTCCATTACTACGTTTATTAATTTTTTGAACTCTGGCTTCAACTAAAACAGACTAAGAAAAAATATCGAATATATTGTGACATTCAATTAATAAATAAAATTACTACTCAAAATACAGTTTTTTTTAAATTTATATACTATTACTCATTATATACTACTTTACTCAAGAAAAAACATTTTTTGAAATTTTAATCTTTTCAACACTTTTAACAAAAGTCATTTTAAAAAAATTAGAATTACAATATTATAAACGATTAAGGATAATAAACTCTCAATATTTTCACCATGACATTCATCGCTACCACCTAAAACAATTCTCATTATATCGACAACAAACAATGTCATCGAAGAAAATTGTCAAAGGAATGGTTATCTGTAAATTTAACCATTATATGTGAGAAGTAAAAATAACAAATATTAAAATTGCCTACTTTAATTTCAAAAACAAAACTAAATAAATTTAAAATTTAACATTAAATCCTAAACTTTTCTTTAAGTTTTGCAAGACAATTCCTTAATTCTATAGGTATTTTATCACCGAATTTAGAATAAAATTCCTCTATCATAACAATTTCCTTTCTCCAATCCTCTCTATCTACTCTAAATAATTTTTTTATCGTTTCTTTATCTATATTCAACTCATTTAAATCTATAGCTCCTTCTTCAGGGAATAATCCTATTTCAAATTCTTTAGCTCCCGTTTTTCCTTCAATTCTATCTATCATCCATTTTACAATTCTAAAATTTTCTCTATATCCAGGCCATAAAAATTTGTCATTCTCATCTTTTCTAAACCAGTTAACCATAAATATTTTAGGAAGTTTCTTTGCTCTATTACCGACATTTAACCAATGCTGAAAATAGTCTCCCATATTGTATCCGCAAAAAGGAAGCATAGCCATTGGATCTCTTCTGATATTACCAATTTGTCCACTTGAAGCGGCAGTAGTTTCAGAACCTATTATAGAAGCTATAAAAACACCATTATTCCAATCTTTTGCTTCATAAACAAGTGGAATTGTACTTTTTCTACGTCCACCAAAAATTATTCCTGAAATAGGAACTCCATTTGGATTATCGTATTCATGAGAAAGGGTAGGGCAATTATAAATTGAAACAGTAAATCTTGAATTAGGGTGAGCTGCTGACTTTCTGGAATTTTTATCATATTTTTGCCCTTGCCAATCAACTAAATTCTGTACTATATTATCAGAAATACCTTCCCACCAAGGCGTATTATTGTCAGTATCTATAGCGGTATTTGTAAACAACGTTGGAAAAAAATTATTATTTTTTAAAGTTTGCATCATAACAGGATTTGTTTTAAATCCTGTGCCAGGAGCCACTCCAAAAAAACCAGTTTCGGGATTAATTGCATAAAGTTGTCCATCTTTACCAATATTAATCCAGGCTATGTCGTCACCCAAAGTCCAAATTTTATATCCTCTAGACCTAGGCTTCAAAAGAGCAAGATTTGTCTTCCCACATGCAGACGGAAAAGCACCCAAAAAATATGTTATTTTACTATCAGGAGATTGAACACCTATTATTATCATATGTTCAGCAAGCCAACCTTCTTTATAACCTAAGTACGAACCTATTCTTAAAGAATAACATTTCTTACCGAGTAAAGCATTACCACCATATCCAGAACCAAAACTCATAACAAGATTTTCTTCTGGAAAATGCATAACAAATCTTCTATTAGGATTTAAATCACCTATTGAATGTATTCCTCTAAAAAAGTCACAAGAATTGCCAATTCTTTCAACTGCCTGTTTACCAACTCTAGACATAATTCTCATACTTAAAGCAACATACACTGAATCAGTAATTTGCACACAATTTTTTGCATATTTTGATTTAGGAGTTCCCATAACAAAAGGAATAACATACATAGTTCTTCCTTTCATTGCTCCTCTAAAAAAACCTGTCATTTTTTCTTTTGCTTCTTTAGGATTTATCCAGTTATTATTAGGTCCAGCTTCATCTTTATTAGCTGTACATACAAAAGTTAAATGCTCTGTACGAGCAACATCATTTGGATTAGAACAGTGATAATATGAATTTGGATATTCTTTATTGTTTAGCTTTTTTAAAACAACTCTTCCATCAACTTCAGATTTTTCTGCTATCGCCACTAGGTTTTCCGCTTCTTCTTGAGAACCATCCATTATATAAACCTGTGTAGGCTCAAAAAGTTCTTTCATTTCTTTTATAAACATTTCAACATGCGTAGACATTCCTAACTCCTTCATAAACATTTTCACTATAAACTTATACTTTTATAAAAATACTCTTAAAAGAAAAACTTTTCCATATTTAAAAATTGTCAACTAAAACAAAATTCTTTACAAACTGCTTATTATTACAAACCAAAATACTAACAATTTAGATATGATTATAATCATTATCTAGGAATTTATGCCCAAATTATTTTTTCTTCATTATTTACCAAAATTTTCTTTGTAGCATATATGGAATCAATTATTTCTTTAGGCTGAAACCATAATTTGATTTCTCTTTCAGCATCTGAAATATCAGAAGAACAATGAACAACATTTTCATAAACACCTTTAGTTGTAATTCTTCCGTACGAACCTCTAATTGAGAGAGCATCAGCCTCTTCAGGATTCGTACTACCAACAATTTCCCTCATTTTTGAGATAGCATCTTTCCCTTGATAAACAAAAGCCAATACTCTATTCCAAGGTTCTCCATATATGTATCCTTGAATATAATCAACAAGTTCACTAAAAAAAGACTTATCCTTAAGCTGACAATAATGAGCCTCAGCTAACTCTCTACTTACTCTGACAACCTTTGCACCTATAATAATCATTTTTGCTTCAGAAAGTTTAGTTAAAATATTCCCAGTTAAAGATTTTTTAATTCCATCTGGTTTAATCAAAATTAAAAGTTGTTCAATTGTCATTAATGTCTCCCTTACATAATCTCTTTTTTTTATTTAAAATTCTATAATATCTTGTCCATACACCAACTATTCCGGATAAAGCATACAAACTAAAAAGTATAAAAATAATATTTTGTGGAAATGTTATAATAAGAAATATAAGAAGAATTAACAAAACTAAAAGTCTAAACGCTTTAGGTTTTGAAAGTTTTATTTTTTTAAATGATGTATATGGAATATTTGAAACTTCAAGCAAGGATAAAATTACCATTATAATAGGCATTACTTTAAAAAACATCGGCATACTCTTTATCAAAATAGGGATTGTTTTAAACGTTAAAGAACTTCCGGGTTCTGCGATAAATAGTTCATAACTCAATACAAAAGATATTAAAAGTCCAGCCGAGGCGGGAGTTGGCAATCCAATAAAAAAATTATGATTTACTCTTTCTTGGCTCTGAACATTAAATTTTGCAAGTCTTAAAGCACTACACAAAACAAAAAATATAGCAATTGCTGTACCTAATTTCCCCATAGAATTTAAAACAAGTTGATACATCATAACTGACGGGGCAATTCCAAAAGATAATAAATCACTTAACGAATCCAGCTGAACTCCAAATTTACTAACTGTTTTTGTAAGCCTTGCTATTCTACCATCTACAATATCAAAAACCACAGAAAGTACAAGGAGCCATGCTGCCCTTGTAAAATACCCATCTATAGAAGACATTATAGACAAATAACCACAAGACATATTTCCACACGTAAAAAGACTTGGTAATATATAAATGCCTTTTTTAAAATTTTCGCCCATAACTAGTCTCTTTATTATTCAAATTTGCAAAAATTGTCACGCCTGAAATAACTCTATCGCCTCGCTTTACTTTAATACTAATATTTTTAGGTAAATGTAAATCAACTTGGGAGCTAAATTTTATCATTCCTATTTTATCCCCTACATTTAAAACATCCCCAACTTTTACCCACGTTACGCATCTCCTTGCAAGTATCCCAGCAATTTGCTTAACAATATATTGGCCATTTTTATTTTCTATAGTAATAATATTTTGCTCATTTAGCATATGAGCCTCAGAATCCATAGCTTTTAAAAATTTACCATTTTTATGTTCAATATTTATAACTTTACCACAAACAGGTGAGCGTTGCAAATGGACATCAAAAACCGATAAAAACACTCTTATTACTTTTTCTTCCTCATTTTCACTTATTTCCAAAATTCTACCATTGCATGGCGATAAAACTAAACCATCACCCTTAGTTACATATATCTTTGGATCTCTAAAAAAATATATACAAAATAATGAAATAACAACACACAAAATTCCAATTATATTTAACATTTTATTAAGTCTAAAAATAAGTAACATTAAGCCCAAAACAAGCGGAATTATAATAAACGGATACCCTTCTTTAACTATTTGCATAAATATTCCTTTAAATTAAAACTAAATATTTTTAATAAAGTTTTACTAAAAATTACAATCTTATACAAAAAAAATAAATTATAATTTATTAAAAATATATAACAAATCCTAAAAGCACAATATTTAAATTATTTCTTGCTGTATATATTTTAAAATCTTTTCTAAATTAATACAATATTATAATAAAATAATTACTAATATTTTCTACTTATTATATAATCTGCAAATTGAATAAACATTTTAGATTTATTATTAAATATTGATATAGCTCTTTTAGCTTTTTTTATATGCTCACTTGCTTTTTTTTCAGCTTCAGCTTTTCCATATAAAGACATCGCTGTAAAAAGTTTATTATTTTTAATATCACTACCTTCTTTACCTAAAAGCTTTTTGTCAGCATATACGTCCAATATATCATCTATAATTTGGAACGCCATCCCTACACCAATACCATAAACTTCAAGAGCTTTTAAACTTTCTTTATCTGCATTTGCTAAAACCGCTCCTATCTTCAAACTTGCAACTATTAGTGAGGCCGTTTTCCGTATTTGTATAAATTTTAATTTTCGTTGTAAAAATTGTTTATTTTTATTACGCCAAATATTTACCGCAAGAATATCTTCTGCTTGTCCTGCAATCATACCCTTATAACCGCTATAATTTGAAAGAATTTCTATCGCTTTATTTATATTTTTACTACTACTATTTGATTTTAAAATAAGATTAAAAGACTCAGTAAGAAGAGCATCACCACACAAAATGGCTACTACTTCATTAAACTTTTTATGATTAGTTGGCTGTCCTCTACGAATATCATCATTATCCATAGACGGTAAATCATCATGTACTAAAGAGTAAGTATGTAAGTATTCCACAGAACAAGCAGCAGGAATCACGTCTTGAGCTTTTTTATTAAAAAGTTCGGCTGATAAAATGACCAATATAGATCGTAATCTCTTCCCGCCAGCCAAAATACTATAACGCATACTTTGAGAAATAATAGAATTGTCTTTAGGTAAAAATTTTTTTAACGATAAATTAACATATTCTGTTTTTTCTCTAAGATATTTTTTAAAAGCAGTTTCTTCTTGCAAAATATTACTCCTTAAAAAACTCTACCTGTTCAGGAGAAGTTATAATCTCAATTCTCTTTTTCGTCTTATTTAACTCAATGAACAAAATTTAACAAGATTGACTTCTTTTGCAAATAAAGACAACGCATCATCTAAATGAAAAACATTCTCCATTTTTAAGACTGTCGTCTCAAATCTTTGCAAAGCTTTTTCAAAATTAAGAGAGAAAATATTTTTATCCACTACATTATCATTAGAAATAATCTAAATTTTCTCCATTTTAGTCATAATCTTTTATCAAATACTTTTAAATTACTAAAATCAAATTTTATTTTAACAATGCCTCAAATATTAATATTCCTTGAATCTTTAGAAATTTTATTATTAACATTAAAATAAACTAAAAACCTCTTTTAATAACAGATAAAGCGAGAGTATATTAAATTTATGAACAACATTTTTATCTTTTTCAAACTTTATCTTACATTTTTTCTGACATTACTTAAAAAACATTCCCAAATATCTTTCATACAAGAAACTTTTTCATTGTAAATCAAACAAAACTTCAAAATACTCTTAAGAATATAAACCTATTAAGTTTTTTAGTGCAAAAGCATCTAATGTAAAATTAATCATGTTAAAAAGCGAGATCTTTTAAAGTATCCTACCTAAACGCACTTTCATATTATTTATTCTTCTTTAAACTATTTCCACAGCTGAAAAAGGCACTTGAGACACGACATCAGAACCAAAACCTGATATTATAAAATCAATTTTACATCCTACCCAAGAAACAATTGATATTTTTGAATTAAAAATTACTCTTGTTACAAATTCCATATTAAAGCCCACAAATCTTCTATTGATTGCCGTTTTCAACAATAAAACATCTAAATTTTTATTATACATATTTAAATATTTTATAACTTCAGAAATTTACTTTCAGCTTTTATTCCATAAACCATTACAGAATAATATATAAGAATCTCAAGATTAGTATCTAAACTACAATAAATACTACTTTAAAAATATCATACAATACTGACTCGTCGCAAGAAATAATCTTATCTTATTTAAAACATCAGCACATCAAAAATATTTTTTTACATTTTTATCAAAAAAATCTTCAAACTTCATTTTTTTCAATTTCTCATAAGCTTTATAAAAGACTTCCTTTACCATACTAATGCACAATATGACTAACTACCATTTGATAATCACTGTATTTAAAGTAATAACTATTAAAACCTTCATACCTTTTTCAGAAGTAAAACTTAAATTCATATTTTCTTTACGAAATATAATAACTTTTAATTGTACATTCTCATTTTTTACACAAAAATATATATACCCAAAATTATAAACTTTAAAACTCTCTCTAATTCACACTTCCAGATAAAAATCTTTCAAAACAAATTTTATTTTATTATCTATTCAAAGAACACTATAAAACAAGCCTAACATCATTGTTAATAAAGTCCTAAAACACACAAATACAATGTCTTACAAAAATAATTGTAACATTTTAATATCTCTTTATACTACTATTTTTCCTTTTCTTCTTTATTTTGCTATCTCTTGTGCACGAGTTTCACGAATAACAGTTATTTTAATTTGCCCTGGATATTCTAACTCTTGCTCAACTTTTTTAGCTATATCATGAGCTAATATTTGCGATTGTTTATCATCAATAGAATCAGGTTCTACAAGTATTCTAACCTCTCTACCTGCCTGTATAGCATAAGCCATTGACACACCTTTAAATTCTTTAGCTATTTTTTCAAGTTTTTCAAGACGTTTAAGATAATGTTCTATTGACTCCATTCTTGCACCTGGTCTTGCGGCAGAAATTGCATCTGCTGCTGCTACAACAAAAGCCTCAGGACTTGCAGGAGCTTCTATACCTTCATGATGCGATAAAATTGCATTTACCATTTTTGGTGATTCGCTATATTTTTCAGCTATATCTGCAGAAATCTGATGATGAGTTCCTTCAACATCATGATCAACCGCTTTTCCAATATCATGCAACAGTCCAGCCTTCTTACAAAACATTACATCTAAACCAAGTTCACCAGCTATAGCACCCGCAAGCCACGCAACTTCTAACGTATGTTTCAACTGATTTTGACCATAAGAAGTTCTATATTTCAACTTCCCAAGAAGTTTTATAATTTCAAGATTTAAACACGGAATACCAGTTTCAATTAAAGCTTGTTCTCCAATTTCTTTAAGATGCTGATCCATTTCTTTTTTTACTTTATCAACAATTTCCTCAATTCGTGCAGGATGAATTCTCCCATCAGCAATTAACCTTTCTAATGCAATTTTTGCTATCTGCCTTCTAACACCATCAAAAGCTGAAATAGCAATTGCTTCAGGAGTATCGTCAACTATCACATCAACACCTGTAGCTTGCTCAAAAGCTCTTATATTTCTTCCTTCTCTTCCTATAATTCTACCTTTAATTTCATCACTTGGTATCTGAACTGTAGAAGTTGTAATATCTGCAGTATGGTCTGCAGCTACACGTTGAATAGCAATAGATAAAATCTCTTTAGACTTTTTACTGGCATTTTCACGAGTTTCTTGCTCCAATTTCTGGGCCAAAACTACAGCATCTTGTTTTGCTTCTTTTTCCATTTCATTTATAAGACTTCTTTTTGCCTCTTCTCTCGTTACTCCTGAAATTTTTTCAAGAATTTTTTTCTGCTCCTCTTTCATTTTATTTAGTTCAGAAAATTTTAAAGAAAGCATATGTTCTTTTGAAGAAATATCTTTTTCTTTTCCTACCAGATCTTTTTCTCTTTTATCAACAGTATCAATTTTACGATCTAAATTTTCCTCTCGTTGATTAATTTTATTCTCCATACTTTGAATAGACTGCTTCTTTTCTTTTATTTCATGTTCAAATTCCTTTCTTTCCTTATCAACTATTAATTTAGCTTCTAAAAGGGCTTCCTTTAACTTTGTATCAGCTATCATTTTCGCTTCTTTTATAATTTGCTCTGAAATTTGTTCAGCTGATTTTATATTCAATTTTGAATAAATAAGATGTAAAATATATCCAAAGACTAAAGCAATAAAGGCGACTATAACAATCATCACAAAATTTTCCATACTTTAGCTCCTTAATTAAACTTGTATAATTCTCTTTTCAGTAATAATCGTACCAACAGGCATATCGTATTTTTCTATCGGAAGTTTATCTATAATTTGAAAATCATAAGCAAGTCCCATAATTTTATTTATAGGCACATTTCTAAGCCATCTATCGTAAAAACCTTTACCATATCCTATTCTATAACCCAAAACATCAAAAACAATGCCTGGAACTAAAACTAAATCTATATCATCTTTAGCAACAACATTGTTAATGTTATTTTTTATTTCAGGTTGTCTTACACCATAAGAAATACAATATGCATCTTCAAGTTTTGAAATTTTCACAGCTTGCATAACACTATCATTACAATTATGTATAATTGGAACAACAACTTTCTTATTTTTAACAGCTGAATTTACCATAAGATCCGTTACAACTTCTGAACCAAAAGATAAATAAAACATAACGGTTTTTGCATGTACATATGCAAAAACTTCCTTTATTTTGGAAAAAATATCAACACTATACGATTTTGCTAAAACTGGATCAATACTATCTCTTAAAACCAAAAATTTACGTCTTATTTTTCTTTTTTCTGATTTCAAGTAATCGTTCACGAATTCTCTTTTCATAACCTTCTTTTGTTGGAATATAAAATTCTATTGGATCTGTCCAGTAATCTTGTTTTACATAATGCCCTTCAAAATCATGAGGATACTTATATCCCAATCCATGACCTAACTCTTTTCCATCTCGATTTACATCTTTTAAATGATTGGGGACCCTTCTTAACTTGCCATTTCTTACTTCAGATAAAGCCCTCTCAATAGCTAAATAAGAAGAGTTGGATTTAGGTGCACAAGCAACATAAATAGTAGCTTGGGTTAAGATAATTCTAGCTTCAGGCATTCCTATAAATTCAATCGCATTAAAAGCAGAAACAGCCAATGTCAAAGCCAAGGGATCTGCAACACCAACATCTTCAGAAGCACAAACTACAATCCTTCTTGCAATAAAACGAGGATCCTCACCAGCACTAAGCATTTTGGCTAACCAATAAACACTCGCATCTGGATCAGTACCTCTCATTGATTTAATAAACGCAGAGATATAATCATAATGAGCATCACCAAAACGATCATATAAAAAAGCTCTCTTTTGCACTGATTCTTGGGCCACATTAATATCAAAATTCCTTATGCCATTTATATCACTTTTTGTTGAAAGTACACCTATTTCAAGCGCATTCAGAAGTTTTCTCGCATCTCCACACGAATGCAAGACTAAATGTTCTTTAGCCTCATCAGATATTTTAACATTATAGTTACCTAAACCTCTTTCTTTATTATTTAAAGACAAACTTAAAATTGACAAAAGAGCCTTTTGCGATAAAGGTTGAAACTCAAAAACTATACTTCTTGAAATTATTGCCGCATTAATATAAAAAAATGGATTTTCTGTTGTTATCCCTATTAAAGTAATCGTTCCCTTTTCAACATCAGAGAGTAACGCATCTTGTTGAGAACGATTAAAATGATGAATTTCATCAAGCATAAGAATAGTCTTTTTGCCTGACACCTCAATCCTTGATTTTGCTGCTTCTAATATTTTTCTTATATCAGCTATACCTACTGTAACAGCATTTACTTCCTCAAAATGTGTTTTCGTCATTGAAGCAATAATTTTCGCCAAAGCACTCTTCCCAGTGCCTGAAGGGCCAAAAAAAATTACAGAACCAAGACTATCAGTTTCTATGGAACGGCGCAAAAGTCTGCCAGGTCCTAAAATATCATCTTGACCCATAAATTCTTGTAGACTATACGGAGACATCCTTGCAGCTAACGGTTTGTTTTTACTACTTATCATATTTTCAAGAAAATCTGTTTGTTTCATAAAAAATCCGCAACATCGCTAGATTTAATCAGTTTAAAAATTATTTTGAGCCCCAGTGATATAGACTCAACTCAACAGCGTAATAACTCTACAGTTATTTTCTACAAAAAACTTATAAGAACAAAGTCGACTAAAACATCACCAACACCGTAGATTAAATTATTAAAAAACATTCTAATTCGCATAACAAATTTCATCCAATTGTTTGATAAGATCTTTGATTTTTTTTTCATAATTATTTGAAATACTTTCTTGCGAATCTCTTATTTCAAGCAATTCTGCCGCTATTTTTACTGTTGTCAAAGCAGCTATCTTCTGCGTATCGGGAACATTGATATTTTCTTTTTTTACTTCCATCCATTGATCATTTACAAAATTTACCACTCTGTTAATACTTAATTCGTCTATATCCTCTATACTCAATTCTATACTTCTACCCATAATTTTTTCACATATCGTGGCCATAATTATGACACCTTTATTGTATCAATTTTTTTTATAATTCTTTCAATTTTTATAATAACCATTTCGATATTTTTCCGTAACACTAAGTACTCACTAAATTGTTTTCTATTACGCTCACTTTCTTTTCTTAAATATTCTACCTCAACTCGCAATTTATTATTCTCATCAGAAAGTTGTTTTAATTTTTCTACTGTTTTTTTAATTTTTAAAGTCAAAATTTCGATATTACCCATACTTTTATTTTATAATTTATTTCACAAACTTATTAATTAAACTAAAAATCCACACGCATAAAAAACTACCTATAAATCCTATAAATTTAATTTAAAAAGCACGTAGTTTATTTCTTGTCTGGCAACACTACTATTCCAGGTAATTCTTTACCTTCAAGAAATTCTAATGAAGCACCACCACCAGTAGAAATATGATTAATTCTTTTATCTACACCAGCTTTTTCTACTGCCGCTACAGAATCACCACCACCCACAACTGACACAGTACCTTTTCCAGAGGCTTCAGCAACAAGTCGTGCAATACTAATCGTACCCTTAGCAAACTCATCTATTTCAAATATGCCCAAAGGACCATTCCATATTATAGTTTTTACAGATTTAATAACTTCCGCAAATTTTTCTATAGACTTAGGACCTATATCAACCCCCATAAATTTTTCGGGTATTGCTTCTTTATTAGTGATTTTGATTTCTGAATCTAATAAAACTCTCTTATCCTTAAAATCAATTTTATCCGTAATTATGTGATCAACAGGAAGTAAAAAACTAACCTTTTTCTTCTCAGCCACCCTAATAAGCTCCATAGCTAAACTAATCTTATCATTTTCAACTAAAGAAGAGCCCATATTTATTCCCTGTGATTTTAGAAAAGTATAAGCCATTGCACCGCCAATTATGATGGCATCAACTTTATTTAAAAGATTTTCTATAACATTTATCTTATCTGAAACCTTAGCGCCACCAAGAATTGCCAAAAAAGGCCTTACAGGCTTTTCCAAAACTTCTCCTAAAAACTTTAGCTCTTTTTCAACGAGCAAACCAACAACAGCATCTTGAACATACTTAACAACTCCAACAGTTGAAGCATGAGGTCTATGAACCGTTCCAAACGCATCTTGAACAAAAATTTCACCCATTGAAGCAAGTTCCTTAGCAAAATTATCCATCGCAACTCTATCTTTCTCCCCCTTTATATTTTTGCCTTCCTCTTCAGGATGAAATCTTAAATTTTCTAACAAAAGCACCTCGCCAAATTTTAAATCAGATGCTACTTTTTTTGATTGTAAACTTATACAGTCTTTATCATTAACGAATTTTACGCTCCTTTTTAAAAGCATACTCAAATGTTCAGCAATCAATTTTAAACTAAGTTCCAACATAATCTTGCCTTTAGGTCGTCCCAAATGAGACATAAGTATTACTGCTGCATTATTTCTTAATAAATACTCTATTGTGGGAATAGTAGAGACTATTCTTTTATCATTTGTTATTTTAAGATTTGCATCAATAGGAACATTATAATCAACTCTAACCAAAACTTTTTTCATATTTACATTAACATCTTTAAGCGTCTTTTTCATTACATACACTCCAAAATATTAAAAACTTTAGCAAACAAAACCTACATAGGCAAAACCATTAACTATTTTTATTAATTTTATCCTATAAAATAACAACCGTTAGCGTATAGAACCGCTTTAATTCTAACTCTTAGTTAACCATTCACTTTTTTCATGTATGCAACAAGATCCAAAACTTTATTTGAATATCCCCACTCATTATCATACCATGAAACAACTTTAACAAATCTATCAGTCAACGCAATTCCTGCCTTTGCATCAAATATAGAAGTACGTGCATCACCAAGAAAATCTGAAGATACAACATCATCTTCTGTATACCCCAAAATTCCTTTAAGTTCGTTTTCTGAGACTAATTTTACAGCGGTTTTAATCTCTTCATAAGAAACAGATTTCGCTAAATTAATTGTCAAATCAACAACCGAAACATCAATTGTTGGAACACGAAAAGACATGCCAGTCAATTTGCCCATTAACTCAGGTATCACCTTTCCTACTGCTTTCGCTGCACCTGTAGAAGAAGGAATTATATTGCCCAAAATAGCTCTACCACCCCTCCAATCTTTAGCTGATGGACCATCAACTGTTTTTTGAGTAGCAGTTGTAGCATGAATTGTTGTCATTAAACCGCTAACAATACCAAAATTATCATGCAAAACCTTAGCAAGAGGAGCTAAACAATTTGTTGTACATGAAGCATTAGAAACAATTTGAATACCCTTTTTATATGATTTTAAATTTACCCCACAAACAAACATAGGCGTATCATCTTTTGAAGGAGCAGATATAACAACATACTTTGCACCTGCATTAATGTGAGCTTGCGCCTTTTCTTTAGAAAGAAATAATCCTGTTGATTCTACAACATACTCAGCATTAACTTTACCCCATTCTAATCTTGCAGGATCCTTTTCTGCGGTTACACAGATAATATTTCCATTAACAACTAAATTTCCATTTTCCACTTTAATGCTACCACTAAAAGCTCTATGTGTTGTGTCATACTTTAACATATAAGCCATATAATCTACACTCATCAAATCGTTAATAGCAACAATTTGAATATCGTCCCTATTTTGAGCAGCACGAAACACTAAACGTCCAATACGACCAAAGCCATTAATACCTACTTTAACTGCCATCATTATACCTCCATATATGAATTGTATTTTAGAAAAAAAAGACTTGACATACTAAATATATTTATATGTTTAAAGAATAATATAAAATTGAGGTACAATTGTCAAACACTTACAAAATTACTAATATCTTATTTTCACTAAAACACTTAATCTAATCCACTAGATCTCATTTTAGTTCTTATATTTTTTTCATATACATTTATTTTTTTACTTTTTTAATAACTACCTTATAAAATACATAAATTTTTGATACTTATAAATTTAGTCATACACTACATCACATCATTTCTAAACCTATATCTTCTATTTTTTCTTCTAGCTATCCCCCCATACTCACATTTTCTTTACCTCCAAATTCTTTACCACAGTTTACTTTCATTACTGGTTTTATTTTTCTATATTTTTTTATTCTTATTTGATATCACGTAGTTATTTTAATTTTCTACTACAGTAATTCGTTCTATCATACTCCAGTTTACTTGCATTTACGCCTAAACATTTGTTATTCCTCTCCTTCCACTTTCATACAAATAATCTCTATTTTTAACTTAAGTCTTATTCTTTCTTAGTCTAATACAAACATTTTCACAATTTTTAAGCTCATTATCATTATATTTTTGCCTATATTATATTTGTTTATTCGCTTTTTTTATTAATATTCACTCCTATTCCAGATTTAAACCCCACAACTAATTCTATAAATATTTCTATTTTGTCATTTATAATAACTACCACATACCCTGTAAACGCATTCCCAGTTTTTTGTTTTGGTTAGCTGTATTTCCTTTTCCATCCTTATATTATTAGCTCTCTTATAACTATTACTCACTCCATTACATCAACCATCAACATATACCATATTTTGCTTCGCATCATATACTACTAAACATATTCATTTCCATTTCTATCAACTCTTTTACTGTTTCTGCTTTCTTATACATTCTTACATAACCATCATTATTCAACTTCTGTTCCACCCAAAGACCCGAAAATCGCCTTTACTTTTTCTAAAGAATTCATTCCTTATTCTAACTATTTATTTCATTCGTTAAATTAAACAATAATAACACATAATATATTTCACAATTTTTTACATTAATTCAATGTTAATGCAGTTTCCGTATTAACACAATTACGAACAAATCACTTAAAAATTTATTTATAATTTTCTTTGAATAGTGATCTATATTTAATAAACAATACTAATAACAGCAATAAGATAAACAACAAAAAAACTTCTAAAAAAAAATATCTAATTTGAAATGTCACTTTTTCATCAATTGCTTCTGACACATAATAATCTCTTTTATATTGCATCTTAATAAAAAACAAAATTTAACATAAATAAAAAAATTCAATTATAATAATTTTAAAGATATTTTTTAGGAAATATATTATCTTGTCCTAAAATACATGATTTATCAAAGCTCTTTTTGAATTTTGCCATTTCTTGAAAACCTTCTTCTCCAAACATTTTTTCCAGAAAAATATGTCGGGCTTTCCCTATCCCATGTTCCGCAGAAACCGTTCCTCCAATTTCAACAACTTTTTCAACAATATCTACATATATTTGTTTACACTTATTATATTCTTCTATATTTGCCGCTAAAATATTTGCATGTAAATGATTCTCACCTATATGTCCAAATGTCAAATTAAAAACATCAATTGCTTTAAACTTTTTATCACAATAATCAATAATTTCTAAAAGCTTGCCTTCCGGAACCGCAAAATCAGTGCCAAGTTTTGGAATTTTATTCTTTTTAATCATCTCATTTACACGTTCAGGAATTTTATGTCTAAAGATTCTAAATTGCTCCAGCTCTGCAACATTTGAAGCTGCCCAAACATTTTCTAAATTAATGTCACTGTCTTCAATAACCTCAATCCATTTTTCAGTTAAAATATCTCTGTTATTCTCATAGACATCTTGCTCAAACATTATACCAACCTCAACATTTTTAGGAATAACTGGATAATCATTCTCCATAAGAAGAAGTGCATTTTTATCAAAATATTCTAAAGACATGGCAGATATTGAATTTTTTAATTTTCTTTTTTGAGTGTCTTTAGATAAGTTTTTCACCTTGTCCACAAATTCATAAGCATCTTTTCTATCCTGAAAAAATATTATCCCACCAAAAATCGATTTAAAATGAGGAATAAGCTTAAGAACTGCTTCTAAAATAACACAAATAGTACCTTCAGAACCTATAAAAATATCTATCAAATCCGCTCCTGGATAATTATGATAACCAGCTGCATTCTTTATTTTAGGCAAATGATATCTCGGTAGGGTTATGTATCTTTTACCTTGATTTGTATCAAAAGTTATACTGCCATTCTCATCTGCAAAATACTTGCCTCTTTCAATAAAACTATACGAGCCATCTGAAAAAACAACTTTTAACGCTTGAACATAATTTCTAGTTGCCCCAAATTTAAAACCTCTTGCTCCTGAAGCATTTGTTGAAATATTTCCACCTATAGATGCATTCTTCTCAGTGGGATCTGGTGGGTACATCCATCCCTCTTTAGCAACTTTTAATTTTATATCATCGACTCTCGCACCTACCTGAACAGAAATATAAGCATTTTCAGTTTGAATATTTTCCTTTTCTATTTTTTCTATTTCACTTATTTTATTAAGTCCCTCTAAAGATAAAATAGAACCACCAAATGCAAGACCCGAAGCCGTATTACCAGTAAGCTTACCAACTATTGTTACAGGTATACTTGATTTAGACATCTCAGAAAGAAACTCACAAACGTCATTCTCATTTTCTGCAATCGCTACAAAATCCGCATACGCTCCCACAATACCAGAATTATCTTCAAAATAGTTTTTAATTACATCCTTATCTTTTTTAATTATCAATTTATAATTTCCTTAAAATTAATACTTAACCGCAATTACTTAGCTAACACCATTGTTACTTTTTTCTCTTAGCTTAACACCTAAATCAGAATTAAACTTATCTAATAACACATTCATATCTTTATTAACTTCTTCATCTGTTAATGTTCTAACATTATTTTGATAAGACAATCTAAAAGAATAACCTATATTATTTTTACCAACTTTATTCTCATCCGTATACACTGAAAATAATGAATATTCTTTTAAAACACCACCTGATTTCATAATACTTTCAATCACTTTTTCTATTTTTGAAAACTTCAAAGTTTTATCAGCAATTATTGAAATATCTCTTTTTACTACTGGAAATTTTGAATACATCTTATAAAAAGGTGTCTTACAAACGTAAAATTCATCTACTAGATCTAAATTAATTTCAAAATAAAATACTTCGCCTTTCACATTTTCAGTAATTGAAGGTCTTAAAATACCAAACTGACCTACAATTTTCCCTTTATAAACAACTGAAGCATTTTTTCCAGAGTGGTAATAATATTTAGGAATTGCATTTTTATCTATTATAAATTCATCAGAAGGCAAAATATTTTTTATTATACCGCCTCCAAAATAAAAATCATATCTAGGCTCAATTTTTTGCTCTGCCCACATCCACCATTCCGGCCAGACTTTACCATAAGCAATAATAGCAAAAGTTTTTCTTTCTCCTAGTTCATTAAAAATTTTTCCATGCTCAAATAAAGTAATAGTTTCAGCGCCTTTTTTTATATTAAGCATAAGATTCTTATATAGACACGGGAGTAAGGATGGCCTTAAAACTTCATTTTCTTTAGATATCGGATTTGATATTTTATAATAATATTTTAAATCAAACTTATTAAGTTCTTTTATTTCTGAAAAACTACAATTTAATGCTTCACTAAAACCAAGTCCTTTTAATTTACTTCTAAATTCTTCAACAATCGCAGAAAGAAAAGAACTATTTGGACAATACATCTTATTTACACTTTTTTTTTCTTTTAAAGAAAGCATAATACTATCATATCCTTTAATTCTTGCTATTTCCTCAATTAAATCTACCTCTACCTTTAAATCGTTGCGCCAAGAAGGTATAGTACAAAGAAGTATTTCCCCCATAGGTTGTAAATCTATACCAAGATGTCTTAGAATTTCAGCTATTTCATTTTTTTCAATTGTATAACCTAAAATTTTAGTTACTCTTTCAACTCTTAAAATAATTTTTGAATTTTCATATTTGATATTTTGCAAGTCTTCTTTAGCTTCTACCTTTCCCCCAGCAATATCAACTATAAGACTTATGGCTCTGCTCATAGCAAATTCTGCCATTTTATAATCTACCCCTCTTTCAAATCTATAAGAAGCATCACTTGAAAGATTTAGTCTTTTTGAAGTCCTCCTTACTGATTCTGCGTTAAAAACCGCACTCTCCAAAAATATAGTGCTGGTATCCTCATCAATACTGGTATATTTTCCTCCCATAATTCCTGCAATTGCAATAGGTTTTTGAACATCAGCTATTATAAGTGTTTCAGAATCAAGTTCATACTTTTTATCATCAAGAGCAATTATTTTTTCTAAATCAAACGCATTTCTTACAACAACCTGTTTTGACGAAAGTTTAGCCATGTCAAAAGCATGCAAAGGTTGCCCCATCTCTATCATAATATAATTAGTTATATCCACAATATTATTAATAGCTTTTATTCCATTTTTTTGTAAAGCTTCCACAATCCACTTAGGTGAAGGACCTATCTTAACGTTCGATATAGTACTCCCTATATATCGCAAACACAAATTAGATTTTACCTCAACACAATTCAACATAGGAATATTTAACGTCTTTATTTCTGGCAAAGATACTATTTTACGAAGTTTTGCACCTATTTCTCTAGCTACACCTAAATGACTTAAACAATCGCCTCTATTAGTTGCCACTTCTATCTCAATAACAGAATCTAATTTATCTAAAACTTCTTCTAATGGATTACCTATTTTTGTACCCTTATCAAGAACTAAAATACCCTCTGAATCACATTCAAGTCCTAACTCTTTCTGGGAGCATATTATTCCTTCAGATTCAATACCTCGTATTTTAGATTTTTTGATTTTAAAATCACCAGGTAATATTGCGCCAACTTTAGCAAGAGCCACAATTTGATCTACAGCTATATTTTTTGCACCACAAACTATTAAGTACTCTTTTATCCCATCGCTTACTTTACATAAAGATAATTTATCAGCATTAGGATGTTTACATATATCTAAAACTCTTACAGTTATCACATTAGTCCAGAAACGTCCATTAACTACCACAAAAGCCTCAATACCTACAGAGGTAAGAAGTGAAGCAAGTTCTCTCGGAGATAAATCAAAATCAACAAATTTTTTAAGCCAATTATACGACACCTTCATCTTTAATTCCTTTAGTTAATATAATTTTATTAATAATTAAA
Source organism: Endomicrobium sp. (assembly GCA_031262585.1). Lineage (GTDB taxonomy): Bacteria > Elusimicrobiota > Endomicrobiia > Endomicrobiales > Endomicrobiaceae > Endomicrobiellum. The sequence goes on from JAISHK010000008.1 coordinate 68,785, forward strand.
CTCTGATTGTTTTAAAAATCTTAAATCATTTTCATACAATAACCGTACATCGTTTACTCCATACTTAAACATAGCAATTCTTTCTACTCCTATGCCAAAAGCATAACCCGTATACTTTTCGAAATCATAATCAACCGATCTTAAAACATTTGGATGGACCATTCCGCAACCTAAAATTTCAATCCAACCTGAATTTTTACACACACCACAACCTTTTCCTTTACAAAAAATACATTGCATATCAACTTCTGCTGATGGCTCAGTAAATTGAAAATACGATGGTCTGAACCTCACCCCTAAATTAGAACCAAAAAATTTATCTATGAACTCTGTAAGAACCATTTTTAAATCTAAAAAAGTTATATTTTCATCCACTGATAAACCTTCTATTTGATGAAAAGTTGAAGAATGCGCAGCATCTGAAGCTTCATTTCTATAAACTCTACCAGGAACAATAACCTTTATAGGTGGTTTTTGTTTTTCCATAATACGGATTTGTCCTGGAGAAGTATGAGTTCTAAGCAAATTTTTTAAGCCATCAAGGTAAAAAGTATCTTGTATATCTCTAGCAGGGTGGCTTTTAGGAATATTTAATGCCTCAAAATTATACCACTCAGTTTCAATTTCAGGTCCTTGAACAACTAAAAAACCCAAAGATTTTAAAATGGTACTAATATTTTTTATTGTTTGAATAACTGGATGAAAAGTCCCTTTCGGAAAAGGGAAATAAAAGCTTTTTGAACAATCTGTTTTTTCTTTTCGCATTTTTTCATCAAATAAAGCTTCTTTAAGATTTGCTTTTTTATTTTCTATTTCCTTCTCTATAATATTTTTTACCCTATTTGCTTTAGAACCAATGCTTTTTTTATCATCAATCGAATACTTCGATAAAGATTTTAAAATCTGAGTTAAAAAACCATTTCTACCTAAATACTCTATTTTTAAACTTTCGAGCTCTGTAACATCAGCATTTTTTATTTTTTCTAAAGCTTTTTGAGCAATTTTATCAATATTATTATCCATAATAAACCTTTATTTTCAATTCTTTATTTATCAACATCAATAAGTTTATTTAATCTCCTACCACCTTATTTTCAGATTGAATAAATAAAGTTTTAAATATATTTCTTTTGCTTCATATATCAAATTCATAATTTTTTTAATTAACACTATTATAAACTTCCATTAGTTATTTAAATTTAGCTCTAAAACTTTTTCAAGTTCAACAAATCGCCTCATCATATTTTATTATTCACAAAATAAAATTTATGTGATTCTACATGATCACTTCCACTGCAAAAATATTTTTCATCCTTTTTTACTATTTAACTGTCCCTTTTCAATCCTGCCAAAGATCCTTCAAAACCTATTAAAACCAAAATGTTATTTTGATTTATTTTGTCACGTTATTAAGAAACATATTTATTTCTTCTTTTACATCACTTTAGTTTTTATTATTAATAAATGGTACTTTTTTACGAAACTGCAATAATATTAATTCAACAATTATTTTTTATTTCAGAATTTTGCTAGTCTTTTTCAAGATTTTTAAAAAGTTTTCACTTTAACTAAATTATAATCTTTTGAAAGTTTTATTTGTTAAAAATATCTGAAGTCACCATATTATCCTCAATTTTTTGCCATTTCAAGCTCAGATGACATATAAATACAGTATTTATACCTAACTTTACTATAGAATGTCACATTTTTAAAGACTTAATATCAATACTTTAACATAATCACAATTTATGTGCAAACATGCATCAAACATAAATTTCTCTCTAACATCAGTCAACTAAACTCTGATAACAAATTGACTCATTTTAGTAATTATCTCTTTATTATTAACAGTCAAAATTAAATACTTTTATATTTAAAAGTTTAATTGAAACATTATAACTGAACGTTCTCGATCTTTAATAACAAATTCTTATTCCTCATTTAAGTTATAAACCTCTTTACTCAACTAGAACTCTATCTTCAGAATGTCCTCATACACTTTTTTTACACATTAATTCCTAACTAAAATACTAGCAATATAAGATTTTTATTCTTCCTACTATCGCAATAGATATAATAATATATAATTTACCAACTAATGACAAATCAGTCATAATACCTAAAAAAATACAAATGTCTCAAACGTAAAAACAATTTCAAGCACTATAAGTTAGCATTTTAAATAGCTCTCTCGTATAAAATAAGCAATAACAAAAATAATGTAATTAAATTAAAAAATACAATAAAATAACCAACAATCTTTTAACTAAAGCTATGGAATACATTTTTTAAACAAAACCATTAAATACAAAACAATATTAAAGTAGTAACTTTTATACCACTAAGAAATACTTTCATGGAGCCACTCTTATAGATATTAATAAAATACTAGCACTAACTTAATAAATTCACTAAATAAATCAGGTAATCTGAATAAAATCCTGCAGTTCTTGTACTAAAGGTTTGAAATAATGAATTGTTTATTAAGTAAAATAGTCAATGTTTTCTTTTTTTAGCACATCTAAAAACAAAACTAATAAAAGAGAAACTTTTGCTGCCACATAATACACACGATTTTAATATAAGTAAACAACGAATACATTTTTCATCAACAATGATAAAAAACCAACTTTATCAAACATCACTAAAACTATAAGAACATACATCACAGAATCATTAAAAACCTACAAAACTGCTATTGAAAGACTAAAACTATTATTGAATAAAACACGCTTAAATACATTGATTTTAAAAACGTAAAATCATTTTAAAAAATTAAAGTCAATAAAAACAATATTAATGTTTTTACTATAGAATATTTCATTTATTTCCCATATTGCACATTTTTTACAACATCAATCAATTTCCTAAACGTTAAAGCATCATTAACAGCAATTTCAGCAAGCATTTTTCTATCTATTGCAACATTAGCTTTTTTAAGACCAGAAATAAATTTACTATAAGAAATTCCTTCACTTCGCACAGCTGCATTTAAACGAACTATCCACAAAGTCCTGAAATTCGATTTATTATCCTTCCTACCGGTATAAGCGTAATTAAGAGATCGTTCTACCTGTTGTATAACCATTCTCCAACGATTCTTCTTTGTTGCATAAGATCCTTTTGCAAGTCTAAATATTTTCTTCTTTTTTTGCCTCGTATATACAACGCTTTTCGTACGCATATTATCCCCCTCACTATATATATGACATCATTAAAAATTATAAGGCATTATTTTTCTTATAACCTTAACATCTGAACTTGCAACTATAAGAGCCTTCCTTGATTTTCTGTTTTGATTTCCAGAATCACCAGTCATAAGATGTCTTTGTCCTGGTTTTTTATATTTGATCTTTCCCGTTCCTGTAATCCTAAAGCGCTTTTTAGCTCCATTATGTGTTTTAATTTTAAGCATTCCCCCCCCAGTTAACATAAAAAATTCAATTACTTCTTTAATTATCTTGCCTTTTTTTTAGGAACTAATATTAAAAATATCCTATTCCCCATTGAAAAAGCTTTTCCTTCTGACTCTGCAATATCAGATAAAGCTTCTTTCACTCTATCCATAATTTTAATTCCTAAATCTTTATGTTGCAATTCTCTACCAGAAAACATTGCGGTAAGTTGAACTTTATCACCATCTTCAATAAATCCTCTTGCATGTTTGATTTTCACTTCTAAATCATGTCGCCCAATGCGAGGCCTTATTCTAATTTCTTTGATATGAGAAACTTTTTGCTTTTTTTTTGCTTCTTTTTCTTTTTTATTCATTTCATATTTAAATTTGGAAAAATTAGTTATTTTACACACAGGCGGAATTGCCTGCGGAGAAATCTCAACCAAATCTAAATTTTTCGATTGCGCTCTGGACAAAGCATCAGCAATTTTTAATATTCCTACCATTTCTCCATCAGAATCAATAAGTCTCACTTCAAACGCTTTGATAAACTTGTTTATACGAATTTTTTTGTTTTCTATGGTTACCCCTCTTGGAATTGACTCTTGTCCTCTCCAATTTTTAAATAAAAATCGGAGCAGATATAAAATCCGCACCGTTATAAAACGTAAATTACATCATAAAATACTCTTAATTATAACTTATTCTATAAAAAACAAAAGACAAAAACGAATCATGACAACTACTTTTATCGCTGAGCATGATTGTACAATAAATAACATATTCATGTCAAATATTTAATTTTTGAGTACGTTATAACTACACAATATATCTAGCGTTATTTATATATGGTCTTTGAATTTATTATTTTCAAATTAAAAACACCTTAATCAGAACTATTTATAAGCATCTACTGCGCAAGTGCAAATTTGCTAACCCCCACTTTTTTAGCTTTATCAATAAACTGAATTATACTATCATACGGGACATTTTCTTCACTTTTTATAACCACAGATTTATCCGGACTTGAAATTATCAAATTTCTAACAATATTTTCAATATTAGAATCTATAACTTTTTCACCATCTATACAAATATTCCCATTCTCTAAAATCAAAATTTCTACACTTGAATTTTCCGTATTATTAGAAATTATGGTCTTGGAAACATTAACATCTATACTCTGTTGCAAAGCCGGCATTGATATTATAAATATAATAAGCAATACAAGCACAACATCTGTAAACGGCGTTATATTTATGTCTGATTTAATGGAAATTCTATTTCTAATGCATTTACTCATTTATTTTTCTCTTTAAAACCTCTTCTACCTCAGAAACACAATATTCCATATCAACAACAAAATTATTTATAATTTTTGAAAAAATGTTATATCCAACTGTTGATGGAATTGCAACACAAAGACCTGCTGCCGTGTTAATAAGAGCCTCCGAAACACCACCAATAACAATATTTATACCACCAGAACCTGCTTGAGCAATATCATGAAATGCCGATATAATTCCAAAAACCGTTCCAATAAGTCCTATATAAACCGTAACACTTCCTAACGTCGCTAAAATATTAGTAAAACTTTCCAATTTAACTGTCTGAATCATTATTTCTCTTTCCATAGCTTCAGTAAAATTTTTATTTTCTTTAAAAGCAATCACTCCTAATCTTGACACATTGGATATAGGAGAAGCAACTAAATCGCAATAATCAATAACTTCGTCTACACTACATTTATTCATTTTCTCAAGTAAATTACAAATAAAATCATCTCTTTTAATTTTTGACTTTACCCAAAATTCAACTCCTTTAAAACAAATAATAGCTATAGAAACTATTGAACATCCAAAAATAACACAAAGAACAGGTCCACCCATCTTAAGTATATCTATAAAACCTTTTCCATCAAACATTTTACTCGCCTCTTTTAATTTAATATCCTATAAGTCTACAACACTGTAGGTGACAAATTATTTATTCAATATTACATAAAATTAATTTTAATTCTCAAATATCAATTTAGTAAATTTTTATTTTACTTATTTATGCATTTCATATAATTTTATCAGTTTTTGCTTTTTTACCGACTTATAACCAACTTTTAAAATTTTAATAACTTACAAACAATTTTTTTATTCTTTATTTTACTATTAACTATTAGCATATGAGATTCAGTTGCTAGATTTCGATTCTAAATAAGCATCAATAATTATGCTTATTATTTGAGAGTTTAATTGTATTTCCCCACTTTTTGTTAGCATTAGTATAAATATCTACAAGCGTTATAAAAAACATAACATAACGACTAAAAGCTGATACATAATCATATACTCTATACAATAAAACAAATTACTCAAAAGAAGCTGTTCAAATTAGTAACATAATCGCTGAAATTGGTTTGCTTTGGTAAAAGTATCTTCTTATTTGGAAACATATAGAACTATTAACATTACAAGGTACTGATGAACAAAACTACAATTCTAAGAATAGCGAATAAACTTAACAAATAAAGGTTTCTATCATTTATTTTCTGATTTAAAATAACTTTTTTTCACTCGTTAAACTTACAATCTTTAATTGACTACGAATATTTTCTTCCTTTATATTTTCTCTTTAACAAAAAATGAAAATGTATAACATAGTCTAAATATAGTAACATACGTCATAACAGTAAAATAATATTGTATTACTTTTGAATTTCTCTTTAATCCTAAATTAACATGCCGTATTTTAACAAAGAGCATGCGATATTGTAGTCTTTATTTATCTTTAACTACACTATAATAATACAAAAAATAACTTTTTATCACCATATCTATCTTATTTAAAGCTTTTACAATATATCAATAATTTTTTATTCTTTGTACTCCATTACTTTATTTCTTAAACAAAATATCGTATTTTAAATTCAATAAGAAATTTTCTAACAAAGACAACACTATTATCGACTAGGTCCATAGAATAGGATAATAACTGTACGTCTTCTGGATTCATACCAAACAAAACAAAATTACACCTATAAGATTAACTTGGTAGCTTCTAAAATTTAAATCTCCAGTTTTATATTTCGTTAAAGAAAATGCAATATTATCAGTTTCATTCTGTAATATCATTCTATTTATTATAAATTAAACTACATTTACATAATAATCAAATTCATAATGATTATATAACAACCAAAATTTAAAAATAATATAATACTTAATCATCATCATTTTTCAAAATGTTTATCTCTCAAAAAAGATTTAAAATAATATCACCCATTAGGCGATAGAAACATTCTATATATATCTAGCTAATTTATATCTTTTATTCTCACAAGAATTATCTTTTAACATTAAACATATCTCAATAATACTCTTGTAAAATAATACACTTCTAGTTTCCCTTTTGTTATTGCACAGTCAAAATAATCTTTATTTTACCACTTCAAAATTTAAATATCTATCTTTAAAATCCAAATAATCATTATTTAAAAAACTTTATCATTTTAATAGTCTTTTTATCTAGAAAACAAAAATGAGAAAGATTAGAATCAACAGTCTTTAAATTAAGAAAAAAACATAGATAAATATAATTTTTTAATCTAAATTTCGCTTCTTGCAAACAAGATTTATTTTTAGTAACAACTGTAGACCGTTACAACAAAACGATACTTTATTAGCAATCATATGTAACAATAATATAAATTATACAAATAAACTCATTACAACAGTGATAAGAATAACAACCAACAAAGCTTTTTATCATAAGAACAAACTACCACCTGTTGTTGAATAAAATTTACTCCATCTACATAACTTAAACTATACACTTGTAAATACTGATGATAAAACAGATAAATTATCACATTTTAACTTTTAAATTTCCTTATAAAGAGTAAAAAACAAACATACTTATAAGTAACAATCATTGAAACAAATATAAAACCTAGTCTTTAATTTTCATAAATTTTAAAATTATGCCCATCTTGTTTCAAATTTATATTTTCAGCTATAATGCATAATAACAAAATACACAACTTTGATATAATAAATATGAGAACATTTGTTTTTCTTTAAACACAACAATTGCAATCAAACAAAAAACTGAAATAGAAATATCTTTTAAAAGTGATATTCTCTACTTAGTTTTTTTCTTCTACTGTTTCATAATAAGACATCAGTTCAAATTATCATACCGCTATCTTTTATTTGAGAGTGCGATAAAGCTTATCTTTTTGTTAATTTAAGAATTAGCAAAATAACATTGCTATCAATATTTAATACTTCCATTTTAATAACAACATCTATATTACTACCTTTTAAAATTCTTAGATTATTTTCTTCATTATCCTATACCTTTTCTCATTTATTGAAAACGTTCATATCGTTGAGCTCACACTTAAAATTCACCATCAATCATAAAACATTGCAATAGTATAAAATTTTGCGCAAGTTAAAGTTTTTACAAAACGTTATGTAAAAATTTTATTTGTTTAATACAAATATCTAATGTAACAATCAAAGTAATATTGTTTTCAACGATTAAAACAACATCTTATTATTCAACATCAATACTTTTAATTTTTTTTCATTAATCTCTGTAATTTTCACGAAAATTTCAACTATTTTGCCAGAAACACACCCAAATACCGCAAAAAATAAAACAAAAATAACTATAACTTTTTTTATTTTTACTTTCTTATAAACTTATATAAAAAACTTCCGTAATTTTCTAAAAAGATTTTTATTTTTTTATCAATTAAATTTTAAATCAATTTTTTAAATTTTATCCTATTTATAAATAAATCAAATCTAATTATACGGATACTTTCTAACATTTTATACTCATACTCTAAAAGCAATTATAATAAAATCCATTAAAAACAACAAAGATACATCATCTAAAATTTTATGAATTTTCCTCATTTTACTTTATAGTAGCTTAATAATACAGTAAAATATAAATCCAGGGTCTTCAAAATATGAAAATCATAATACTTAAGCCAAATGCAGACTAATGCTTGCTCGCAATTTGCCTCGTCTTTTTCATGATATCAATATTATCACAAAACATATCTCTGTACAATAATTAAATCCAAAGATTATGCTTCAAGACACAACAATAAAAAGATGCAAATAATTTTTAAAAATATATATTTCAAAAACCTATGTACAACGCGCTATACGCTACTTATTAAGATTAACCTGTACAATCATTTTTTTAATTATTATAACCGTAACAAAACAATAAATAATCTACACAAAATTGACAAATAACAAGACTTTCTGTTATGGAAACATTCTATTTGCCTGCATAAACGAAAGTAAAAAAGTATTCGCTCTCATACATCTAGAAACATTAGCATAACATTATCAACATACTTAAATCTAAAATTAAAATTTAAGATACAAAATAAACTACCAAAACATATCAAAACTTAAAGCAAGAACAGATGGATTTACAATAAATATAGGTCATTGTAAAAATGTAATAAGACATACTAAAATTCCAGCAGAAACATTTATTTTATTTTCTCTTAGTTAAAAAAATTCACTCCATCATCTTATCATTAATGAAAACACGACATTATTATTTTTATTTCAATAGCTTTAATATTTTAGACACAACATCTTCCACCCTTAAAAGTTTACCTCCACCCTTACAATCATTTCTTGCTTTTAACTCCACACAACCATTTGAGAGATTTTTCTCACCTATAGCTATCCTATATGGAATACCTATTAAATCCGCATCCTTAAATTTAATGCCAGTTCTTTCATCTCTATCATCAATTAAAACATCCACTCCTTCAAATAACAACTCTTTACATATTTTATCAGTTGTTTCTTTAATTTTTGCATCAAAATAATTTACAGGTATAATTAAAACTTCAAAGGGAGCAATACATAAAGGCCATATTATACCATCATCATCATGAAATTGCTCTATTGCAGCAGCAAGCATTCTTGTTATACCTATCCCGTAACATCCCATTACTATTAAATTTTTCGTTCCTTTTGAATCAATATAAGTAGCACTCATTGATTTTGAATACTTTGTGCCTAATTTAAAAACATGTCCTATTTCTATACCCCGTGAAAATTTTAGATCTTCTTTTTTACATCTAGGACAAATATCGCCACGTATAACTTTCCTTACATCAGCAACGATATCTGCTTTATAATCTCTTCCATAATTTACATTTTTTATATGATAATCTTTTTTATTTGCTCCAGTTACAGCATTTGGAATTTCAACAACAGACAAATCAGCAATAACTTTTACATTTTTCAATCTTAAAGGACCTACAAAACCTACAGGAGCTTTAGTAATAGAAACAACAGTTTGTTCATTTGCAATAAATATTTCATTTGCAGTGAGAATAGATTGCAACTTTATTTCATTTACTTCATGATCTCCTCTTACTAAAACTACAACCGGAACATTATCAGCCATATAAACCATTGTTTTTATAAATTTGCTTGGAAGTAATTTTAAAAATTTCGCTACATCTTTAACTGCACTAATATTTGGAGTAAATAATTCTTCTAAAGAAATTTTTTTCTCTTTAACTTGCTCTATCATCAAAGTTTCCGCCTTTTCAACATTGGCACCATAACCACAACTACACCAAACTATTTCTTCTTCACCATTATCTGCGAGAATCATAAATTCATGAGAAAAAGAACCACCTATTGCTCCCGAAGTAGCTTCCACAACACGAAATTTAAATCCGCATTTTATAAATATATTTTTATAGGCATTAATCATAATATTATAATATTTTTCTAAATCAGCTTCATTAGTGTGAAATGAGTAAGCATCTTTCATTAAAAATTCTTTCGAACGCATTACTCCAAATCGAGGACGTATTTCATCTCTAAATTTAGTTCTAAATTGATACAACATTAAAGGAAGCTGTTTATAAGATTTTATTTCTTTTCTAATCAAGTCTGTTACAGGTTCCTCTGCGGTAGGAGTAAGACAAAATTCGGTATTTTTTCTATCTTTAAATCTAAAGAGTTCTTTACCATAAATATTCCATCTACCAGTTTCTTCCCATAACTCTTTAGGAGAAATTAAAGGCAACATTATCTCTTGTCCGCCAACTATATTCATCTCCTGTCTTAATATGTTTTCAATTTTTTTTAAGACTCTGGTACCAAGTGGCAAAAATTCGTAAAGACCAGAAGCAAGCTTTCGTACCATACCAGATCTTATCATAAGCTTAGCTGAAATTATATCCGTATCTGCAGGAATTTCTTTTAAAGTAGGAATTAATAATTTAGAAAAAAACATTTTTTAGCCCTTAAATAAAAACAGAATTTTTAGCAAAATTAAAATTTAAAACTTTGCGTTATTATCTATCTTGAAATTTTTAATATTTTAAACTTAGTCTTTCCTGTAGGCAACTCAACTTCAACAGTTTCGCCAACTTTATGACCTAATAAGCCTTGAACAAGAGGAGATTGAACAGATATTTTATTTACATTTGGATCTGCCTCTTCTAAATCCACCACCATATATTCATAAGTGTCACCATTTGCATTTTGTATCACAACTGTAACACCTATAAATACTTTATCTGACTCAATATTTTGTTCCTCAATAATTTTAGCATGCGATATTTTCGAATCAAGTTCAACAATTCTACGCATAAGATTAGTAAGAGTTTCTTTTGCGGCATGATATTCTGCATTTTCTCTTAAATCCCCATGCTCTCTAGCTTTTGCAAGTTCATCTTGAATAAGTGGTTTTCTGCTTTGAAGTTCTTCAAGTTCTTTAATAAGTTTTTCTCTACCATTTCTCGTTAAGTAAATTTCTAACATTTTTTCACTCCTGAAAATCTTTAATCATAGAAACAATTTTTTTTACCCAACAACCATATTTAACTTTTTCTAAAATTTCCCCATTCTTAAATAATAAACCATATTTCCCATTACCAGCTATACCAAAATCTGCTTCCCTTGCTTCACCAGGTCCATTAACTATACAACCCATAATAGCTACCTTTATAGGTTTAGATTTTTTTTTTAACTCTTTTATAGAAGCAGTTTGTTCTTCGACTTTTGAAACTATTTTTATTAAATCAAAATGACATCTAGAACAAGTTGGACAAGATATTATTTCCAACCCGCTACTACGAAGTTTTATAGATTGTAAAAGTGAATAAGCTACTCTTATTTCTTCAATAGGATCAGCAGTAAGAGAAATCCTTAAAGTATCACCAAGACCATCATACAGCATTATGCCAAGTCCTGCAGACGATTTTATCGTTCCACTAAAAATTGAGCCCGCCTCAGTTATACCTAAATGTAAAGGATAATTTCTTTTTGAAGCAAAAATTCTATATGCTTGTACTGTAGTATCAATATCTGAAGCTTTTAAAGAAATAATTATATCTTCAAAATTATGCTTTTCTAAAACATTTACGCGTTCCAATGTTGCGATTGCAAGTGCTTTTGCTCGCAAAAGACCACTAGAATTCTTGTGCACTTCCTTTAAAGAACCAGCATTCGTTCCAATTCGCATCGAGATATGAGCTTTTTTAGCCTCTTTTACTAAAATTTCAAGTATATCTTCTGAACCAATATTGCCTGGATTAATCCTTATTTTATCTATGCCTTGCTTTATGGCTTCAAGAGCTATTCTATAATCAAAATGAATATCAGCTATTAGAGGGATTTTTATATTCTTTTTTATTTTATTTACATTATAAGCAGATTCCATATCAGGAAGCGAAATGCGTACAAGTTCACAACCAACTTCTTCTAACTGTTTTATCTGCTTTACAGTAGTTTTCCAGTCTCTTGAATCAGTATTTGTCATAGACTGTATAGCTATAGGAGAACCACCGCCTATCGTAACATTACCTATATTTATTTTTTTTGTTTGAGATCTCTTATAAAATTTCATAAACATAATCACAACAATTAAAATATGTTTTATTAAACTAAAATTTTAACTATAAGTAAATTTTCATACTATTATTTGACACTAACTATTATTGTCTAAATTTTTTCAAATAGTTTCTCTGCATATTGTCTTGCCCACAAATCCGCTTGATAAAAAGAATTTAAGGACATATTTTTTAAAATTTCATGATTTTTCATTGTTTTTTCAACAATTTTAACAATATCTGTAAACTTTATTCTTTTATTTAAAAAAGCCTCTACTGCCACCTCATTCGCAGCATTCATCACGGCAGGCATGGTATAACCTTTATTTGCGGCAAAATATGCAAACTTTAAACAAGGAAATTTATTAAAATCAGGCTTATAAAATTCCAATTTCTCAACTTTCCAAAGACTCAAAGATTTAATATTAGATGACATTCTTTCAGGATAAGTTAAAGCATATTGTATAGGAAGTTTCATATCAGGATTAGAAAGCTGTGCTATAACAGAACCATCAATATACTCTACTAATGAATGTACTATAGACTGTGGATGAATGACAATTTCAATTTTATTTATAGGGATTCCAAAAAGAATAGAGACTTCAATAGCTTCAAGTCCCTTATTCATAAGTGTTGCACTATCAACAGTTATTTTCTTACCCATTTTCCATGTAGGATGATTCAAAGTTTGTTCTACTGTTATTTTGGAAAAATCTTTACTATATTTATAGAATGGACCACCAGAAGCAGTAAGTATTATTCTCTTTATTTGTGACTTTTTTTCACCATTACAACACTGAAATATAGCTGAAAGCTCACTATCAACAGGCAAAATAGAAACCCCCATCTTGCAAGCGAGGTTGACTATATAATACCCCGCACCTACAATAGATTCTTTGTTTGCTATAGCTATATTCTTTTTAGTCTTTATGGCCGCCACTACAGATTTTAAACCAATAGCTCCCACAATGGACACAAGAACCATATCTACGATGGAAAGAGTGACAATTTTTTCAAGACTTTCATTTCCACTATAAACAATAGTTTTAATATTATTTAAAATGCACCATTTTTTTAAATTTTCAGCGGCTTCAAAATTGCTAACTGATACCATTGCAGGTTTAAATTTTTTTATTTGGGATTTCAAAACTTCTACATTAGAATTTACGGCAAGACCTTCAACCTTTATATATCCCCTCATTTTTGAAATCACATCAAGAGTTTGCCTACCTATTGAACCCGATGAGCCTAAAATTATTATTCTTTTCATTATCTCACTAAATTATTGTAAAATTTTTAAAGTATAATACAACGCAGGTGCTGCAAATACATAGGAATCAAATCTATCAAAAACTCCACCATGACCAGGCAAAATCTTTCCAGAATCCTTAATACTACCATCTCTTTTAATAAGGGATTCAGCAAGATCAGAAAACTGACCAGTAACAGCAATTATAAAACCAAATATTAAAGCCTCATATGATGTTAAAATACTTCTCATAAACATATATCTGCAAGCCAATGCAGCAAACATTCCAAAAACAATCCCTGCGATAGCTCCTTCTATAGTCTTTTTAGGACTTATATTTTTCGCAAGTCCATGTCTACCAAAAACAACTCCAAAACCATAAGCTGCAGTATCCAAAACCCAAACTACAAAAAAAAGAAAAAACATCAATTCCATCCCATTATCTAAACTACGTATATACACCATATGCATTAATGCAAGAGGTATAAAAAAAGAACCTAAAAAAGACACAGCTATTCTTGCAATACACATACTTGTGGTTTTGTAAAAAAATTCTATTGCAAAAAAAATAAATGCTATTATACAAGCCGAAAATGCCACTTCATTTATTGAAATATTTTTTAAAAAACACAGAAGCAAAAAAAACAATACCATTACTACAAGAGAAATAAAAATATGAAGATCATATTTTTTTAAAATTATTAAATATTCTCTAACACATAAAAATGAAATAATAAATATCATTGCACAAAACACAACATTACCCAAATATACACATGCAAAAATAATAGGTATACCCACCATCGCAGTTAATATTCTAGTTAACAACATTATAATCTCTCCATACACCTATTTATACACAATCAGCAATTAACAACAGTAATTTTATTCTTAAATTCCCCCAAAACGTCTTTTCCTTTTTTGAAAAGTCACTACTGCTTGTTTTAAATCATTTTCTGTAAAATCAGGCCATAACTTATCCGTTATATAAATTTCAGAATATGCAATTTGCCAAAGCAAAAAATTTGATATTCGAAATTCTCCTGAAGTACGAATAACTAAATCTGGATCACGTTGTCCGGCAGTGTATAAAAAAGACGATACCATTTTTTCCGTAATTTTTTTTATACCTTGACTATACATCTCTTCAAAAGCATGTATAAGTTCTTGTCTTGCTCCATAATTCAAAGCTATATTTAACTCCAGTCCAATATTTTTAGACGTAATACAACAAGCATATTCAATTTCTTTTATTATATTTTTTGGGAATTTAGACAAATCGCCTAATATTCTTAATTTAACTCCAGAATTGTTCAACTCTTCCAATTCTTTTTTAATAAATTGTTTAATCAAAGAAAATAAGAATTTTATTTCAGAATGAGGTCTTTTCCAATTTTCAGTAGAAAAAGCGTACAGAGTCAAAATCTTAATTCCGAGACTATCTGCAACTTTAACAATCTTTTTAACAACTTTGACCCCTTCTTTATGACCAAAAGCTCTTGGTAACGATCTTCTTTTAGCCCATCTACCATTCCCGTCCATTATAATAGCTACATGTACGGGTATCAAAATTATACCTTATTGCTGCTCAATTGCATTTACGGGACAACTTCCTACACAAGCTCCACAACTTACACAAGTATTAAAATCAATATCATACTTATCTTCTTTTTGATTAATAGCTGCAACAGGACAATTACTTGCACACGCCCCACACCCAACACACACATTTTTATTAATTTGATAAGCCATTTTATAACCTCTCATAATTTTTCAAGCAAATAATACATTTTTATATTTGCATAATTTCTTTTTCCTTAATAGATATATATTCTTCTATTTTCATTATATATTCATCTGTAATTTTCTGGGCTTCAGATTCAAATTTCTTTTTATCATCTTCCGTTATAACTTTATTCTTTTCCAATTTTTTTATATTTTCAACTAAAACTCTACGTTCATTCCTTATAGCAACTTTAAAATCCTCACTCATTCTAACTATAGACTTCACTATCTCTTTTCTCCGTTCTTCTGTAAGAAGTGGAACAGAAATACGTATTATTTTTCCATCATTTAAAGGCATTATACCAATATCTGCCTTAATTATAGCTTTTTCTATTGCATCTAACTGTGAAATATCCCAAGGTCTTATTTCTATTGTTTTAGCATCTGGCACACTAACCCCAGCAATTTGATTTATTCTCACAAAAGAACCATAACTTTCAACTTTTATATTTTCTATAGCATAACTATTTGCCTTACCCGTTCTTACAGAAATTAACTCCATTCTTAACCTATTTACAGTTTTTTTCATTGCTTCTTCTGACATTGAAAAAAAACTTTTCATTTGCATCTCCCAAGCCTCCAACAGTGGTGCCTATTTTTTCACCATTCAAAATCTTTTTTAAATTACCATCTTTATAAAAATCAAACACAATAATGGGTATATTCATCCGCATACATAACGAAAAAGCTTCCGCATCCATTACTTTTAAACACCTATCCAAAGCTTCTTGAAAAGTTAAAGAAGCAAACTTCACAGCATTTTTATTTTTTTTAGGATCTAAATTATAAACACCATCAATCTGAGTTGCTTTAAGCAAAACATCAGCTTTTATTTCAACTGCTCTCAAAGCAGCAGCAGTATCAGTTGTAAAAAAAGGATTACCAGTCCCACCGGCAAAAATTACTATTTTTTTTTGTTCTAGTTGTTTTATAGCTTTTTCTCTACTAAACTTCTCAACAAAACCAGTAACATCATTTGCTGAAAAGATTTTTGATTTCAAACCAGACTTTATTAAAATATCATTCAAAGCAAGAGCATTCATAACTGTTGCAAGCATTCCCATTTTATCTGCAGTAACTCTCTCTATAAACTTCCCAGTTCCTCGCCAAATATTTCCGGCTCCAATAACAATAGCAAGCTCTACTCTATTATTTAAAACTACAGAACTAATTTCACTTACAGTTCTAAAAAGAGTGCTCTTATCTATAAATAACAACCCATTAGAAAGAGATTCTCCTGAAAGCTTCAAAAGCACTCTCTTTATACAACACATTACTTACTCTTCTCCAAGTTTAAATCTCGCAAACTTTTTTATTACTATATTTTCTCCTGTTTTCACAATAGTTTTTGACACTAAATCTCTTATTGTCTCTTTACCAGAAGCATCTCTTATGTAAATTTGGTCATACAAACATACTTGACTATAAAATTTTTCAATTTTGCCATCAATTATCTTATCCCAAACTTGTTCGGGTTTCCCTTCTTCTCTAAGCAAAGTCTTATAAATTTTCTGTTCGGCTTCAATCACACTTGCAGGAATCTGTTGACGGGAAACATAAACAGGAGCAACTGCAGCAATCTGCATAGCAATCTCTTTAACTAAAGTTTTATAATCTTGCGTTTTTGCTACAAAATCAGTTTCACAATTCACCTCTACTAGCACGCCAAGCACTCCATCACCATGTATATAAGAATAAATCAGTCCCTGTTTAGTGGCTCTGCCTGCTTTTTTAATGACTGAAGCCAATCCTTTTTCTCTAAGATATTTACACGCCCTATCTATATTGTTTTCTGATTCTTTTAACGCATTTCGACAATCTACAATACCTGCACCAGTCATTTCTCTTAACTTTACTATAAGCTCCATTATCAACATTTACTTTACTCTTCTCCTTCATGAGAATTTATCATTTCTGATGACACATTTTTTTCTATACTAACATTTTTCTCTATCTCTACAGAGAGCTTTGTTAATCCTTCTACTTCTTTTTTCTCATTAAGCTTTTCAATAGTATTTTTGCCTTCTAAAACTGCATCTGCAACAATAGAACAAAAAAGTTTTACAGCTCTAATAGCATCATCATTTCCAGGAATAGGATAATCCACTAAATCTGGATCACAATTAGTATCACATATTGCAATAATAGGAATATTAAGTTTTCTCGCTTCCGCTACTGCTGTAGTTTCTTCGTGAGGATCTACAACAAACATAAGTCCCGGAAGAGACAACATATTTTCTAATCCTTTAAGCGATTTTTCAAGTTTCAGTCTCTCCTTTTCAATTCGCGATTGTTCCTTTTTAGAAAGAACTTTAAAAATATCATCTTTTTTCATTCGTTCTATTTCTTTATACCTTGCAATAGACTTTTTCAATGTTTCAAAATTCGTAAGAGTACCACCAAGCCACCTTTCCACAACAAAAAATGCCCTACAACGCAACGCTTCTTCTTTTACCGAAATCTGAGCTTGTTTTTTTGTCCCCACAAAAATTATATCTTTTCCATTAGTAACAAAATCTCTGATAATCTTGTAAGTTTTTTTTAACTCTTTAAGTGTTTTTTGAAGATCAATGATATGAATTTTATTCCTTGTTCCAAAAATAAACTTGGCCATCTTTGGATTCCATCTTCTAGTTTGATGTCCAAAATGAACACCAGCTTCCAACAACGCTTTCATTGTAATGTTTGCCATGCTGCTACTCTCCCTTGGATTATACTGTGTTATATAAACACACACACAGTTCTGTCTCAGACGATTTTACACCATCACACAGCCTACACAATTTTCAACATCCAAAACCTGTTACAAGAACTTTTGTTAATCCAATTGTGCGCTTATTTAAAATCTACTTCTCCATTTTATCAAAAAAAACTCTGATTTTCAATTAATTTATTAAATTAACTAAAAACAATAAAATAAAAATTGAAATGATAGAATAAAATATTTTTTGAGTTTACTCTACTAAATACACAGTTTGTTTAATTTGTAAAATAAATCGAATACACTCTGTTTAGATTTACAATTAAAATTCAAAACTTTGGCATGAATAAAAAATTCTTTTAACATTATTACAATAACAAATATTCTAAGCACGACCGTGCTTTAACAATATTTCTACAAGCAACACATCAACGTAACTTACCAAAAATTCGTAAGCTTGTTTAGATTTTTTTAAAGTCAGATTCATCTATTTTTTATCTTAAACTTAACAGTGAATCAATCTTATAATCCAACAAAAAAATTTTTTCGCTATATTACAACCTCCTACAAACCTTTCATGAATCTGTACCAAACTGCTCTTCACTTAATCCCTAATGCAGCCAGAAAAACATAAGCACATTATAATGCCTTATTATATTATCTTCCTTCAATATCTTTTAATTGTTATTACATACAATAACATATCAATTATTATCATTGATACTCTTGCTTTTTAAAAAATATTCACTCCATATCGCAGGTATTTTTCCCCGTTTTACTTATTGTTACCTTGTTCTTTACTTCAAACAGATCTTTAGTACAGTTAATTTTATTTAATAAACCACCAATTCTAATTCAATTTTAATATATTCTAAACAACTTCCTTACATCCTTTTATTCTTAACATACATCACATCCCTAACTACTCGCAAGTACTAAGTTGCATTATAATTCTACCTCTTTTACTCCTCTCATACTAACTTCCTCTGATTTATTTTATATTCCATCAACTTATTACCCATTAACACTTCATCCTATTTGATGAATAAACACTACAGCTTCACTTTCCTTTTTGTGCAAAAAATTTAAGCCACTTTAACACCATATCATCAAATTACCTTTTCCCCTCCACACATCCATATCACACACCTACCATTTCTTCACATCAACTCTCTTTTCTTTCAATCAATATTTTTTATTTAATCTACCATTTTGTAAAATCTTCATAAAATTTCTGTTGATTTTCATTATCAAAAACTGTAAAAATTAACACAAATACAACCTGACACAACAACTCTAACTTTCAAGAAGACATTCAAAAAAATCCTTTAAATCAAATAACTTAAATATATTCAAAAATATATAAAACTTACTAAAAATTTAAATATCCTGTTGCTGCTTTTTTAGCCAAAAGGTCTGCTTTTTCGTTTCTAACATCTCCAGTATGACTTTTTATGTGTCTCCATTGAATTTCAGTCTTTATACTATTAACAAAGTTTACATATTCTATGGAGAGAACATTTCTTGCTTTCCACTCATGTGTGACAAACTTTTCTATACCTACATAATCATAATTAATTCTCATTTTTTTAACATTATTAATCTCACCCCATTTTAAAACTTCAATAACAGATTTTAGCTCACCACCAAATTGCCTAAACGAACTATTTGGAACAATCCCTGAAATTTCAGCTTTTATATCATCACCTAAATATATCACAGCCCCATAACCTGTAATTTCAGAGATATATGAGCCATCTACAAAAGCTTCATAAATGTTTGTTTGAGCAGGATAAACTTCCACATTATTCAACTTATTCCATACTGAATTAATAAGCGAGTTTATCCCAGAAGTTTTCAGGTGAACTTTTAAAGAATAAGTATTCTTTGTAGGTTTATAGTAAAGAAATAAGTTCCCTCTAGGAACGCATTTCACACTTACTGTAAGCTTTAAAAGATAATCTTTAAAAGAATTAGTATTAAAAAAAATATCTATATTTTGTCTTTTAAGTTCATTTTGTAACTCTATTGCTTTAGTTTGTAGTTGGTCTTTATATAATTTCATTATTATACCCAAAAATATTTATTATTCTATAACTTTTATTTCTTCATTTATATTTTTTTTCGACAAAATACCCAACTCTTTTAATTTTTGTGCTCTTTCTATAAGACTATCACCTTTTTTATCAGAGAAAGAAAGCCTTTTTAATGCTTCCTGAGTTTTATTTTTCGCTTCAGTAATTTTTTTATCTGCATCAGTTAATGTTTGCACGAATGCTACAAACTTATCATATAAATAACCGCCTTGTTTCGCTATCTCAAGAACATTTTTTTTCTGATCGGTTTGACGCCACATATATTCAATGGTTTTAAGAGTAGCTAAAAGTGTTGATGGCGTCACAATTATAATATCCTTCATAAATGCATAAGAAACAATATCTGACTTATACGCACTTGCTAAGGAAATCGCCCCTTCTATTGGAACAAACATTAAAACATACTCCGGGTGATTTAAATTTTCAAGTTTATTGTAATCTTTACCAGCAAGCTCATCAATATGCCTTTTTACACTTAAAAAGTGTTCTTTTAAGTAAATTTTCTTATCACTATCACTTCGTGCGCTATAGTATCTTTCGTAAGCAATAAGTGAAGTTTTTGCATCTATTACAATATGCTTTTTATCAGGCAAGTTCACTATGTAATCAGGAATCTTTTCTCCATTTTCAGTTTTAATCCGTTTCTGAGATATATAATTTATGCCTTCCATCATACCAACATATTCAAAAATTCTCTCAAGATTAATCTCACCCCACATTCCTTGAAGTTTATTTTCTCCTTTTAATGCCACAGCAAGATTATTAGCTTCTTCACTTACCTGTTTATTTAGATTAACTAGCTTTTCCAATTCTTTTTGTAAGCCTGAAATTTTTTCCGTTTCATAAAGTTGCAAACACTCCATTTTATTTTTGAACTCTTCCATTTTTTCCTTAAAAGGAATTACAATATCTTCCAAAGAAGTCTTACTTAAATCTGAAAGTTTTGTTTTTTTTTCCTCTAGTATTTTTGCAGCAATATTCTCAAATTCTATCTTTAGTATGTCGCTAATTTTAGTTTGATTTGAAATATTATCATTTAAATTTTTTATTTTTTGATCGTTCACAGCATTATCTTTTAATAAGGATACATATTTAAAGATTAATACAGAAACACCTATTGCAATGCCAAGCGAAAATATTAAAACCCAAAATATTATATTTATATTATTCATAAAAATTTTCCAAAACTCTAATTATCAACATTTTCCTATAATACTTTCTAATGCTTTTCGTTTAACTTCAACCCCTAGATCTGAAAAATTTAATACATGCTTTTTATTTTTAAAAACTGTCGCTATAGTAAGTTTAAACATAATGTCTTTTGCATTAGTATAATATTAATGTTCAAAACTTAACATCCGTATAGAATTTATTATAGCATAAGCAAGCTTCTTTGTGAAATTTTTAATAATTTTTTGACTTCTTTGAACAGTACATATATATTTTTAATCTCTTTTATCGTTTTTCATTAAAAGTTTTATCTTGCAATAAAATTGTGTAAACTGATTTTTAAATTCATGTGCAAAGCAATCGGCAAGTTCTCAAATTTACATAAATTTATTTTGCTGAATAATTTTAAAGCTTATTTCCATTTGTATATTGCGTTTTTATAATATTCAAAATACGTTATGTTTAAAATTAACAGCATCACCAAATGAAATAATTTTTTCTCTCTATCAAGAAACAGTTTATTGGAATTATTTTTTTGTGAAACTTCTTTAAATTTATATTTTATTATATTTTGATAGTTCTATATTATATATATCACCATTTTCTCTTATAAATCTGCATAAACAATGTATTTGATATTATGAAATTCAGAATTTTTTATAATAGAGAACTACTGCAAATATTCTAGTTTTTTGGTTTACCATACAAATATAAAAACAAAATAGCAATAATTAACACACTTATAATAAGATTAATTTATATTATTTATTGAAATAAAATAGACCATAATCTTTTATTTATATGCTTTCTATATATAAAATACTCATTATTTACAAAAATAATATTTTTATTTTTAACTTTTTTGTTGTTTAAAACATTAATTACAAAACAATAACTTTCTCATTAATAAACATTTTTTTAGAATTCTATCAATTTCACTATTCTATCTAAGATAACCAAAAAGAATTCATTTATTAATATTTAAAACATAAACAAAAAAAGCTAAAATTACCTCTGAAACTATTAAGTATTTTGCTTATAATTTTTTATCTACATTCGGATAAAATATAATATTATTTTTAATAAATGATAACTTAATAATCTCTTCCACATCTACAATTATTAGTTCTGTATCTCTTATCATTACATTTTTTGAGTGATTTTGAAGATAATTTAAAAAAAGAATCTACTATAAATATAATTGAAATTATTATTGCTGATGATAAATATTTTCAATAAAAACGCGATATAATTCTGTATTCTTTCAAACTTCATACACATAATTTTAAAGTATTTAAAATGAAATCTATCACTATGATAATCATCAATGTAAAATAAGCAATATCATCATGACAAAATAAACAACTAAAAGAACAAAATATCCTTAAATATTAAATCGCTAAAAATAAAACTCCACTAAAGACACAACAATATAAGAAAATACTAAATACTTAATAATGTGTTTCTTGCTAAATTTTAAGCACGTTTTTACTGTTACAATAAAAAAACCAACACAAGAAAACAAATTTTTAATAAAAAACAAAGAATTACGTACATAAAATCACTACATGAAAATATTCTTATAAATTTTACAACTAAAAAATAAATAGTAAAAACATAGTCACAGATAAGATAGGTAGATTAGCTTAATCTTACTATATACTATAAAACAAACTATACAAAACATAAGTATAACAACACAAAAAAATTATACAACTATGTTTTAGACAAAAATTTTGCAAATCCATTTATTATCATGATTTTTAAATCTATTTGCATAACAAAATGAAATATAAACATATAATATAGTCATGGTCATTTAAAAATCTATTTATTAGAACAAATTTCTTTGTAATTACAACGTTTACAGAAGAACAAATTACTTGTCGAAGGAAAATATTTTTTATCTTTAGGAATATTTTTTTCTATATTTATAAGAAAGTTATACATATCTTTTGTTTCTTCAGCTACAGTATTAGCAAATTCTTTAATTAAAAAATTATTGATTTTAATATATTGTTCATTGTATTGCGGGTAAAGATATGTAAGAATAGGTATGATATCTGAAACATCTTTACCGAAATGGTAATTGACCCAAAGAGAATATCCCATAATCTGTCTCGAATGCTTGTTCATATCAACTTTCCCCGTTTTCCAATCCATAATAAATATTTTATCTAATATAGGGAATAAAAAATCCACTTTGCAAAAAACTTTATAGTTATTTATTCTAGTTTCTCCAAAGCCATCCGGTTCTATAATCCATTCAGAACTACTCGGCAAAGCATTTTTTTCAAGCCACGTAAATCTTGAGCTATTAAGCAAATTTTCTAACATATTCTTAACCTTCTCATAAATTTCAGAATTTGAAATAAGTTCACCATTATAGTAATGTTCAAAAAAAGTTTTTGAATTGCAGTATCTTTCCGTCAAATTAAGAGAATATTTAAAAAGTTTGTTTTTATTTATAGGTTTTGAGCTTATTTGATACCTTTTAAGCATATCTCTTATAATATCATGTACAATATTTCCAACTTCTAATGCTTTAGATGTTAAATTTTTTAAAAATTGTATTTTTTCTAAAGGAATGGCTTCATCAAATTTCGCATAATAATCATAAAAATATTGTCTTTTACAGTTTGAAAATCTATCATATCTCGATATAGACCATCCCAAAATGTCGGTATAGCTAAACTTTTTTATATTAATCATATTCTAAAAACTCCTTTTAAAATAATTGGAATATATTGAAAAATACGTTATTGCTAAAATTGTTATGAATAGACACAATTTACACTAATTTTAGCGACGAGTGTAAAGGGGCAAGGTAAAACTTTCACTCCATTTAAACATATAGGGGACAGCATTATTAACCATAAGGCGTAAGTAAGCGGTATGCATTATTTCTTATACGTTTAAGCAATGAGACATTCGCACAGTCGTGAGTTGTCATAAGTTTTGACTTTGCTTTTTTTAACTCTACAATACAATTAAGTTTTTTGGCTAAATTTTCGCTAAAAATTTCCATGTTAGACTCAAAGTTAAGCTTAAAACTTCTCACATCCCAATTTGCCGAACCTACAAAAATCCATTTGTCATCTACAATGAAAATTTTACTGTGATCAAAAGGTTGTGGCGTTCTATAAATCTTTACTCCACGATTAATTAACCTTAAAAAATTAGGTTCCATAGCTTTATTAATAAAATTATAATCACTTTTTTCTGGTATAATTATTTCTACGTTAATATTTTTCATAGCCGACATTTCTAAAGCAGTTAAAATATCATCTTCAGGCAAAAAGTAAGGCGTTACTATGAGAATTTTTCTTATGGCTGTATTAATAGCACCATTAATAATAAGTTCTATTATTCCAGTTTTGTTATCTGGTCCATCTGGGATCATTCTGGCTGAAATATCTCCCTCCTTGTTTTTTTGTAGACCTTTAGATATAGATTGAAATTTTTTACCAGTAACAAACTCCCAATCATCTTCAAAAATTTCAGATATTTGTTCTATAACGGGACCTTTAATCTTAAAAGTGATATCTAAAATACCATTTTTAAAATCATTAATTAAAACATTTTGTTTTGAAAGATTCATGCCTCCAAAAAACGCTGTTTGACCATCAATTATCATAATTTTTCTATGATTCCTTAAATTTACAAACGGCAAAGATATCGGAATACTAGGCGGCAAAAATATTCCGTATTTTAATCCTTTAATTTTGGTAAGCTTTTTTTCTATTGAACGATGAAAAAATTTTAAAGATCCTATGCCATCAAGCAAAATTTTTATTACCGCACCATTATTAACAGCATTTTTAAAAGCTTCTAAAAACTTAACAGTTTCACTATCATAATCAAAAATATAACTTGAGATCAAAACTTCTTTTTTGGCATTTTGTATAACTTTTATCATCTCTGGATATGCTTCAATACCATTTTGCAAAGGCTCTATAGAATTCCCAAAACTAAAAGTTTGAGGATACACTTTGTACCCAAAGGTTACAAACTGTTTATAGTTTAGAGGGAAATCTATAAAAATATTATTTATTACGTCATAAGAATATTTTTCCAAATTGAGTTTTTTTCTTAATCGACCACCTTTTCTTTTTATTCTATTAATACCAAAAAAAATATATAAAATTGTACCTATAAATGGAGATAAAAAAATAAGGGCTATCCATCCTACAGAGCTTTTAATATCATCTTTATACAAAAGTATATGAACACTTGTTCCTATAGATAGAGCAAGGTAAATACTTGTTGCAACGATAGTGCTAAAATCAAAATTAATAAAGTTAGAAAAGATTTTAGTAACCATTATATCAATCCATGACTTCCTGTAATAAATAACAAGACTAAATCAACTCGTAAGCTCTATGCGATTATCAAACATCAGCTTATTTTATTAAGAAATATTAACAGTATAAATAAAAAGTAAGTTAATTGACAAAATTATTATATAAAAATAATGTGCTAAAATCATCTTTTAGAATTTTTATAATTTAATTTACACTTTTTAATTGACAAATAACAAACATCACTATCATTTACCAATTAATAAACTTTATTATAAAATATATATTATTAATCAGACCACTTTTTAAAACAAGGTTTAAAACTTGGAATCGAAATAAGCACATTAAAACAAATTTATTTGCATATAATTATTAAACAACAATAAAAATAGTTGATAAATTAGTAAATATTGATACATAAAAGGATAATTCTAATGAAGAGAGCGGCAATAATAGTAGCTGCAGGCCAAGGGAAACGAGTTGGAAGAAAAGTTCCAAAGCAATTTTTAAAAATAAAAGGAAAAGCAATGTTTTTGTGGAGTGCAAACACATTTGCTTCGATAAAGCAATTTGAACGAATAATAATAGTAGTACCACCTAATATGGTTAAATTCTTAACAAAGAAATATAAAAATAAATTTGAATTTGTGACTGGCGGGAAAGAAAGATTTGATTCCGTAAAGAAGGGACTTAGTATTATAGGGAATGACATAGATTTTGTAGCAATACATGACGCATCTAGACCTCTCATAAATAAAAAAGATATACTTTCAGTTTTAAAAGAAGCAGAAAAAACAAAAGCAGCAATAGCGGTTGAAAAAACAAAAGATACTATAAAAATAGTGTCAGATAAGAATCAGATATTAAAAACTCTAAATAGAACAATTTTAAGAAATGCTCAAACACCTCAAATTTTTGAAAGAAAACTTATAAAAGAAGCATATCAAGAGAAAATAGCATCAAATACTACAGATGATGCTCAATTAGTAGAAAGATTAAAAATAAAAATATCCGCAATAGAAACAAAATTTGCAAATTTTAAAGTAAGCACTAAAGAGGATTTTAGAGTAATAGAAAAATTATTAAAATAAGTTTAAACAAGCAAAATTTTATTGATAAGGAACAGTAAAATGTGTGGAAAAATCATAATAGATGATAAAGAATATTATAATATAGGTGAAGCATCACAAATAACACTAGTACCAAAATATACTTTAAGATATTGGGAAAAACAGTTCGGACTTTTAGGACCAGTGAGGAAAAGTAACGGAATAAGAAAATATAGCAAAGAAGACATAGATGCAATCTTTAAAATAAAAGAATTGTTATATAAAAAAAGGTATAGCATAGAAGGAGCAAGTAAATATCTAAAAGGAGAAAAACGAAGAAAACTTGCAGAAGGACAAAAAGAATTTGATATAGATATAGAAAAGACATCAGATAGCAAGATTTTAAGAAATATAAAAGAAGAGTTGAGGAGTATTATAAAAATACTAAAAGGATAATATTATTATTCAATACTAGACATCTAAAATCCTAAAGGAAACTTATTTGCTTTACTTTTCTTCAACTGTTGCCTATAAAAAAACATATCACTATTATGTTAATTTTATACTCGCGAGAATGTCATTATTCTTAGAATTAATATTTATAGCTGAAGTTGTGGAAATAATTGACCCCCTATTAATGGGTATAATGTTGTTGCCTATATTGGAAGATACGTTCTATGTAGAATTGTAATCTCGTTGTTAATTTGTTTTAATCTTTCAAAAACCCAGTAAAATTTCCTACAAAAGAAATTGTCAAGTTTTACTAATTACATCTATGTTTCTCAAGATGTTTTTATTTATTGTAGTGATAATATCAGTTTTTGCTTTTTCAAAATCTCATTCTATTTTTACATTAAAAGCTTCAAACTTTTATATTGTACAAAACTGTTAAGTTATTTTCTTTGTCGTTAATTTATCATTTATGCTGATTAAATTTTAAAATCTGATTATCGAATTTTAAAATTATATTGTTAATTTTTAATATTTTTTTCTTATTTCGCTGTTTTTATCCCTTGCTGTGCTCATAATTACCATTAATCCCGAAATTACGTTAATATCATGAGTATTTCTCTCAAACTGTTTTAACCAAAACCACATTAAAATTACTGATACTACTCTTTTCATTTTACTCTATCTTCTGTTAATTTTTAGTTTTTTAAATTTTAATTTTTATTTAATCAAATAATTATTGCTAGCATATATTGTTTATTTATTGTAATATCCTTTTTCAAAAAATTAACAGAAAATATAAATTCATTGCAAAATTTTGCAATAATCTAACTGTAAAAGAATTCTTATAGCTAAACTGTTATACAACATCTTGTTGTAATTTTTTACAAACAATATAAGATTTGACTTATTGTGGAGCAAAAATTTTCTTTAGTTTATTTAAGTACATTATATTATTTTCGTATTACAAATTTTTATTTAAAGTTATTTTATTAATTTTTTAAACCATCTTAACTAATACTTAAATCAGCATGATCACGATATAATATTGACTAATTACTTAAGAACAAGGTATACTATAAGACATCTTGTATTATTTAATAGTTAATTATTGCCAAATTTATATAAATGTTTTTAATTTATTTTTATACGTAATAAATATTTTCAACCTAAATGGAAGATTATGATTACTCAATAGAAAGAAGTAAAACAATTTAAAAACATTTGCTGCTTACAATATAATAATAAAAAAGGAGTAATAAAGTGAATAAGACAGAAATTGTTTGTACAATGGGACCGTCAATACGTTCCCCCGAAGTTTTAAAAAATTTATCTGACAATGGAATGAAGATTGTAAGACTTAACTTCTCGCATGGAACATTTGTAGAATACGAAAAAGACATCGCGTTAATTAGAACATTAAACAAGGATTACAATAAAAACATAAAAATTCTTGCAGATCTTGAAGGACATAGAATAAGAATTGGAAAAATTGAAGGTGATAAAGTAGAATTAAGAAATGGACAAAAACTTATTCTTACAAATAGAAACATTATAGGAAACAATAAAATAATATCTATAGATTATGCAAATTCACTAACCGACATTAAAAAAGGTATCACTGTATTTATTGATGATGGAAATCTTACACTAAAAGTTATATCTTCAAAAAAAGATGAGCTCGTTACTGAAGTCCAAAGGGACTATGTTTTAAAAACACATAAAGGAGTAAATATTCCAGAAGCAAGGCTTAACTTTGAATTATTAGAAGAAAAAGATTACAAAGGTTTTATGTTTGCTTTGAAAAATAAAGTTGATTACGTAGCGAATTCTTTTGTAAGAGATGCTCAAGATATGAAACCATTAATAGATATTTTAAAAGTGGCAAATAATACAGATTGTAAACTAATTGCTAAAATTGAAGATATGTCAGGCATTGAACATATAGACGAAATTCTTGAAGTTACAGATGGCATAATGGTTGCAAGAGGTGATATGGGAATATCTATACCTATATACTCAGTTCCAATAATGCAAAAATTCATAATAAATAAATGTAAAAAACATAAAAAATTTGTAATCACTGCTACTCAAATGCTTGAAAGCATGATTAAAAATCCCGTTCCTACGAGAGCCGAAGTTAGTGATGTAGCTAATGCAGTACTTGATGGAACAAATTATACTATGCTTTCAGCCGAAACCTCAGTAGGAAATTATCCTGAAAGAGCTGTTGAGATAATGTGGAACGTAATAAAATATACTGAAGAGAATATAGATAAAATTAATTAAAGCACCTTTGAATTTTAAAATGTAATTGCTGTGTTATTAGGAATTCCAGTTATTAAAAATTGATTATATAAAGATGTTTTACAAATTTTCTTCCTGTTACAATTATAATTAACGTATCAACATTATACTAATCAAGTGGAGAAAAAATGAGCATTATTTACTCGTTCATAGCAGCAAGTGCCGCAATGGTTGGGGCATTAATAATAGTAACATTTCACAAATGGTCTGAAAAAAATTCTTTTCTTATAATAAATTTTGCCGCTGGAATAATGCTAACACTTGCTTTTATAAACTTAATACCTACAGGTTTCGAATTTAATTCTTCAATAATGATATATGTTCTTATAGGTTTTTTAAGTATGTTTTTCTTGCAATTTGTTGTTCTGTTTCATCCATGCCATGATTATAAATGCTCCAAACACACAGACATAATATCGATTGCAGGCCTCTCTTTGCATTCATTAATTGACGGATTGATGATTGCAATAGGATTTGAAGCCAACTCGAACCTAGGAATTCTTACAACTCTTGCTATATTATTCCACAAACTCCCAGATGGAATAACCATTTCCGGAATTTTACTACACAATAAAGCTTCTAATAAAAAAATTTTAAAATCTTCTTTGCTTACTGCTGGTTTTACTCCATTAGGTACCGTGTCAGGAACATTACTATTTAAAAATATACCAATATCTCCCCTTGCGCTCGGAGCTTTTCTAGGCATAACAGCAGGTTCTTTCATTTTTTTAGCTGCTTCAGATTTAATTCCCGAGACTCACAAATCTACAAACAGAACCACTGCATTAATGCTATTTATAGGTGTCATTGTTATCTTAGTTACTAATATATTATAAAATTTTAAAACACCCAGTATTTTGACATATTTCTTGGTTTATTGTTAATTATATCTCAACAAATTTTGATTTAACGCCATCAACGCTGTTTAGTTTGACAATAAGTTTTTTTATAGATTCTTTTCTACCAAAAACCACGAGTATTACAATACCTATATCTAAGGAAACATTTTCCGTAGAATCGTCATGAAATCCAAGTCTAGTTTTTATTATACAATCCGAAGATGTTAATATTTCCTGTATTTTTACCGCACCAGTTTTTCTATTTTGAATTGACAAAATCAAAATATTTGTCATTGTCAAACCTCCAACTAATGTTTTAATTTAAAAGCTCACTTAAACTGCAAATACTTCATAATCATTTTCTTAATTTCATCTATAAACTTTTCTAAAAAATTACTTTATTATCTTTAGTTACTATGTCTCATTTTTAATAGCTTTTTTATAACAATTATACATTCCTTATATTTATTGAGTTTCAACCTATACCAAATCAATTTATCATATAATAATTATTATTTTTCGCTATTTTAAAACATCTATTTTGAATACTCAAAATATGTTCTTAAAAGAAACATACTAAAAACGTATCAATATTTAACGTATATCTTATTATTTTACTATTATGTAAAAGCTCTTATTCATATGTCTATAAGTATATGAATGATTTGCAACCACATGTTCTGCATAAAAAACAATTTTCGCTGTGAATATTATATTTACCTTTTTACTTCAAACATCATAAAAACGTTGACTTAACGTTTTTTTTAATATCTTTAATATTTCTTTTATTGCTCTGTCAACGTTCGTCAGCAAAAGTTAAAACTAATTTTTTAACATCATTAGCTATCAGTATAATACGTTTTAATATAAAAAACATATTTCTATAAAAAAATGAGCGTTGATGCTAAAACTTTTTACTTTATCCAAACCATAAAATTTGACAAAAAAGTTAAAATTTCAGCATTAATTATTTGCATCCAAAAATTATCATTTAATTTCCAAGGAATTGCCTCTATTATCATTGCGATAAAAGCACCAACAAGAGCAAATTTTTTATTGAAAAGAAAAAGCCCCAATATAAAACACACTATAAAACATGATAAACTTCCCTCTAAACTCTTCCCAAAAATTGTTTTATGTACAACAAAAGATTTACCTATTAAAGCTGCAATTGCATCTCCAAATGAGAAATATAATAAACTTGCAAATACCATATGAGTATTAGAAAATAGTAAAATTGTCAATAATGCTCCAGACAATGTCCATATTAACCCACTAACTTTATATAACTCATTAGTTCTATAAAATCCACGAAAATTATTTTTAAAAATTTCATTTAAAAACGGGAATTTAAATCTCATAAATTCACACAACACAACAACAATAATAGTTATAACAAGTCCTAAAACAACTGTTTTTTTAGGAAGATACCAATACCCAAAAACATATATCAAAGATAATAAATGAAAACACTTCCTCTTTATTTCATCTCTTGGAATGCCAACCATATTCCTAATACTCCAATATATATAAATTTATAAATATTAATTATATTTTTACAAGATTGCAAAAAAATATCCTTTAAATTTACCACTTCTGTAAAAATTAAAGATAGAATCAAATCAAATACTACAATATTTATCGCTAAAATAATAATGTGAGAAAAAAATATCCCATAAACTTTTAAATCAGGTTGGCGCACAGAAAGAATATATACTGTAAGCATAATATGAAAAGCTATTGAAAATCCAATAAAAAAAAGAAAATACTTGTAAAACTGTTTTATATTTATAAACCAACCAAGACATATATAAATTAACAAAATCAAAAGAGTATATACAGGGAAAAAATAAGGTGCTAAAGTTATCCATATATTGTTTTTAGTTAAAACAACGCTTCCAGATTGATTAGTTACATTAAACTTTTTAATTTTTGCACCACTTAAAATCCCAACTATAACGTGAGAAAGTTCATGCCCAAAAATATAAGTTTTCATAGGTCTATAAAAAACAAGCTGAAATACAACATAACACAAAATTCCTATCCAAAAAGGAAGACACAAATCACTAAAATTTATCGTGAAATCTAGAATATTTTTAACAAGAACGTATCCTGCAGCCAAAACTGCAGGTATTAATAAAAATATAAAAATATTTTTTAAAAATTTCATTAATTTTTGAACTTCAAATACATTTAATAACTATAAAGTCTTTAATTTAATTGCCATTGATAAGTTTAAAACAATCTCTTCTCCTTGGTAATTTACTAATCTATTTTATTTTCATATCCGTAAATGACTTAATAACAAATACAATTGCAATAAAAAAAGATACAATCGCCAGTATTGTATTAAGAAAACCTTTTGCAACAAGAGCTAAGGCAAGTTCTAATGCAAGGAGTCCAAAAAGCGTTGTAAATTTAATTATAGGATTCATCGCAACAGAAGAAGTATCTTTAAAAGGATCCCCAACCGTATCGCCCACAACAGTTGCCTTGTGAAGTTCGGTTCCTTTTGCATGTAAATCAACCTCAACATACTTTTTCGCATTATCCCATGCTCCACCTGCATTGGCCATAAATATTGCTTGAAAAAGTCCAAATAATGCTATTGAAATAAGATATCCAATAAAGAAATAAGGGTCAATAAACGCAAATGCAAGAGTTGTAAAGAAAATAACCATAAATAAATTTATCATACCTTTTTGTGCATATTTTGTGCATATTTCAACAACTTTTTTTGAATCTTCCGTTGAAGCTTTATCCAAACTACCATCAAGTTTTATATTTTCACTAATAAATTCTACAGCTTTGTAAGCTCCGCTTGTTACAGCGTGATTTGAAGCACCTGTAAACCAGTAAATTACAGCTCCACCTGCTATCAATCCCAACAAAAAAGGAGCGTGTAGCAAAGAAAGATTAGCTAATCCAACTGTTAACCCATCAGTAAGCATAACAATAGTCGAAAAAATCATTGTTGTAGCACCAACAACTGCAGTCCCTATTAATACTGGTTTTGCTGTTGCCTTAAAAGTATTTCCTGCTCCATCATTCTCTTCAAGTAATAATTTAGATTTCTCAAAAGAAGGCATAAATCCAAAATCTTTCTCTATCTCCTTGCTTATATTAGGAATATTTTCAATTAATGACAATTCATATATTGACTGAGCATTATCAGTAACAGGACCATAAGAATCAACTGCAATTATAACAGGTCCCATACCTAAAAAACCAAACGCAACTAATCCAAAAGCAAAAACTGCAGGAGCTATCATAATAGAACTAAACCCAGTAGAACCTATTGCGTAAGCAATACTCATAAGAACCATAATTGCTACGCCCATCCAATATGCACTAAAATTTCCTACAGTAAGACCTGCAAGAATATTAAGAGACGCCCCACCATGTTTCGAAGAATTAACAATATTCTGAACAAAAGCACTTTTTACTGAGGTAAAAATCTTTACAATTTCAGGTATAACGGCACCTGCTATCGTACCACAGCTTATTATAAGAGACAATTTCCACCAAAGAGTTCCATCTCCTAAATCGGATATAATAAAATTAGAAACTATAAAAGTTAAAGCTATCGATACTATTGACGTTATCCACACAAGAGACGTCAAGGGAGTTTCAAAGTTCATTTCATCAGAAAGCACATACTTAACTTTTGAAATAATAGAATTAATTCCATAGGAAATAGCGCTTGATATAAGCATTATTAATCGCATTACAAAAACCCAAACTAAAAGTTTAACCTGTGAAGTAGGTTCGCTAACCGCAAGAACTATAAACGTTACCAATGCTACTCCAGTAACTCCATAAGTTTCAAACCCATCTGCAGTAGGACCCACAGAATCTCCTGCATTGTCACCTGTACAATCTGCGATAACTCCAGGATTTCTTGCATCATCTTCTTTAACATTAAATACTATTTTCATTAAATCAGAACCAATATCAGCAATCTTTGTAAAAATACCACCAGCTATCCTAAGTACCAAAGCTCCAAGTGATTCTCCTATTGCAAAACCTATAAAACATGCACCTGCAAAATCTGAAGGAATAAAAAGAAGGATTACAAGCATTATGAAAAGCTCTATACTTATTAGAAGCATTCCAATGCTCATACCTGCACGAAGAGGAATCGCATAAAGATAAAATGGGACTCCTTTTAAGCTTGCAAAAGCTGTTCTAGAATTTGCAAAAGTATTAATTCTCATACCAAACCAAGCTACGACATAACTGCCAAGAATTCCTACAATGCTACAAAGTACGATTGTAACAACCTTAATTGTGGCAAAATGTTCTAACCAACCAAAATATACAATTATAATAATAGCAAGCAATCCTTCAAGAATAATTATGAATTTACCCTGTGTTATAAGATATGTTTTACACGTTTCATATATAAGTTCAGAAATTGATTTCATTGACTTATGTGCGGGGAGCTTTTTAATAACCAAAAAATGATAAATTCCAAACAACAATCCAAATGCACAAACAAAAAAACCAAACATCAAAAGAGTTTTTCCATTAATCGTGTTATTAAAAAACCCCACTAATGATAAATCTGGAATAATTAAACTGGCTTCGCTCGCAAAAGCCAAGTTTATAAACGCTATCAACAAACTGAAACCCATCACAATTCTCCCAAACGGAGAAAAATTACTTGACATAACACTAACTCCTCAAAATTTATTAATTAAGTCACGCTTTTCAAATATTTTTTAATATTCTCCCCAACGTATCATTTTTTAATTTAATTTTTCAATACCTTACCTTTTTCTATTTTTTTTATTCTTTTTCCACATAACTTCAATATCTTGCGTATTTTTAATATCAAAAATATATTGGTATCTACGAACAGGCTTTTTATTTAATTTTTTTATTATTTCATCAATACCAAAATCTCTATCTTCTTTGTAAATTTGTACATAAAAAACTACCTAAAAAGTACATCTTCACATTCTTCTTTAAAATTATCAATATCTTTATTTTCAACTGCTTGTTCAACCTCTTAAGTGTCTGAAAACAAATGTTTTACAAAAAACTCTTACGTTTGCTTTTTACTTCCAAATATACAACCATTAATGTATCAAACTCTTTCAAATACTTCTTCATTAATCCCTTAAAATCTTTTTTAGAATTAAGAAAACTTGACTACGACAAAAATACTAATTAACTTATAATCATGATTAAATTTAAAGCCTAATGTAATATATATTTTTAAGCTAAGCATCAAAATTATAACACGTATTCTTCAAAATCCATGAAAGACAAATTAAAACCATAATATTTAATTTCTTTTTTAAAAAGAAATTAAAATTGAAAGATTTTCCAGCAAGATATCCAAAACTTAAACATTTTACTATTAAGATTATCTTAGTCACTTCTATATGATACTATTTTACTTACTTTGATTTAGAATCAAAAAATTATTTTTTCCACTTGAGTTTTTTATTATTTCTACGCCATTTCTTCTTACTAAGTCACTGTCTTTTACTTTATCATTTTTGCTTACTTGTTACTCCTCTATTTACTTCTCTCTTCACACTTCCATTACTCACTAAATTACTGTTATTAGTTTAATTTTAATTTGAACAATCTCTCTAGTCTAGTAAATTTACTCTATTTTTCTGATTCACTACTTCTTTTCTCAATATCAACACCAATTTGCTTATGCTTATTCCAAAATTGCCATGCCTTATGTTGTGCTTTACTTCTTTGTTGCTTCTTTCGTTCCTGCCTAACTGCTATTTGCCACATTAATTCTGCGAACTGAATTGATTCTTTTGACCACTTTACTTCTTGAAGAACTGTTGCTGATTAATAATCACAATTAAACTTTTTGATTAAACTTAGCCAGTAACAATAAAAATCACCTTACTTGCTTGTATTATTAAAATTTATATCTACATTCATTTACACAATCATACACGCAAATGCCAGTATACATACTTTAACTTCAACCCCAACTAGCTTATATTGTACTATATTCAACTGCTTTTGTCAATAACATAGGTTAAACGCACAAAATATGTATGTATAATTTATTAATCAATCACTTATTCTCAATCTATTTTACATTGTATTTAATTTTAGTCACACTGAGATAGAATAAATAATAGAGAACATTTAAACTTCTCTTATTTTTTATTATGTTAAATAATATATACATTTTCCTAATAAATAAAACGAATTAATTACCTTAATTCTATTGTGCATACATATTACAACACTTTTGTCAATGCACAATTAACAATCGATAAAGAAAGATTATCATAAAAATAAGCTTTCAATCTCATATGTATATATTATCAGATTTGAATAAAAAATTTAAATATGAAATAGATATAGATTTAATTTTATGATGACTTAATTGTCTTTTTACATTTGTTTGGAAGAATAAATAATAATTATGCATTTTTCAGCAGAATATGATATAATGTTCACCATAGTAAAGAATATTCCATAAAAACTACAAAAGATGAAGTACATTATAGATTAGTTTAGATTGGTGAGCGTAAATACATTAGTTTTTAAAGCAGTTTATACTATAGATAATTTTTAATATAAAGAAACTTTAAAAGACAAATCAAACAAAAAAGCTTTTGTTCAGCAATGACACTTTATACTGGACTTAAATTCTAGTAATTTACATAGTTATTTTTTGATTTACTACTCCATAAAATTTAACTTACAAACACACTTTTAATGCAATTTTCGCCACTTGGTTCTTATATTAATTATCAGTCATTATACTTATAAGCAATAGCATCTGTATTTAGGGACTAGCTTACATTAAGCGTAAATATTATAGAAAACATTGTGCTTATTAAAATAAACATATTCTTTAAAATTTTATATTACTGAAGTTCAGATTTAAGCTCAAAACAATGTACTTGTGGACACCACTTGACGACATGATGATAGCGTACATACTTTCCATCAAAATACTCAATAAAATAAGACATCACAATAACACTGAAATGGCAACTACACAATTTACTAATTCCAAGTAAACTTAGTTTAGATGTTCTACCAGTTTAATTCATGATGGGATTAAAAATTGCTTTGTGCCAAAACATAATCTCGTCTCTCTATCACCACTTTATGCTATCAGAATCTTTACAAATCTTAAGTTTTAAAAAAATTTTTCAATTTAAAAATTTAATAGTAAGATACGCTCCAGCATATTATAAATAAAATACTACCAACACACTATTACAATCAACAAAATCATTCCATATTAAAATAAATGTCGCATATTAATATCCAAATAACCGTTGTAATCAGAAAAAATTATAAATCTTGTATCGGTTAGCAGGTGAAACTTTAAAAAACAAGATTTATTTCTTTTATGCCAGTAACGATAATAAACAAAACTTCCATTTGCCAATATTTTATTAATTTCGCTATTACTATTTAATGAAATATCTATTATTACCACGTAGATTTGTCTCTAAAGTTTATTCTATTATTAATATCCTCTTTACAAAATCTTTAATTATGATATCATTTAATAATTCTTCGCGTTTCTCAACACATCGTAATTTTTAAATACAAAATTAATAACAACATTTTAACTTTCATCCTACCACTTTCAACACACCATCTAAAATAAATTTTGTTGTACCTGTAGCAGTTCTTCATTTACTTATGATTTAGTCTCTTTGATATTCACAAATATAGACATGGCTTTCTTAAATTTCATCAATTATAGCTAATGTTTTAGTACTTGTTATAGAAATATAATTAAAAGTATTTAAATAAGTTATCTTCTACAAAAGAAAAATAAATACAAGTCAATAACAACGATATTATTATCAAATTTCTTTTTATATTTATCACTATTACTACTTATCTAGAGAATATTCCTACAACTACCTCTCCAAAAAACATTTGTTTTTTGGAGAGGTAGTTCCATATTAATTTCTACAACATCTTTAAGCCATAAAAGACCATCAAAAAGTCTAAATCATAATCCCAATTAAAAATTCGAGAAACTGAAACACAAAGATATATGGACATTTATAAAAAGAACAACTCCTTCAAATTAATATCATCGACAATATAACTTACCATTATTTATACTTATATTTAAATACATAATACTAAAAGATAAATTTTTTACGAATGGTTGTCCAATCTTACTTGAATACAAATATCTCTTGCATTAAATGTTTCATCAAATACATAATCTTTATCACTTTTTTAAATGTTCTATCATTTTTACAATAATATAAACAAAAACAAGAAAAATACAATCCATTTTTCTCCAGAAGAAAAAAATCAAATGAATTATAATTAGTATTCTAAAAATGATAGGCATAAGATGCAAATATATTATATTTATCAACAAATTCTATAACTGTAAGTTTTTAAAAATTGTTATTTCAACTAAGGAGACATGGACTACATTATTTATTATTACCACTCACTTAAAAATACTATTATACTTTTCATTGGCAAGATTAGAAACCGTTTTATCTATCCCACTCTTATTTATTTTCTCGAAAACATCAACCGCTTTTTTTTTAACTCGCTCCACTTTTTCTTCATCTACTGGCAAAAACTTCGATAATACAAAATCTTTCATTTGTACAAATTTAGGAAGAGGTCCTATGCCAAGTTTCATTCTAGGAAAATCTTTAGAATACAAATACTTTATTATAGAATCCACACCATTATGACCACCAGCAGAACCTGACATTTTTATTTTATATTTACCAATAGGAATAGAAAAATCATCATAAAAAATAAATATTTCTTCAATATTAATCTTATAATATCTTGCAAAAAAAGCAACAACTTTACCTGAAAAATTCATAAAAGTCACAGGCTTTAAAAGCCACACTTTATTGTTAAAAAGCTCATAAAAAGAAACACGTGCAACATTACTCCATATTTTAAATTCTAAATGATTTGCTGCTGCTATTTCATCTAAAACAATAAATCCAAAATTATGACGAGTATTTTCATATTTTGGACCTGGATTACCAAGTCCAACAAAGAGTTTTATTTGTCTAATCATAATCAAACAAATTCCACATTTACTTATTTTTTGAAGCAGTTGAAGAAGGATTTTCAGTAGGAGCAATCGCTTCCTCATCTTCTTTATCTTTTTTACCTTTACTTATAACCTCAGGTTGAACTAACTCCAGATTTTCAACTACTGATTTTTCTTCAACAGATACAGTCACAACATTAACTATTAACATTGACGGATCCTGTACGTAATCCACACCTTCAAGACTAGGCAAGTCAGAAACTGCTATACCTTGCCCTACACCCAATGCACTAACATCAATACTAATTTTTTGCGGGATACTCCTAGGCAAGGCTCTTACTTTAACTTCTCTAGTTATAAATTCCATAACACCACCAAAGTTTTTAACCCCATCAGCCACACCGTCAATATGTACGGGAACAAAAACTTCAACTTTATTTTCAAGAGAAATAGCTTGAAAATCTACGTGAATAAGTTCTTGAGTTAAAACGTTTCTTTGAAGAGATTTTACAATTGCAGGTTTTTTATCATTCTTAAAATTTAAATCTACAATTACATTCGCACCATTTTTTTCTATTATTGAAACAAAAGCTTTTAAGTCAACAGCTATAGACTCTGATTTAATGCCTTTTCCATAAAATACAGCTGGAATCTTCCCATCTTTTATTAAAGCAGAAAGATCTCCTTTGGATCCCACGCGCCTAACCTCAACATCTAAAATTACTTCTTTCATTTAAATCCCCTAAGTTATTATAAACAAACATTTTTTATGACAAGTTACTTCTACAAAAAAAGAGCACTTATTGATTCATCATTTGAAATTCTCAAAATAGCTTCAGCAAAAATCGTTGCTATACTTAAAACTACTATCTTTTTTGTATTATCTCCTTTTATAAAAGGAATTGAATCTGTTATTACAAGTTCTTTTATAATTGATTCTTGAATTTTTTG
The DNA here is from genome assembly GCA_031262585.1 of Endomicrobium sp. Taxonomy (GTDB): domain Bacteria; phylum Elusimicrobiota; class Endomicrobiia; order Endomicrobiales; family Endomicrobiaceae; genus Endomicrobiellum. The sequence continues at coordinate 108,983 of JAISHK010000008.1, forward strand.
TCTGGCATTTCCTGAAAGAACTCCATGCGACGCAGCAGCAAAAACTGTCTCCGCACCTTTTTCTTTTATAGCATCTGCAACTTTTGTTAAAGTTCCAGCAGTATCAATTAAATCATCTAAAATTATACAAGTTTTATTTTTTACTTCACCTATAATATTCATAACAGAAGCTTCATTTGGACTGGGTCTTCTCTTATCAACTATTGCCAACTCAGCATTAAAACGTTTTGCAAAAGCTCTTGCTCTTTCAACACCACCGGCATCAGGAGCAACAACAACAATATCTTTTAATTTTTTTTCTTTAAAATAGCTTAACAATACAGGCGTAGCGTAAAGATGATCCACGGGAATATCAAAAAAACCTTGAATTTGACCTGCATGCAAGTCCATTGTTAAAACTCTTGTAATTCCCGACACTGCAAAAAGATTAGCCACAAGTCTTGCCGTAATTGGCACTCTAGGCTCAGCTTTTCTATCTTGTCTTGCATAACCGTAATATGGTACAACTGCTGTTATTCTCCTTGCTGATGCTCTTTTCAAGGCATCAGCTATAATTAAAAGCTCCATTAAATTCTCATTTACTGGTGAACTTGTAGACTGAACAACATAGCAGTCTGCTCCTCTTACGTTATCAATAATTTTAACCTGTATTTCACCATCACTAAAACGACCAACTTTGGCCTCACATAATTCAATTTTAAGTTTCTGAGTTATTTGTTTTGCAAGCTCAATATTAGCATTCCCAGAAATAATCTTAAGTTTCATATTGCCTCTTTGATTTTTATTGAAGACGTTTTAAATTGCATCCTTATTTTAAAACCTTTTACGTTTAATTTCTTGTTTTGCTCTCGCTATCGCAAGCTTTTTTGAAGGAACATCACATGTTATAGTTGAACCAGCTGCAATTAAAGCTTCTCGTCCTATTTCAACCGGAGCTACAAAGTTAACATTAGAACCAATAAACGCATTTTCTCCTATAATAGTCCTATATTTATTTACTCCATCGTAATTGCATGTAATGGTTCCAGCACCTATATTTACATTTTTCCCAATTTGTGCATCGCCTATATAAGATAAATGATTGATTTTAGAATTTTTCGCTATAACAGAGTTTTTTATTTCTGAAAAATTACCTATTTTTACATTTTCTTTTAAAACAGTTCCATATCTTATATTGGCGAATGGTCCAATTTTAACATTCGCTTCTATGGACGCACCCTCTATATAAGAGTACAATATAACACTGCCTTTATTTATTCTTGAATTTAATATATAACTTGCACCTTTTATTACACAACCTTCTCCTATTGACACGCCAACATCTATAAAGACACCAGGATAAATAACAGTTTCCCTGCCAATTTTAGCATCATAAGAAACATATACATTCTTTGCATCTAAAATAGTTACACCTGCATTTAAAAGCTCATTTACTTTTTTAGCTCTCAATACATCTTCTGTTTGCAAAAGCTCTTCTCTGCTATTTATTCCTTTAATTTCACTTTCGTCTTTAACCATAACTAAAGAAACTTTTTTACCTAATCTTTTAAGTATAGCAATTGTATCTGTTATATAATACTCTTTCTTTGCATTATTCGATTTAATTTCCAAAAGAGATTTCCATAAACTTTTATCAAAACAGTAAATACCAGAATTTACTTCTTTTATACGCTTGTCCAAAATTGTTGCATCTTTTTCTTCAACTATTCTTTCTAAAAAACCATTCTCTCTAACAATTCTACCATATCCAAAAGGATTATCAATTTTAGCAGATAAAACTGTTACAGAGGCTTCGTTTTTTTTATTATTTTTTACTAAAGACATTAAAGTAGAAGACTTTATTAAAGGCACATCTCCATTTACAACTACAATGCTGCCATCGTAATTTTTAAAAATTTCTTCGGTTTGCATTACGGCATGAGCCGTACCAAGTTGTTTTTCTTGATACACAAACTTTATATTCTTAAAATTACTTTCTAACAGATAATCTTTAATAACATTGGCCTTATATCCCAACACAATAACTATACTGTCAGGCTTTAATTTAACAACGGAATCCAAAACCCACCTCAACAAAGGCTTCCCTGAAAGTTTATGCATAACCTTCGGTAAAGAAGATAACATTCTTGTTCCTGGGCCAGCAGCAAGTATTACGGCAGAAAAATTGTTCATTCATAAGTCCAAAAATTCCAGTTACAGCATAAAACCACACTACTAATAGAGAGCAATCGCTGTAACTTCAGAATAACCGCATTATAACAAAATTATTTCAAAATAACAAAAAACTTTAATATATCAAATAAAGAAAAGGGCTTTGACAATAAATTATTGTTAAAGCCCTTCAATATTTATAATTAATTTTATTCTCTCTTACCCTTCTTTACTACTTTTTTAATACTTTTCTTAGTACGCTTTTTAGAAATTTCTTTTATTTTAGAAGATTTTTTAGATTTTTTCTTTCCAACTCTACTCATAACTGACCTTGAAATATCTCCTTGCTTGTCAATAAAATAAAGGAATCCTTTCTCTTTATTTAGTCCCACTTTTGCCACTTTAGAAGGTTTCGCTCCTTTCCGTCCACTTCGTGCCATTAAAGCTCTTGAAACATCGCCGTCTTTGTCAATAAAATAAAGATAACCTGACTCTCTCTTTACACCAACTTTTTGAACTTTTTCTGCCATTGTACCCTCCTGTGTAATTACAAATATTTTATTTTTCATTTACAATTTTTACATGAGACATATTTTCTTTTTTTGTAATTATCTTATCTCTCAACCAACAATCAATAATATCTTTGGAAAATCTATATTGCCTACCTATTTTATATGCTGGAATCTTCTTCATTCTAATCAAATTGTATATTTTAGATTTTCCTATACCCAAATATTCAGAAAGTTCCTTAATGTCCATAATTTGTCTGTTAGATGTATTTTGTATTTTCTCCATTTTTTATTCTTCTTTATCATTAAATTTTATTCTTTGCTAAGGTAGTACTATTTTTTTTATATTTTGTCAAGCATTATTTTTTAATACTATAAAATATTTTATATTTTTATTTATTATTCCTTAATATCATTTGTTGCTACTCAATACATTAAAACAATTCTAATGATATTAATATCATATGTTATCTATTATTATTCTGTATTCTTTGCTATATAATTAAAGCTAGATATTAAAATTGATTACATATTCCTTCTTAAATTATATTTTACAATTAGTTACATATAAAATATAAGCAGTTTAGTACGTTTATATTCCTAAAATTATAAAGCAAAAGTTAATATGTTAAAATTTGCAAAAGATATTCATTGGTTTTAATACTATCATCAATTTTTGCACAACTAAATGCTCACTCAATTGACGACATAATGATAACTGATTATCTAAAAATACTAATCTCTCTGCTTATTCTTTTAGATACACAATAAACAAAAAAACATGAAGACTAAAACAATTAACCTATACTCCTTATATCACACATAAGAAAAGTATCCAAATTATGAAGCTGATGATACTGAGTATCCATTCGCATATTGACACATGACAGGTAATTTTTGGTAGTACTATGTTTGTTCATAAAATATGGATTTAAACAGTCTACAGATATATATTGTTTAGCTATTTTTATCTGTTTATAACAAGTTATTTAAAAATTATTATTAAAAATATTATACCATGACGTGCTAAGCAGATATAATCACGAATTATTCACATATATCTTGATAAACCAAGAAGAACAATTTTCAAATCTCAGCAAACTTTAATAAAATTTATATTACATTCATTCTTGAAAATTAGAATTATATTCATATATCAAAGGTTTTATTATATTTATATTTTTTCTGTACATATTGGCAAAAAAATATTTTGCAATTGAAACTGTTGCTAAAACATCAGCCATTGCTCTATGACTTAGTAACATCTCATAGCCTACAGCAGTTGCTATTTCTTCAAGCTTATTAGATTTAAAATTAAAATATTGTCTTGCAAGTTTTAAGGTATCTATATAATAAATATTTTTTGCAATTATACCCGCATAATAAAGTTCTCTGCAGACAAATGACAAATCAAAATTAGCATTATGACACACAACTACACATCCGTTTATAAAAGAAAAAACGTCTTTTGCAATATTTACAAAAAACGGACTATTCTTAATCATATTATCACAAATAAAGTGTATATTAAAACATTTTTGGGATATATGACATCCAGGATTTACAAGAGTTTCATATCTATATTCCAATCCATCGATTATTTTAAGCATTGCAATTTCAACTATTTTAGCCCCTTTGGAAGGATCAAGTCCTGTAGTTTCTATATCCAAAAAAACCAAATTATTAGGCGAGTTTGTAAAAATATATTTAACGTTCGTTTGATATTTCATTTAATACTTTGAACCTTTTTAAAATAATAAAACTAATAAGCAGACTCTATACTTTAATAAATCACAATCTATAATATAAAAACATTTAAATATAACAGAAACAAAGATATTATAAACTTAACCAGACAATAAACCCTCTTTAAAATGTTTACTAATAAAAAATACTAAAATACATTCATAAGATAGTTTATTATAAAAAACAATATCTTTTTATTATATTTCTCCTCAAATCAATTTTATTATCAACAAGCTAATAAACAACATCATTATCACTACAAAAATTACACGCTTAAATATTCCATTTTCTTCTTATATACCAATTTTTTATAAATCATACGTTGTTTTTATCATAAAAAATGGTAATACTCACATATGCTGTTACAAAACCTTATCTATTTTATCTATTTCTTCTATAGTTTTTTGATAATTTAATAACGACGCATCATTATTATCATTTTTTAATTTCAAATATATACCATCTCTCATACTAATACTAAAACAAGTATCAACAAATATAAATTTGCATTCTTTTGTTTTTTTTATAATCATGTAACATTTTTTTATATTTGTTTTTTCTCTATAAGTATTGTATGTTAAATTGCATAAACTTCTTTCAAGATATTTTGCTATTTGTAAAATTTTTTTTTAAAATTTACTTGTCTTGCAATATAATTATAAAACATTTCCTATACAATAATAATTATTATAATCATAAAAACCAAAAACAAGTTTAAAACATTTTAATGATTATTTTTAAAACATTAATTTGTTTTCTTTAACATACTTTCTTTGGAGCAACTTAAATTTCTAAAAGCATAAAGTACTATACTTAAAACATATTGTTATCATTACACTGTATTTTATTTTATCCGTTACCATTTTTCTAAGCATGTTATTAATTCACCGTCACCTCTACATTTGCGAAGTGTACATTTATCCAACCTTCATCTTTTAAAAGATTTTCTATTATTTGAGAATGTTCTTTATTGGAATCTATGATATATATTTTAACATTTTTATTTTGTTTTGAAAGCCACTTTTGTAGCATACAAAAGTCTGCATGATCTGAAAAAACATCGTATTTTTTTACTTTAGCAATATTTTTAACACCCAAATGCGTTTTTTTATTTTGTAATATAAGTCCTGCATTACTTTTAGGATTCACATAACTAACTATCATTACAAAAACATCCTTTTTCATAAGCATTTTAGGTATAAGCTGCTCAGACAAACCCCTGTCCATATCTCCGCTTGAAGAAAGTAAAATCATTTGCGTATTATAATTTCTTATCATTTGTAACTTTACATTTACAGGAAGAATCGTCCCTTTACGATATACTTCTTCTAAAAACCAATCTCTTAAAGATGTTTTTACATCCTTTTTTGAAACTTCTTTTTGATATAAAGACGTTATAACATTAGCACTTGAAGATATTGAATAAATAGGAATTTTTTTTGAAAGTATCCCCGCATCTTGCATAAGTTTTAACTCATATAAAACTTTTTGCGTTCTATTTAACGCCAATGACGGTATCCACACAATTTTTTTAGAAGAAATTGCCTTTTTTAAATCATTCCTAAAAACATTATAGTGTTCCATTTTGTTTTTTTTATCACAATAAGTAGCTTCCATAAAAATTAAATCAACTGCTTCAGGAATACTAAATTCATCATTGAATCTAGAATACCCGCTCCCTAAATTCCCTGAAAATAACATCTTTTTACCATCAGATTCAAAAATTATACTTGCCGATCCCGGAATATGACCCGCATTTATAAACTTCGCCTTTAAATTATCAGATATTTTAATATCTTCATTATATTTTAAAGCTACAAAATGTTTGGCTATTTTTTTAGTTTCAACTTCACAACAGTTTTTACATAATACAAACCTAATACCTTCTTTTTTCTCTAAATCATCTAAAGTAACTTCATCTTTCGAATATTCTATAGATTTAATATTATTTTTACAGTCGTCTGTCCAGTGAACAACAACCACATTGTGATTACTTCGCACTTTTATTTTTTGACTCTCTGACCAAAACCATTTTCTCTTTATCAAATCAAATCCTTTTCTATTTCTAAAAAGAGCCAAAGTAAGTTGTTTTGTGGCTTCAGTAGAATAAATAAAACCTTTAAAACCTTCATGCACTAAAAGAGGTATTTTACCACTGTGATCTAAATGTGCATGCGTTAAAAAAATAGCTTCTGCTTTTATGAGTTTATGTAAAATTTGTAAGTTTTTCTGATTCGAATCATTTATAATATCATCTCTTATAAAAATACCACAATCAATAATTACTTTTGCATTTTGTGTTTCTAAAAGGAAACAACTTCCAAAAACAGGTTTGGATGCACCATAATGTGTTACAGACACCGAGGCAAAAACTATAGAAAACATTAATAGAATAAAAAACACAGCTAAAATTGTTTTTTTCATAAACATTAACCTAAATAAACTTTTACATTCAATTTATGTAGACAATAAACAAAGCTAAAAAAACGATATAGTGTTGTTACATTTGTTTAGGAGCAGACACTCCTAGCAAATTCAATCCATTTTGAATTATAATCATAACTCCTTCAATAAGTTTAAGTCTTGCTGAAGTAATAGCTATATCATCTGTCAAAACACGACACTTCTCATAAAACCTATGATAAATATCTGAAAGCTCTATTAAATACGTGGTAAAATGATGAGGACTCATAGTTTTTTCAGATACTAAAAGCGTATCATAAAACGCTGAAAGTTTTTTTATTAAATCTCTTTCTTCTTTAGTGTTAAGTAAATTAAAATTAATATTTCCAATATTTGTAATAACATCTTTTCTAATCTTGCCTTCTTTAATTATAGAAACACATCTAGCATTCACATACTGCACGTAAAAAACGGGATTTTTACTAGAACGTTTTTTAGCAAGTTCTAAATCAAATTCAAGTTGAGAAGCAGGCGATCTAAGTAAAAAGAAAAATCTGCATGCATCTACACCGACCTCATCTACAACTTCTTTTAAGGTTACAAATTTTCCTGCACGTGTTGACATTGCCAAGTGCTTGCCATTCCTTACAATAGAAACAAGTTGATAAAGAATTATATTTAATGATTCTTTTTTAAAACCTAACATTTGCACACAAGCTGTTATCCTTGCGACATATCCATGATGATCCGTACCCCAAAGATTTATAAGTTTTTTAAAGCCTCTTTCAAATTTATTTTTATGATAAGCAATATCTGATGCAAGATATGTATATCTGCCATCGCTTCTTTTTAAAACTCTGTCCTTATCATCACCAAATTTTGTTGAAGCTAACCATAAAGCATCATCTTTCAGATACGCATCGCCTTTTAAGATAAGATATTCGCACATTTTATCTACTTCTGTTTTTCCATTACTATCCCTATAAAAAGCTATAACTTCTTCAGAAAACCAATTGTCAAATTCCACGGCAAAAGCTTTTAAATCTTCTTTTATCGTTCTTAAAATATCTTTTATCGCTTCATATTTAAAATCTATTTCATTTATGTTCTTATTTTCAGAAATTAGACGCTTTGCAATGTTGATTATGTAATCACCACAATAATATTCTTGTGGAAAATCAATTTTTTCTTTTTTAAGCTGTCTATAACGTATCTCTACAGATCTTGCTAGAATACTTATTTGGTTTCCTACATCATTTAAATAATATTCCCTTGTTACATTATAGCCTAGTCGCTTTAATATTCTTACAAGAGAATCGCCTATTGCTGCTCCACGACCATGGCCTATATGTAAAGGTCCTGTCGGATTTGCTGAAACAAATTCAACAATAACTCTCCCTTTACTATTTTCAGCTAGGCTGCCATACTTATCTCCTTCGCATAAAATAGAAATAAGCTCTCTATAAAGAATTTCATTTTTAATATACAAATTAATAAAACCAGCACCTGCTACCTCCGTTTTTTCTATGATATAAGACATTCTCATAATTATAATATTTGCAATTTCTTGAGCAAGAATCTTTGGATTCATTTTGATTTTTTTAGCTATAAGCATAGCAACATTTATTGCAAAATCTGCAGCAACATCTTTAGGTGGGACTTCAACATTAAATTTTATTTTTTCATTTACACCCCTATCTTTTAAATATTTCTTGACAATGATATTTAGTCCCGTTGTTATATTTTGTTTTATCATTTCCATTTCTCATATTTTGTCTTTTCAGGATCCCAACCATTTTTAGGTGGACGATTATCAGTTGACTTCCCTATAACTACGATAGAAAATGCTTTAATATTAGTCGGCAAGTCAAAAAGTTTCTCTATAGCTTTTGCTCTTTCTTCATTTGAATAAATGCCACACCAAACAGACCCATATCCTTTCGCAGTAGCTGCAAGAAGAATATTTTGAGTAGCTGCAGCACAATCCTGTGGCAAATATTTTTCATAAGCTTTATCTTCATCTCCTACGACCAATATAGCAAGAGGTGCTTCCAAAATCATTTGTGCTGCTCTATGAATTTGTGCAATTTTTTTATGAGTCTCTTTGTTTTTAATAACTAAAAAAGAATAGCATCTTGTATTTCTAGCTGTGGGAGCAGACATAGCTGCTCTCAAAATATACTCTAAATCTTCTTGTTTAACATCTTCATTAGTATAATTACGAACACTTTTTCTTTCTAGTAAAACATCCATATGTTCCTCCATTTTATACATTTTTCAATTTTATAACTGAATTGTTTTCACTTTTTTTAAAAATTATATATAATTAAGCAGTATTTTAAAAATTTAACTCTGTAAAGTCAAAGTCTTCCCTAAATAAAATTAAGAATACACAAAGGAAATTTAAGTTTTACAAGCATATGTCAAAAAATAGAAGATAGAAGTTAACATAAAAATCAAAAAAGAAAAAATTAAGTTTATTAGAGTGGCAAATATTAAGAAACAATTTAACATATAAAATGACAGTAAACTAAATTCTGCTATAAGTGGAATATTAATTGTATGATATATGAAGGAATTATTAACAAAAAACTTAAATTCTTACCAAAAAGAAGCTGTCCTTTGCACTGAGGGTCCTTTAATAATCTTTGCAGGAGCAGGAACAGGAAAAACTAAAGTTATAACGCATAGAATTGCTTATTTGCTTTCTTTGGGTGTTGCTCCATGGTCTATTTTGGCTGTCACATTTACCAATAAGGCTGCAACAGAAATGAAACAAAGAGTAATAGCTTTAGCTTCTCAAGTAGGAGCAAATGTACAAATATCAACATTCCATTCTTTTTGTGTATATTTTTTAAGACATGAAGCTTCAAAAGCAAATTTAAATCCAAATTTCGTTATATATGACTTTGCTGATCAAAAAAATGTAATAAAAGATTGCCTGAAAGAATTAAATCTTAACGAAAAAAAAATTAAAGTATCAACAATAATAGATAAAATAAGTCGCGCAAAAGATGATTTAAAATATCCATCAGATATGTCAGCAAATGCAGAAGTCAATGGAGATATTGTAGGCTCTACAATAGCAACAGTATATCAACTTTATCAAAAAAAACTTAAGAAAATTACTGCTTTAGATTTTGGTGATTTAATAGCATATACAGTTTCAATTTTAAAACAACACCCACTAATACTAACGTATTACCAAGAAAAATATAAATACATCATGGTGGATGAATATCAAGATACTAATCACGCTCAATATACACTCATAAAATTACTTGCACAAAAATATCGCAATATATGTGTTGTCGGTGATGATGACCAAGTCGTTTATTCTTGGCGAGGAGCGGATATAAACAATATTCTATACTTTGAAAAAGATTATCCTAACGCAAAATCAATAAAATTGGAACAAAATTACAGATCTACACCTAAAATTTTAGCAATAGCTCATCAGGTTGTAAAACACAACAACGCAAGAATCAACAAAAAATTATGGACACAAAATCCAGATAATGGTTACATATCAGTTATAAAAGCAGTAAACGAAAATGATGAAGCTATCAAAGTCGCAGATTTAATCTATTCCAAAATTAAAAATAATAAATATAATCTTTCAGATTTTGCTGTTTTTTACAGAACAAACGCACAGTCTCGTACATTTGAAGATACTTTTAGAAGAGTCGGCATACCTTATACTCTTGTAGGCACACTACGATTTTATGATCGTGCAGAAATAAAAAATATAATGGCATACTTAAAACTCATATACAACCAAAATGACAACGTAAGTTTTAAAAGGGTTATAAATATTCCTAAAAGAGGAATAGGAAAAACATCTTTAGAAAACCTCGAAAAATTTGCAATTTTTAAAAATATATCAATATGGCAAGCAATTCCTTTTGCCCAAGAGATAGGTTTAACAAAAGGAACTTTAAACGCTTTAAATAATTTTACCCAATTTATAAAAATCTTTATTAATTTAAAAGATAACACATCTGTTAAAGAAATTACTAAAAAATTTATAACGCTTTCTGGGTACTTAAAAGAACTTGAAACCGAAAATACTTTGGAATCTAAATCTAAAATAGAAAATATAAAAGAATTAATTTCAGCTATTGATGATTTTGAACATCGTTCCCCAGATAAATCTCTCGGAGGATATTTAACTCAAATATCTTTAATAAGCAATGTAGACTCTACTATTGATGAATCAAAAGGAAAAGCAACTTTAATGACTATTCATTTAGCTAAAGGTTTGGAATTTGACAACGTATTTTTATGTGGACTTGAAGAAGGTTTGTTCCCCATAGGCGAAACTGCCTTTAACACTCAAACCTTGGAAGAGGAAAGAAGACTTATGTATGTAGGCATGACAAGAGCAAGAAAAGCCTTATATCTGTGCTGGGCAATGAAAAGAACAGTTTATGGAAAAACTAAATGGAATATACCATCAAGATTTATAATTGAGGCAGGTTTTAAAGATGAACTTATTAAAGAACAAAACAATGTCAACATTATACAAGAATTTAATAAAACAAAATGGAGTGATAATTTTAGCAATAACTATAATTATAAAAAAAACATTAAAGTTAAATTAAATTACAAAAACAAAAATATCGATTATAATTCTTCAAATGATGAATTATCTCTTTACACACCTTCCGAAGACAAAAGTCTTTACAAAATAGGTTCTCTTGTTTTACATCCGTTTTTTGGTAAAGGTAAAATTATTGAAAAAAGTGGAGTAGGGAATAATTTAAAAGTAGTAATTTTGTTTGAAACCGGACTATGGAAAAAATTTCTTGTAAGAATAGCTAATCTTTCCTTACTTAAGCACAAAATGTAATTAAAACTTACCAACAAACAAAAAATAGCTTTTAAAAAAACAAATAAATAAAGTAAACTCTTATAATTATCATTTATTACTCAACTTTAATATATCACAGGTATTTTTTAATTTTTTTAACTCTTCAAATCTTATTTTTAGATTTATTTCGATTGTTTTACAGCAAGTTTTTGGAATTTTACCTTCATTTTAATCAATATTAGTTTTATCTAATTCTTCAGCTCCAATTTTCGTAGTAGTTTTTGATTTTTAATAAATTTGAATTCTATATATTCTTAAGTTTTTTTGGAAATCTAACTACCTTTTTCTCTGTATTGGCAAATACCTTTAAGTTAGACTCTTTATCTGTTAATAATTTATTAGCATTCATATCTAACAGAAAATATAAGATCGAGGTTATTAAGATAGTTCCTAATGGAGAACACGGGCATCATCAAAAGCACACAAAAATGCTTTTGAAATCTATCTTTAAACATAATTTAGCAAGATTCACATTAGCTTCTTACAGTTTTTATTATAGATTTACACATATTTAATTCACTCAACTAATTTAATTACATCTATGATTTTAATATCACTATTTTAACATTACACCACTCTCTTCATCATTTTCAAGTTCAGTTTTTATATATCTTAATTTTTTTGTAAAAATTTGACTAGAATTTCAATAACTTTAATTTAAAAATCAAAAATATCTTAACCACTTTTATAGCTTTTACTTACACTGTACTCTTGCAAATCAACGTAATCTTAACCAGATAAAAGATAATATGAATAATTTCTATAATTTTGTGCAATTTAAGTAAAAACCATTGTTATCACCATCTTTGCAGATTCAAAATGAAACCTAGCAAATTTTACAACACTTTCTAACATAATTATATTTTTTCTTAATTCAACTAAATCATCAAGCTGTTTAAGATGATTTACATTATTTTTAAATATTTCCATCTCTTTAATTATTTTGAGATTAGTTCAGCTTTTGTAATACTAACTTTTAATCAAAAAAACTTTTCTATTTTAAGGAAGAGTCCTGCAACTTCCAGTTAAAATTTATACATTTTTTTTATTCCCTATAAAGTTCACTCCCCTACCAAAACATCAAAAGACACAAACAACATAAAACAATACTAATAATTTACACTAACGATTTTCTTTTTAATATTTTTATTATGTGATTATTTTCATTATAGTTTTTTATAGATAATAATTTTTCCTTTACTTATAATATATACATACGAATAACTGTCTCTATCTCTTTCAGTACAAACACGTCACCCTCTGATTTATGTACCTTTTTAAACCATCCGTAACACTTGTGTAAACCTATTCATTCAAATTTTTAAAGCACAAATATATAAATTTAATAAAAAAACAAATAATCACAATATTTTAAAAACGCTTATACAATATTATTAAAATATATTTTTTCTATAAAAATCATAAAAATATTAGAAACTTCACTTTTACTATTAACATCATAATTGCAAATTAATATCATGAAATGTTATAATATGGAAAATTTACTTGCCAACATAATTAATTTCTTTGTAGAAACAACAAAGAAAGCATTATTAGAGGACAAAAATGGCATTTTATTCAGAAAAAGTTATGGAACATTTCCTAAATCCACGTAACGTTGGAGAAATAAAAGATGCTGATGGCATAGGAGAAGTAGGTAACCCCGTATGTGGCGATATGATGACTTTTTATGTAAAAGTCAAAGATAATAAAATTAAAGATGTAAAATTCAAAACCTTTGGGTGTGGAGCGGCAATAGCTGTATCTTCAATGGTATCAGAAATGGCACTTGGCAAAACAATTGAAGAAGTAATGAACTTAACAAACAGTGATGTCGCAAAGGCTTTAGATGGACTTCCACCGAACAAAATGCATTGTTCGAACTTGGGAGCAGATGCGTTGCATAAAGCCATTGAAAATTATAAGGCAAAACAAAAAAAGTAAATGTGTGCAATGCGTAAAAATGATAAGTGCAAACGTTTTCAATGTGAAGCAAAATTTAAAAATAAAAATGTATGTAAAATTTCTAGATTTTGCAAAACGTGCAATGTCAAAGAAAAAACTAATACCAAAATTTGTAATGTATGCAAGTCAGAGTACGCTGCTGAATATAGTGAATGTCCTGTTTGTTTTATATTGAAATAAAACAAGTCTCTATTGATGAATAATAACAGTTTTTAATAATTTATAATAGATATAAATACAAGGAATATATTTCGTGACAATGAGATTAATAAAAGACGGCGTTTACGCAGTTGGAGTAATAGATTGGAATGAAAAACATTTTCATGGTTATACGTACATAACAAAAAGAGGAGTTACGTACAATTCTTACTTAATTATTGATGAAAAAGTAACTTTAATTGATACGGTTCACAAAGACTTTGAGGAAGAATTATTAAAAAATATAAAAGAAATCGTAGAACCTTCTAAAGTAGATGCAATAATAATAAATCATGTAGAACCAGATCATTCAGGAGCATTCCCAAAAATAATTAAAGCATGCCCAAATGCAAAAGTTTATGGTACAGAAAAAGCAAAACAAGGATTATTAAAATATTACGGCATATGCGGCGATTGGATATCTGTGAAGCTTGGTCAAAGTTTGAATATTGGCAAAAGAACTTTAGATTTTATAGACGTCCCTATGATACACTGGCCTGACAGTATGTTCACATACTCTGCTTACGACAAAATTTTATTTTCAAATGACGGCTTCGGTCAACACTATGCAACAAATAAAGTTTTTGATAATGAAGTAAATTTCAATATTTTAATGGAAGAGGCCCAAAAGTATTATGCAAATATATTATGGCCATTTAACAATCTTATTTATACAAAACTGAAAATCATAAGCAATCTGAAGCCCAACGTTGAACTTATTGCTCCAAGTCACGGTCTTGTATGGTGTAAACACATAAAAGAAATTATGCAAAAATATTTGTATTGGTCTTCTCACTCTTGCAAAAATAGAATAGCTGTTATTTACGAAACAATGTGGAATTCTACTGAAAAAATGGCAAGAAAAATTATAGAAGGAATAACTTCAGAAAACGTAGAAGCCGTTTTGTTTGACGTAACAAAAAATGATAGAACAGATATCATTTCTTACATGCTTGATGCTAAAGGTTGGATTTTTGGCTCATCGACGCATGATAGTGAAATGCTCCCAGTAATTGCTGGTTTTTTATATTTTCTTAAAGGTTCTAAAGCCAAAGGACGCAAATCATTTGCATTCGGCTCATATGGTTGGAGTGGAGAAGCTGTAAAAAATATTGAAACCACCATATCAAATATTACATCTTTTGATTCTTCTTTAAAGGTTATCTTCAAACCTACAGAAGGAGAATTAAATAAATGTTTTGAAGCAGGTCAAATCTTCGCTTTAAAAATAAAAAATGAAAATAACAAGACTTTATAAAAATCATTGTTTTGTGTAAAGGAGAGGTTATTATGAAAGGATTAGTATGTAAAATTTGTGGATATATTACGTTAGACAATAATGAAAAACAATGTCCTATATGTCACGCTAAAAATATATTTGAAGAAAAAGAGGATGCTTATAAAATGTCAAACTCTGAAGCTGCTTCCAGTGAATCTAAAAAAAAACACATCCCATATTTTAATATCATAAAAGAATGTGTATTAATTCCCAACACTAAATGCACAGATATTTATGTGAAAATAGGCGAAATTTTACATCCAGCATTACAGGAACATTATATAACTAACATCACTTTCTACACTAACAATAAGTTTGTTTCATATATTACATTTACATTCGATGTTAATCCGGCAGCAGTTATACATTTAAAAGATGAAGTTAAGGGGAAAGTTCAAGTGATAGCAAATTGCAGTATCCATGGTAAATGGTTTAATGAAGTAAAAATTTAAACACTTTGAAATACAAAAAATAAATTAATATAAATTAGGAGAAAATATTATGATAAAATCAATCAAAGGGACAAAAACTGAAAGACATCTATTGAAAGCCTTTGCAGGCGAATCACAGGCAAGAATGAGATACTCTTATTTTGCATCAAAAGCAAAAAAAGATGGTTTTGAACAAATCGCCGCTATTTTTACAGAAACAGCAGATAACGAAAAAGAACATGCAAAAAGATTTTTTAAATTCTTAGAAGGTGGATCTCTTGAAATTAAAGGAACTTTTCCAGCGGGCACTATAAATAATACCGTTGAAAACTTAAAACTTTCTGCTTCTGGAGAACATGAAGAGTATATAAAACTTTATCCTGAAGCTGCAAAAATTGCTGATGAGGAAGGTTTTCCTGAAATAGCCGAATGTTTTAGAAAAATTTCTATAGCTGAACAACACCATGAATCAATATATTTAGAACTTATTGACAATCTTGAAAACAATATGGTCTTTAAAAAAAACACGCCTATAAAGTGGAAATGTCGCAATTGTGGTTATGTGTATGAAAGCAAAGAAGCTTTAGAAATTTGTCCTGCATGTTTACATTCTAAAGCATATATGGAAAAACTAGTAAGATAACCCAAAATGATTATTCATACAAAAACAAGCGACTATTTACGTCTTAAAAGCTATACGATAAATAGAAGTTTAAGCGGATGTATATTATTTCTTGTAATTTATTACATAATTGTAAATGCTGCATTGTAACTTCTAAAGATTGAAAATTTACGTACATATAAATTTTATAAGCTTCTTTGTTAGTTTTGTAATTTCATTTTTAAGGCCGGTTGGCATCATCATTACTCATTATAAAAATGCTTTTATTTGGAATTTAGTTATTATTTAATGTTTTTTACATAGAATGATACGGTAAAATAATAGCTTCCCATTTTTTAAGTAAAATTAAAATATTTCCAAAATTAACGTTACTTATCACATATTCGCAAATGAAATATTGTATCCAGAGTAACTTTATTTTATCAGAATATATAGGCAACTAACCTTTGACATAAGTAAAGATCTTGCAGCAAATGAATTAGTAAAACGTATAATTGTTCTAAAATTTTTAGGATTTTAAATATTTCCCTCAAATTATAAAAAATTCTATATTTTAAGAATTTTTCAATATCGCATCATTTTTTCACAATTGTTATTATTCCTTTAAGAGCTTGCGTCATAGATACTTATATTTTACTAAATAAGCGTTCTAAAACATTATACAGTTTTTAAAATTTATTACAATATTTTTAATATTTTAGAAATAAAATTTGTTTTATATTCCACTTTTTTGTAATTTATTTCTAATCTTCTACCCAAAAATTTGCTTTAATCACAAATTTTCTCGCAGGTTTAATATATTTTTTAATAAAAAATTTCGAATATTAGAAATAACCAATAACACATTTTAATAATAAGCAAGAAAATGTTATACTATTATTTTAGAACATATATTAAAAATATTTAATAATTTATACATATATCAGAATTAGTAAAATATTATTTATTAATCCACGTTTAGTTTTTTATCTAATATCTAAAATGAGGAAAACGCATGGACAGAATTGATATTAAAAATATGTTACAATGGCAAAATCTCAAACAACATTATGAAACAGAAATGAAAAATATTCATCTAAGAGATTTATTTAAGAATAAAAACAGATTTAATAAGTTCTCTATATGTGATGATAATATTGGCATAACCTTTGATTATTCAAAAAATATTATAAATTACAAAACTTTTAAATTACTGATAGACTTTGTAAAAGCGCTAAAAATAGACGAACATATAAAAAAGATGTTTTCCGGTGAAAAAATTAATTGGACAGAAAACAGAGCGGTTTTACACACTGCCCTTAGAAATAAAATCAATAATCCTGTTTACATTGACGGAAAAGATATTATGCCTAAAATAAATGTTGTACTTGCTAAAATGAAAAAATTTAGCGATAATATTAGAAGTGGGAAGTTACTTGGTTTTACTGGTAAAAAAATCACCGACATAGTAAACATAGGTATAGGCGGGTCTAGCTTAGGACCTAAAATGGTTTGCGAAGCATTGAAGTATTATGCCAAAGGGCCAAATGTACATTTTGTTTCTAATATTGACAGTGCAGACATATATGAAACATTAAAAAAATTAAATCCTGAGACGGTTCTTTTTATGATTGCTTCAAAAACCTTTACAACACTTGAAACAATGACTAACGCTTTAACTGCAAAACAGTGGCTTAAAGACAAACTTGGAAATAAGGCCTTAGCTTATCAGTTCATTGCACTTTCCACAAATAAAAAAAACGTCAAAGAATTCGGCATAAATGAAAATAATATGTTTGAGTTTTGGGATTTTGTTGGAGGGAGATATTCATTATGGTCTGCAATAGGATTATCTATAGCATGCTATGTTGGATACGATAAATTTAGCGAACTTTTAGAAGGTGCCCATTATATAGATAAACATTTTTTAAATACTCCTTACGAGAAAAACATGCCAATAATAATGGCTATTTTAGGCTTCTGGTACAATAATTTTTATGGTGCTTCAACTTACGCCATATTACCCTATAGTCAATACCTACGCAGCTTCCCAACGTATTTACAGCAAGCAGATATGGAAAGTAATGGCAAAACAATAAACATTGAAGGTAATAGAGTTAATTATGAAACAGGCCCTATAATCTGGGGTGCATCTGGAACAAACGGACAACATTCTTTTTACCAACTTATTCACCAAGGGACAAAGTTTATCCCATCTGATTTTATAGGCTTTACTAATCCTCTTGAAAAAATAGGTGATCATCACGAAAAACTAATGGCAAATTATTTTGCCCAAACTGAAGCACTGGCTTTTGGTCTCACTAAAAAAGAAGTTATTAAAAATCTCAAAGCTGCGGGTTTTTCTTCTTCAAATATTGAAATATTAGCTCCATATAAAATTTTTGAAGGCAACAGACCTACAAACAGCATACTTATTAATAACCTTACGCCTAAAACATTAGGAGCATTAATTGCTCTATACGAACATAAAATATTCATACAAGGTCTTGTGTGGCGTATAAATAGCTTTGACCAGTGGGGAGTGGAATTAGGCAAAGTTTTAGCTAACGTTATTCTCACTGAACTTAAAGGACATAAAAAAAATAGGCATGATAGTTCAACAAAAAACTTAATAGAAATCTTTAACTTTAATAAAAAAATAAGCTTATGAAAAAATATATATTAGATTTAACAATTACGCAGCTTAAAAATATCTTAAAAACTAAAGTATCTCAAGAATATGTATTTAGTCAAATTTTAGACTGGATTTACGTAAAAAAAGTAATTTCTTTTAAAGATTTTACAAATATATCTAAAAAATTAAAAGAAAAACTAGATGAAATATTCATACTAAGAACACTCAAAATAATTAAAAAGGAACAATCTAAAATTGATGGAACAACTAGATATATTTTTCAAACATCAGATAAAAAATATTTTTTTGCCGTCCTTCTCTCGTCGAAAGAAAAAAACTCCATATGTATATCTTCTCAGATAGGGTGCCCTGTTATGTGTTCTTTTTGTTCTTCTGGCAAAGTTAAATATATCAGAAACTTAACAAAAGGTGAAATATTAGAGCAAATTTTACAAATCGAAAATGATACTAAAAAAAGAATTTCCAGAGTTTTGTTTATGGGTATGGGCGAACCCACTCTAAATATTAATAACGTCACTTTAGTTTTAAATTCACTTTTATCAAATAAAGAGTTTGGCATAGGAAAAAAACATATAACGCTTTCAAGCGTGGGGAATGTTCCAGTGATAAAGAAACTTGCAGATAGCAGGTTTGGCGTTCGTATTGCCCTTTCTCTGCATGCTACTGATGAAAAACAAAGAAGGAAACTAATTCCAAATAATTTTGGCTTTAGCATAAACGACATATTAGATGCAGGTAAATATTATCTTAAAAAAACAAATTCGCGTCTTACAATAGAATATATTCTTGTAAAAGATATCAACGACTCCATTGCAAGCGCACATAAACTTGCAAGATTGCTAAAACACCATGAACTTATAAATTCTAATATGCAGGTTAATTTAATACCTTTTAATTTTATAAATAATACACAGTTTAAAACATCTAAATCAGAATCAATACAAAAATTTAAAAATATGTTAAAACTTAATAAAATTATTGTTAACATAAGACAGGCAAAAGGTATAGATATTAAAGCTGCATGCGGGCAATTAGGATATTGAATACAAACTTTGTTTTTTGTAAAATTTCAAGAAACAACAATGAGGTCTATTGTTAATTATGAGTTCCAGAAGAGAGGCAAGAGAATATTCTTTACAAATGTTGTACACGCTTGACAACTGCAATACTTCTAACGATGTTGTATATGAAGTCTTCGAAAAAAATTTACCAAAAGCAGAGACTTATAAAAAATTTGCGATAAAACTATTCGAAGGTGTTTGTACAAAAAAAAAAATTATAGATTCTCTTATAAACCAGTATACAAAAAATTGGAAATTAGAAAGAATGGCCGTTGTGGATAGAAATATTATACGCCTTGCTGTCTATGAAATTATTGACACTCCAGACATTCCTATTGGTGTTATAATAGATGAAGCCATAGAAATATCCAAAAAATACTCAACACGAGACTCAAGTAAATTTATAAATGGCATTCTAGATAAATTAAAAGAAATAAGAGAACAAAAAAATAAAAAACAATTTTAGATACAGCAAACAATCTTATTTTGTATGATAATATGAAAAGTATCAAACATCACATTGAACAATTAAGAAAAGAATTAATCAGGCATAATAATTTGTATTATGATAAAAACAATCCTGAAATATCTGATGCAGAATATGATAAGCTCGTAAAAGAACTTGAACGTCTTGAAGTCGAAAATCCTTTTTTTACCTCACTAAATTCTCCTACTCAAAAAGTATCTGGCAGTGTATCCCCATCTTTTAAACGAGTAAGGCATTCCACATCAATATTTTCATTAGATAACACTTACTCTAGACAAGAAACAGCAAAATGGTACGAAAAAATTGAAAAAAAATTCGGGAATAAAAATTTAGAATTTGCAATTGAACCTAAAATAGATGGATTAAGTGCAAGGTTAACTTATGTAGATGGCATCATATCTATAGGTGCAACACGTGGTGATGGCCAAATTGGTGAAAATGTCTCTGAAAATATAAAAACTATTAAAAATATTCCTCACAAACTCCAAATACAAAATCCTCCTAAATTATTCGAACTATGCGGAGAAGTATATATAAATAAAGCTGATTTTGAAAAACTAAATAAAGAAATAATTAAATCTGGAAAACAAAAATTTGCAAATCCAAGAAATGCTGCATCAGGTTCTTTAAGACAAAAATTTCCAGAAATTACAGCAAAACGAAATTTGAGTTTTTTTGTTCATTCTTTTGGAAAAATTGATGGAGAGCAATTTCAAAAATATTCGGATTTTTTACAATATTGCCAAAATTGTGGTTTTAATTTACAAGAAGATTTCAAAATTTGTCATTCTTTAGAAGAAATAATTAAATTTATGGATATCATGTTAATCAAAAGAGATTTTTTACAATATGAAACAGATGGATTAGTAATTAAAGTCAATAGTTTAAATTTACAAAGAGAACTTGGATATACAAACAAAAGTCCAAGATGGGCAATAGCATTTAAATTTCCTGCAAAACAAGCCACTACAAAATTGAATAAGATTCGTATTCAAGTTGGACGTACAGGAATAATAACCCCTTCAGCCGTTCTAGAACCAATAGTTCTTGCAGGAGTCACTATATCCCATGCAACATTGCATAATTTTGAAGAGATAGAACGCCTTAATATAAATGAAGGAGATGTCGTTCTAGTAGAACGTGCGGGTGATGTTATTCCCAAAATAATAAAAGTCGTAAAAAAAGATAAAAAAGATTTTTTTAAACCACCTTATGATTGTCCATCATGCAAAAGCAAAATTATTAAAGAAAACGAACAAGAGATTGCATACAGATGCATCAATCCAGAATGTCCAGAACAATTCAGAAAACATTTAATACATTTTGTAAGTAGAAATGCTATGAATATAGAAGGTTTTGGAGAAACTGTAATTAATCAGTTCATTGCAAAAAATAAAATACAAACGCTTGCCGATATTTATTACTTAACTTATAATGATTTTATAAAACTCGATTTATTTAAAGAAAAAAAAGCAAAAAATCTCGTAAGAGCAATTACTGAAAGCAAAAAAAAACCTTTGAGTAAACTACTATTCGCTTTAGGCATAAGATATATCGGGGAAAAAAATTCTGAAATTGTAGCACAAAAATTTAAAAATATAGAAAATTTATTTAATGCTAATCTAGAATCTTTTATCAAAATTCCAGAAATAGGAAAAACTATCGCACAATCTTTAAAAGATTTTTTTGAAAATAAAGACGTCCGCCGGGTCATAAACGCCTTAGCTGTAATAGGTGTAAACATGACAGAACCTGAAATTCAAACTAAAAATATGTCGTTTAAAGATAAAACATTTGTATTAACTGGTGAACTTGAAAATTACACAAGAGAACAAGCAGGGCAAATTATAAAATTTTTTGGAGGAAAAATTACTTCTTCAATAACTAAAAAAACAGATTATGTTTTGGTTGGCACTAATGCCGGTTTAAAATTTAAAAAAGCAAAAGAACTGAATATAAAAACTATTAACGAACAAGAATTTAAAAAACTAATAAAAAATAAATTATTTAAAATATCAACATAAAATACCATTGACTAAAAAAATATTAGTTACGAAATATATTTAGAATTTGTATTCTTTTGTTTTGTTTAGCTTTAAAACCCAGCCTTTGATACTTTAATATAGTAAATATTTCGAACATAGAAACTAGCCAAAACAATGCAATAAGCCATTTTTAAATACCAAAATAACAATTACTATTAACACGTACATGCTTTTTTGATTTTTGTAGTTCCCATTTTCAATCATACCATATGCAAATTACTACCCCCCCACTAATTCCTACATTTCAAACTACTATCATTTTACCACTTCCATAACATTTATATATCCTTTATTTTATATCCGTTCTCAACAACATTCCATCATATATATACAATTCCGTACTTAATGCTCTAATGTCTATATCCATCTACTTCGCTATTTTTCAATCCATATAAGTCACAGTTGAAATAATTCTTGGTATACAGATTAATGTTCTTTTTCACATCTAACCTATCAAATTGTTCTAAAGCCGACCCATTCTTTTGCATTCGCTACAATGGATATTGTTTTAGCTTATTAAGAATATTATATCAACAGAATTTAAAACTTCTACTTTTCGTAATGTGTTAACTTTACTACTATATTTCTCTGAAATAACATAATATCCTCTATATTCGCTAGTTAGAGATATTTTGTAAGGACTGGTATTCGCTTAGTTATACCAAATTGGTCCAAACTTAACTAAAGAATTTAAGGAATCTTTACTTTTACCTAAATGACTAATTAAATACTGAGAATTTAAAATAATTACGCTTATTCTTCATCAGAAATGACAGTGAGCATTAAATTCTACACGGAATCGGTAACAAGTCGCTTACCAGTTTTAATAAAATGTGCATATAAAGGAGATATATTTCTCAATCTTTTAATAATTTTAGGAAATTCTTCTAAAACATAATCAATCTCTTTTTCCGTATTAAATTTGGACAAAGTAAATAAAATTGAACCTTGTCCAACGGCAATATCCACACTCATAGCACTAAGAACATGTGATAATTTAAGATTTTTATTTGCACAAGCTGATCCACTTGAAGCCATGATACCTTTAGCGTCTAAAAGCAAAAATAACGATTCCCCCTCTACAAATTCTACTGAAAAATTTATATTGCATGGTAATCGTTTCTCCCCAACTGTTCCATTCAAATAAATATAATCTATTCTTTTTGGAAGCTCAGAAATAAATTTATCTCTTATTTTTTTTATTTTTTCTCTATTTTCTAAAATTTCATACTTGGCTAATTCGCATGCTTTCCCAAAACCTACAATGGCAGGAAGATTCTCCGTGCCTGAGCGTTTATAATTTTCCTGGGCACCACCTTCAATTTGAGGAGTAATCCTTACACCTTTTTTTAGATACAAAGCTGCTATTCCTTTAGGTCCATAAATTACCGATGAAG
Source organism: Endomicrobium sp. (assembly GCA_031262585.1). Taxonomy (GTDB): domain Bacteria; phylum Elusimicrobiota; class Endomicrobiia; order Endomicrobiales; family Endomicrobiaceae; genus Endomicrobiellum. Next base: position 132,785 of record JAISHK010000008.1, read on the forward strand.
CAATAGTTAGAGCATCTATACTTAAATCTTTAACATCTATAGGAATTGAACCACACGCACACACTGCATCAGTATGAAACAACACAAAATCATTTAAATTATTATTTTTAACTATTGAAGCTAACTTTTTTATATCCTGTATTGTACCAACTTCAGGATTAGCATATTGCAAAGACACCAAAATCGTGTCTTTTCTCATAAGCTTTTTAAGTTCTTCCGCTTTTATAATACCATTATTATCAACCGATAAATAAGTTACTTCAAAACCTTCCTTTTGAAGTCTTTTAACAGAATTCAAAACCGAAAAATGCTCAATTGCAGAAACAATAATATGTTTGCCCTTTACCCTTAAAACATCTGCAAGTCCCTTTATTGCGAAATTGTTTGATTCAGTTCCACAAGATGTAAAAATAATCTCTTGAGCTTCAGCATTAATTAGACCTGCAACCTGAAGTCTAGCAGTTTCAAGAGCATCTTTTGAAATAGAACCTAAAGAGTAAATACTTTGAGGATTACCGTAGTTTTCAATAAAAAATGGTTTCATAATCTCAAAAACTCTTTCATCCAACTTTGTATTTGATTGATTATCTAAATATATTGGTTCCATAGTTTATTATTCTTTTTCAAAAGCAGATTTTGGAGCATTACATATCGGACAGGTCCAATCATTTGGAAGCTCTTCAAAACTAGTACCGGACGCAATATTATTTTCTGGAACTCCTACAACTGGATCATAAATATATCCACATGCACAACATTTAAATTTTTTCATACTATTCTCCTTATTTTTCAATTCTATTTTTATCTCACTTCTCACTCTTTTTATTCTAGAATTTTTCAAGAGTTCAAATTCGTTATAGTCTAATTATTTTCTTAAACATAATTCTAAAATGTTAACTTCACTTAACAATAAATTAAAAGAATCTTTATCTAAATACAGAAATTAAATTTTTTCAATTATAGAATCATTTTTTAAATTATTAATTTTGCAAAGTTAGCACTATTTTTCCTTTTAAAACTCTATGCTTTTTATTTTAATAAATCTGTGGCACATAAACCCAAAAACCAAATAAAATACAGCTTTTTCAATAATTTATTTTTAATGCTTTTAAGAAGTCAGAGACATCCACCAACTATATACTATATTTTATAAACAGTCTGTTTTAATATATTTTAATAAGTATTTTATTCACTGCATTATTTAAACAATAATACCATTCAAAACTTCAAAATTCTTTATTATTTTCATTGTTTTTACAAAATTTATTTCCTCTAAAACTATTAACTGTGTTATAGATAAAACACTCTCACAATCTCTAATATTTATTATTGGTTTTATAATATTTATTAACTCAATTTTTTTCTTCTTCAACTATCTCTGGAATAAACTCTATTATACTACATTTACTGCTTTTGAATATTTCACTCAAATGCATATTCTCCATTAATTTAGATATTTCTTTATTAGGTTCTTATTAAACTATGTATTCCATCTATTTCAATTACCGACGCTCACTTCAATATAACCCTCTTATCTATAAGTTCATTTTCTTTACGATTAATTCTTAATACATCGCATAGACTATTAACGCCCGCTCCTTATTATTCCTTTCTATTATTTTCATTCTTTTGCCACTACATTTCCTTTTTCTCATTCTCTATCTTCTTCTATCACTTACAACATACTTAATATATTTTCTACAAATATTTTATTTTTTTCATAGTTTAAACGATAATACTTACCTAACTCCTCATAATTTTTACAAAATTTTTAATTTATTTATCATTACATATGTCATTTTCTATACAATATTTTACAATTCTTAAAATTTTTCTCAAACAATCAAACATTTATAATTTATTTCCTAAATAATTATAAATTCACAAAAATCTTACACAAATACTATTTCTCTTTTTATCACCATTCATAAAATACACTTCCCTTATATTTTTTATTATTCTCCATCATTACTGAATTTATTTCTTTTATTAATTCATTATCCCTTATAAACTCACATAAATCTCTATAACTAGCTACTAAATTTATATTACATTTTTTTTATTTCTTCTAAACATACGTTTAAACTTGAAATATCTTTAATTCATTTATTTCTTTTATAAACATCTTATATTCCCAAAATATCAAAATTCTTTCCAATCTTACTAACACTTACATGAAATCAACTAATTATCTTTCTTTTTTATCCTCACTTCCTTTTGAAACTATTCATATTTAAATTCGAATATTCTTATTTTTTGATTTGTAAAATATTATTACACTTTTCAGATAAGATGTTAATCTTTTGGATATGCGAATTTAATCCTAAGCAAACTTTTTTAATTTTATTTTATTATCTTTATACTTCTTTAATCATCTGTGCTTTTACTTCATCTTTTAACCCATAAAGATTCTTTTATTATTTTTTATCTATAATATTTTTCAGCTCACAATTTTTCATACTTTTACAATCTCTCCTCTACTAACTTACACTTAACCGTGATATATCTATTTTTCTATATCCACCTTCTATATAAATATTCTTTACATAGTCGTCTTTTATTTCTCATTTTTTCACCCTTGCTTAAAAAGTTTTTTTATCTTTTTTTATTATTACAAAAGTTCCTTTGAATCTACACTTAATATTTAATTCAAAAATTAAAAAATTTATTACTAAAAGAAACTATTTTACAATTCCACATTGTTAAAAAATATAAAGAACTTTATACCATTCCTAATTCTACGCTTCTCAACAAATATTTTTTTTTTTCGTTGCAACAGTCAAATCATTTTCCAAACGTAACCCTAAATCATAAACATCATTCAGTAATAGATTTAAAGAATCTTTATCCAAATTTATAGAAGCAAATTTATAAAAATTAAATCTTTTCAATGTTTGAACTATTTGATCTAAAGTTTCTTTATCAATATTAAAATTATTTTCATTTAAAATATCTGCTATTTGTGTTCTCTTTCGTAAATCCTCAAAAGAAATCTTTGTTTTTATGCTTACAATCTGCATTAAAGCTTGATAAATTAAATCAAATGCGAAATTTAAATTATTTTTTGCAATTTGCTCTCTAGCATTATTTACAAACATATTAAATTTTCCAAAACCTATACTATTTTTCTTTTTAAATGCTATACCATTCATTTTAATAAATTTATAACCTAAACTAAAAATCAATAAAAAAATAAAAGGAACAAAAATCAAATAAAACATATGATTTTTTAATAAATATCCTTTATAAGATTTTAATTTTTTTATCTGTTTATTATAATTTATATCTTTGCGAACATTATTTATTTTAGCTTTATGTCCACTATCAGATTCCGAGTAAACGGTTCCCCCACTTACATTAATCTTTTGAGGCTGTGTTTTTATAGTTTCATATTGTTTTTTTACAGGATTAAAAAAAGAAAGACTTGCAACAGGAATTTCTTTTACACCTGTTGTTAATGGAATAAATATTGTTTTGAATTCTTTTAAATTATCCGAAGCAGTTGCAACAATAGTGTCATATTTTTTAAAACCGTCAAAAGCACAAAAATTTATACCACTCACACTTTTCATATTCACATCATCATTACCACTTACTACAATTGTTAAAGTCACAGGTTCGTTTGTATTGACTTCTCTTTTATCAACAAAGGCTTTAATCTTAAAATTACCAACTGCTCCAGAAAAATCTAACGGCCTACCCTCATTAGGTAAAGAAAGAACATCTACTGTAACTATGTTAGTTTCTAACATTTTAGTTTGTCCACGACCTATATTTGTAAAAATATTAAATAAATCATCCATTTCATCTACATCTGATGCATAAAAATCCATAACGGCTACCTTAATTTTAGCAGGTTCTATTATTTTAGTTCCCCTACCTATTGGATATAAAGTTGTTTCTATATCGTCAACATGATAATTAGAGCCATTTACTACTTCAAAATGACTTTTAGTCTTAGAGCCATCATTCCAAAAACCAGAAAAATTTGGCGCAAAATATTCAGGATTAGATATTAAATCTACATTTGTATAAAAACTAAATCTATAAATTAATTTTTCATTTTCATAGACTGTCATCTTATTTACAGAAGCTTTTACAAAAACTTTTTCAACAGAATTTCGCATGAGTTGTTTATGTACTTTTTGTTGACCAGTATAGGAAGGAGATTTTTGAACCTTTGGAAAACTAATATTTTGTTGTAATGTATGCACACTCTGGACAGGGGTAATTTCAATTCCCATAGTATCTGTGAAATACACATGTCCATTCAAAGCTATTTTAGCAGGTGCAATTTGAAATTTTCCTATTGTTTTAGCTCTTAAAGTATATTTATACGTTATACTTACGCTCACTTTACCATTAATTATAGACATACTTTGCGAAGTTGATGTACCAAACCTACTGAATTCAGGCATATTACCTATAGTCGGTTCTGGAAGATCTGGATTATCACCACTCACGATAACTGAATATATAAAAGATTCATTTAACGGTACACTATTTCTATCTAAAGATGCTTTAAAAGAAATAATATTAGCGTACAATAAACTTAAACTAGTTATAAATAATAAAACAAATAAAAAAATAGTCTTCCTTAACATTTTACCAATCCTCTTTTGGTTTATTTATTAACAGTTTTTTATTTTTATTTCTCAATTTATCCGCATTCTTATCAGCTTCACCATAATAATTTAAAAACATAATAGTTTGAGGATCTTTTTTATTTCTTTTTTCGTTATTTAAATCTGCACTTAAAAAATCATTTTCTTTGTTTTTTTTCAAATCATTACTTTGATTTTTATTTTCTTCTTTCACTTTAGATAACTTTTTCTCTTTTAACTTTTCTATATTTTCACTTATTTCTTGCTTCTGATTATCAAGTTTTTGTTGTTCTTTCTCTAGATTGTTTTTTATATTTTGTTGTTCTTTAGAATCATTTTTATTATTGGAATTATTTAATTCTTGTATTTTTTTTTCATTTTCTTTGCGCAATTTTTCATTTTGTTTCATTTGCCTTTTTAAATTATGTGCCCCTTTACTTTGTTTATTTTGACTATTGTTTTGTTTCTCACATTTTTTTTCTTCTTTATCATTTTTCTTAATATTACTTTTTTTATTCAAGATTAATAATGCCTTTTCAAGATTATATTTTGCATCTTTATCCTTAGGATTTAATTTTAAAGCTTCTTTATACAAATCAATAGCTTTTTGAAAATTACCTTCTTTATATTCAACATTACCTAAATCATAAAAAGCTATAAACTTCTCTTCTTTAACTGCTGCTTTTGATGAAGTTAAAACTTCATTATATTTAACCTTTGCCTCTTCAAACTTATTAAGCTTATATTTAACACTTGCAGCATTATTTAATACACTATAATTATTAAATTGACTTACTAGAGCTTCATCAAAACTTTTAGACGCCTCTTCAAAATTTCCTTTATTAAAATATCTGACAGCTTTATTATTTGCTCTTATATTATTATAAGAAAGAAATAAAAATAGGAAAAACAATAATAAGAGTATTAATCCAATTAAACTAAATAGCACATGCTTCTTTAATACAATATATTTTATATTATTGATTTTTTTTTTCACTTTTCATGCTCCATCTTATTTTTCAACGGAAACAAAATCTCAATAAATAAAGCCATAAGTCCTAGAAGTAAAAATATCTGAAACCTATCTATCTTATTACTCAATTCATAAATTTTATCTCTGTTTTTATCTAAATCTTTAACTATTTTTGCAATATCTGCAGAAATATCTTTATCAGAAGCATCAAAAAACTGACCACCTGTTTCGTGAGCAACATTCCTTAACAAAAGAAAATTTACTTTACTCACCACTATTTGATTATTTTCATTTTTTACATAATCCTTTATAATCCCAGATTCATCCTTTAAAGGAATAGGTGCGCCTTCGTGTGTACCTATTCCAATAGAAATAATTCTTATATATTCTTTTTTGGCAGTATATATAGCCTCTTTTATTTTGGAGTCATGATCCTCTCCATCACTTATTAAAAGCATAACCTTTACATTTTTCTTATTGGATACGGCTTTAGAAGCTAATATAATAGCATCACTTATTTGCGTACCACCAAAAGGTAAAATGCCAATTTCAACGCTTTGTAAAAACATTTTTAATGCTTGCAAATCGTAAGTCATAGGACACTGCCACATTGACACACCTGAAAAGACAATTAATCCCATTTTTTCACCAGGATTATCTTCAATAATTCTTGAAATTATCATTTTTGCTTTTTCAAGCCTATTAGGCTTTAAATCTTGTGCAAGCATACTTCGTGAAATATCTAAAGCTATAATTATTTCCGATGATTTTTTTACAATTGTATCTTTCTGTTCACCGTATTTAGGCCTAGCCATTGCCAAAATAAGAAAAAAAAGTCCTATAAGTAATAAAACATATTTTATTTTATACGCATTTAGATTAACATTTATAAGCAAAGTTCTATTTTTTGACGATACCAACAAATCTAAAATTTTTTTCCTTTTTCGAAAAACAATAAAAAAGAAAAACACAAACACTGGTATCAAAAATAAAAACAATAAATAAATTTTATCCGTAAACATAACTCTCATTTATCCTATAGAAATAATATTTTCTTACAAATACTTTTAAGAATTATTTTTCTACTGCATTTTTAGTATTTGATACTTTTAAAAGATAACTACAAATTCCATATTTACATTTTTCAGATTTTATTTCTATTTAACCATTATTGCCTTTATTATACTCATTTCTTTCATCAGCTAGATATAACTAAATCCAACACAATACTATTTATCCGATAATTCTTCAAAAAATTATCACTTTTTTACTCATTTTACTAATCTCCTAATTTAACCACATCACCACGCAATAAATTTAAAACACTTATGCACTACAAATCATTTTAAATTCTAAATAAAAATATACAAAAACAAACCATAGTTTTTAAGCAAAAAACTTATGGAATTTTCCTCAAATAAGTATTCTCTAGAGTAATTATAAACAATAATAAAATAAACGCTGGTATCAAAAAATATCTATAAAGTTCGTTATAATTTGTAAACTGATTAACTTTATTAATATCATACTTTTCCAAACTATCTATTTTCTTCATTATATTTTCAAAAGATTTAGTATCCTGCGCTCTAAAATATTCTCCACCAGTATTATTAGATATTTTTTTTAAAACATCTTCTTTTATAGCATCTTGACCATATCTGACTAATCTTTTTCCTAAAAAAGGATCATCAATTTCATAAATAGCACCTTCTAAACTACCAATTCCAATCGTATAAATTCTTATATCATATTCTTCAGCTATTTTAGAAGCAGTAATAGGTTCTATTTCACCCATATTATTATTACCATCTGTAACAAGAATAATAATTTTATTTTTTGCAAGACTATCCTTAAGTCTATTTACAGAAGTCATAATGGCAGAACCTATTGCAGTACCATCTAAATTTGTATCGCCTATATTTATATTTTTTACAAAATCCACAAGTGAATCTTTATCTGTCGTAAGTGGACACTGAGTAAAAGCAAGGCCTGAAAAAATTACAAGACCTATTTTATCGTACTTACGCTCTTTTATAAACTCTTCTGTAACCTTTTTAGCAGCTTCCATTCTAGTTAGTGGTTTAAAATCTAAAGAACTCATACTTGTTGAAGTATCCAAAGCCATTATAATATCAATCCCTTGATCATTTGATTGCTCAAACGTTTTATACTTTTGAGGACGTGCAATAGCAATAATAATTAAAAGAATAGCAATATATTTTAAAACTCTCAAAAACTTTAAAAGTTTCACTTTAAAATTCGAATTACAGTTTTCAAGAAGCTTTACACGGGCAAAAACAATATAGGTTTTAAAATATTTTTCCCCTAGGACATTTACATATATATAAGTGAATATTAATATAGGAAGAAATATTAAAAAGTATAAAGGACTTGCAAATCTCATAACAACTCCAAAAGTTTTTTTGTAAAGTTGTAATTATTCTCTATTTCAACAACATCCGGAGTAAAATCTGCATATCTTGCTAAATTAAACATTTTTAAATAATCTTTAAATTCATTTATGGGAATTTCATTAGGAAGCAGTTGCTTAACACTTCTAAAAAATTCGGAGGTTGTCATTTCCAAAGCATCAAATTTATACTGTTTAGATATATAAATTCTTAAAATTTCAAACATTTTATAATAAAAATTTCTCACACTGATACTATCTTTATTTACATATAAATCATTTAAATCATCAAGTATTTTAGTTTTAAAATCAATTTTAATTTCTTGTGATCTTTTTGCATATTCTAAAGCTGCTTTTACACTACATAAAACACAAATTACAAAAAAAGCAAATATAATTATCATCAAAAAAATATAAATAGGTTTAATTTTTAACTTATTTAAAGGCTTTATATCTTTTATATCTTCAGATTTATCATCTCTTATAATACTTTTGATTTCAACATGTTCTTCTGGAGTAAAAAATAAATCATTTGTACCATCAGAATTTATGTAAAAAATAGTAATTGGATTTATTGTAAGAAACCCTGTTTTATATGTGATAAGTTTAAAACTTAATTCATAAATATTTTCATTGTAAGATACACGTTCAACAGAAGAATTTAGAATATCAAAATCATTAAAATGAAAATTTTGTTCTGCAGAAATTCTGGCATTTTCTGGCAATTTTACTTTTACCTTAAAATTTATTATATCACCGACAAAAGTTTCATCTGCATTCAATAAAACACCTACAACTTCTTGAGAATATAAACTTATCCTCGCACAAAAAATAAATATAATGCTTAAAACAACGTATTCAATAATGAGAAATCCTTTGTATAGTCGCTTCATCCTAATCTTGTCGAAATTCTCCTTTTTTTAAAAAACTTCACTAGAGGCTTTATATAAGATTCATTTGTATTTAAATTTATAACATCAACTTGAGCTCTTTTAAATACTATATCTCTTTCTTCTTTAAAAACTTTACTTTTCAGTTTAAAAAGCTTGCTTTCTGTAAATGTATCCAGTACCACAGTTCTATTCGTTTCAGGATCTTGCATTTCTACTAAACCGACTTCTGGTAGATTATTTTCTATCTTATCTTCTATATTTATACAAATTAAATCATGTCTTTTAGCAGTTACTATTAAATCCTTTTCATAATTATTGTCTAAAAAATCAGAAATAAGAAAAACCACCGCTTTTCTACGCCAAATTTTGTTTATTGATTTTAAAACTTTTAATATTGACGTTTTTACACCTAATGGTTTAGCAGTTAATATTTCATCAATAATTCTTAAAATATTATTTTTGCCTTTACGGGGAGTAATAACTTTCTCTATTCTATCGGTAAAAGTCAACATTCCTATTCTATCATTATTTTTCAACGAAGAGAAAGCCAAAATAGCAGCGACTTCTGCGGCAACTTCCGATTTTAATTTATCCGAACTTCCAGTTCTTTGAGACAACGATACATCTATAAGAAAAATTATAGTTAGTTCTCTCTCTTCAGAAAAAAGTTTTATATACGGTTTTCCATAGCGTGCAGTAACGTTGCGGTCAATAATCCTAAAATCGTCTCCTATTTGATATTCTCTAACTTCAGCAAACTCTATTCCTTGTCCTTTGAAGACGCTTTGATACCGACCTGCAAAAATTTCATTTACAAGTTTATTAGATTTTATCTCAAGTTGACGTATTTGCTTTTTCAATATGTCCCTATAAGGCATATACTAATCCTAAATTATCATTTCGAAAATTTGCAACTCTTCCTAAACAAAACCCTATATAAGCCAACTGACTCATGGAACCTCCACACTGCTCAATATTTTATCTATTATATCATCTGGAGTAATAGAATCTGCTTCCGCTTCATAAGTAATTAAAATTCTATGTCTTAAAACATCGTGTCCTATCGTCTTTATATCTTCAGGTATAACATAACCCCTTCCATCTAAAAATGCATAAGCTTTAGCAGCTAGAGTTAAATTAATAGTAGCTCTAGGAGATGCTCCATAAGTAATAAGATTTTTCAAGTCCTTAAGCCCATATTCTTCAGGAATTCTAGAAGCAAAAACAATATCAACTATATAGTTCTTCACTTTATCATCAACATAAATTTGTTCCACTAAATCTTTGGCTTCTTGCACTTCATCTAAAGTAATTACATAATTTATCGCTGGAATTTTATGTGTCATTTTTTCTAAAATAATTTTCTCTTCTGATTTATTCGGATAAGATACTTTAAGTTTAAACATAAATCTATCAATTTGTGCTTCAGGAAGAGGATACGTTCCTTCCTGTTCTATAGGATTTTGCGTAGCCATAACCAAAAATGGTTTAGGTAGCTCATACGTATTGTCCCCTATTGTCACATGCTTTTCTTGCATAGCTTCAAGCAGAGCACTTTGCACTTTTGCAGGAGCACGATTTATTTCATCCGCAAGAACTATATTTGCAAAAATCGGCCCCTTTTTTACATTAAAACCACCATCTTGAGGATTATAAATTAAAGTTCCAACTATATCAGCAGGAAGTAGATCTGGAGTAAATTGTATTCTTTTATAATTAGCATTTATTGCAGAGGACAAACTTTTTACAGCAAGTGTTTTAGCAAGTCCCGGAAGACCTTCAAGTAAGACATGTCCGTCCGATAAAAGACCTATAAGCATTCTTTCTAAAACATACCTTTGCCCAACAACTACATTTAAAACTTCTCTTAATAATTTTGAAACAAAAACACTTTTTTGCTGAATTTTTTGATTCAACGAATCCACATCAACAGTCATCCCAAATCCTCCATATATAAAATAAATATTGCATTTAAGAATTAGCCGCCTTATAAATTTAATAATTATACAAATATTTTATTTAAAAATCATTTTACCCATCCGCTATCCTTTGATACACTCTCAGCATCCAACACCTCGAATTTCTCAGAACCTGCAACTGTCTCTATTAGCATCCAAATTCAATATCTTTTGTTACTGATTTAATTACAAACGCGACTCAATTTTATCAACAAAACCGTGCATATAACTAAAATTATTTTTAAAACATACATTTCCCACTTTCTCTTTTAAAAAATCAATAATAAAATCTATTTTTACCGATTGTTTATAGTTATTGCTTGATTTTTAATTGTTCCTATTTTCACTTAATTATAAATACTTTAAAAATATGTCAAATCTGGTCAATATTTATGGAAAGTATAATGTCAATAAAATTAATATTAAATTATTTTAAAGATTTTCATTTTTGATGAAATTAATTTATAACTACCTAATTAATAATTTACTGCTCGTTTATTTTTTAAATGTAAATTCAAAGTCGCCTATTCTAACTATGTCTCCATGCTTAATTCCCATTTTTTTAAGTTCTATTTCAAGACCCATTTTTTTAAGTATGTTTTGATAACGTCTCAACGCTTCATCTTCACTAAATTTTGTCATTTCAGTAAGTTTTTCAACTTTAGACCCCATTACTTCAAAAACACCATTTTTTACAACGCTAACTTTAAATTCCGGTTCATAAGTATATTTTTTTACAGGTATAATTTCTATTTCCTCTTCTTGATTAAAAATAATTGGGTTTTCAAGCTCCTTTACAATTTCTTTAAGCAAGGCATCAATACCTTCTCCTGTTATTGCAGAAATTTCAAATACTTTTTGAGTTTTTAAACATTTCTTAAATTTTTTAATATTTTTTTGAGTTTGAGAAAAATCAATTTTATTTAAGACTACTATTACATGCTTCTTTACAATATATTTTGAATATTTTTTTAATTCATTATTCACTATTTTATAGTTTTCATAAGGTTCTTTTCCATCAAAACCATTTATATCTATTAAATGAACAAGAACTCTCGTCCTCTGTATATGCCTCAAAAATTCAAAGCCAAGACCTTTACCCTTATGGGCTCCTTCAATTATCCCAGGAATATCTGCAGCCACAAAATGTTTCCCTTTATAGTTAACTACACCTAAATTTGGATACAATGTTGTAAATGGATAACTTGCTATTTTGGGTTTTACTGCTGAAACTTGCGATATAAGCGTAGATTTTCCAGCATTAGGAAGTCCTACAAAGCTAACATCTGCGATTAAACGAATCTCTAAATTAATTTCTGCACTTTCACCCCGCTCACCTTTTTCTGCAATTCTGGGAGCAGTATGGTTACTCGTCTTAAAAGATGCATTTCCTCTTCCGCCACGTCCACCTTTAACAACTAATACTCTTTCTCCAGCAATTTTTACATCAGCCAAAAGTTCACCTTTTTTAAAAACTAAAGTTCCTAAAGGAATTTTTATTACTAAATCTTGTCCACTCTTACCAAATTTGTTGCTTGACAAACCATTTTCCCCATCTTCAGCTTTAAATTTAGGCATATACGATAAGTCTAAAAGAGTAGTTTTACAAGAATCACCCTCAAAATATATATTTCCACCATTCCCACCATTCCCACCATTTGGCCCACCATAAGGAACGTATTTTTCTCGCCTAAAAGAAATACATCCATCACCACCCCGGCCTGCCACAAGAAAAACATCAATTTTATCTATAAACACCTTTATTTATCCTCAAAATTATTTTTTAAATACTTTAAAAATTTTTTACCTTTAACCACCAAAAGCAAATTCTGATATTATTCCATTTATATTTAAATTAACTAATCTTACAAAAAATCTAATAAAAACCTGCATAATAGCACAAAACCTCACTTTTTTTAAAACTTTTTGTCAAACTTTAAAATCTTCAAATTAAAACATATTAACAAATAAATTAAAGTTTTATTATTATTCATTATAATTCCTCATACTTTCCACAAACTCTTCTAGAAACTCTGTTCATATATCTATGAATTTTTCTTTTCAAATCTTACAGTTCAAATCAAATAATCTTTCCATGACATAGTTTAACATTTATTTAAAATAAACTCTTCTATCAACTGATACTTTCTCTGCAGCACCTCCAGCATTTATATAAACCCACATTCCCCATCTCAATGAATTTATTAGGCTTCTCTCCAGCTGTATCCACATCTATAACACAAATTTCCATCCCATCTTCAAGTTACTTCTTATGTTAACCCATATATTCACTTTCAATTGACTATCTTGTTAACATACATAATTTATTCTTTAAATAGTCTACTTCCAAACTATAATTGCCAGATTACTCATTATATTTATTTATCTAGATTAAAATTATAACATCTTCTCCAAAACTAATCTGTCTTGCAATGTTTTAAATGTAATATAACTTTACTTATTCATTTTGAAACTAAGAATTACTAATATTTCTCTTATCTCTCTTTCCAAAAACGACTGATGGTACAACTTATCAAGACCTTATTAGACAATTCAACATTTAATAGTCTTTCTAAATTGTCAAAGATCTTATATCAACGCTAAACTATTTCCTCATCATTAATCCTTTTTGCTCCATCATATAATTAATTCTCTGATTTTAACTAAGATTTTTTAATCTAATCAAATTTTTGTTTATTTATAGTTAAACTAGTAGCATTTTTGCTTTTTTACAAAGACACCTCATTTCCTGAAGCATTTTTTTACGAGGATTTTGAAGTTTCTGCTAAGCGCGCTTACAAATTTCATTGATTATTTTTCTAAATCTATCGTATTATGTGGCTCTTTCATGGACACCAATAGATTCCTCAAATCTACGTTCTACACATCGAACTTACCAGTTGCCAAAAATCACATATCTATTAAAACTCTTTTATATCTTCTTCCTCTGACATTTTCTTAAAAATATAAACTTTCTTACAATAAATAATAATGATGAAGTTTCTTTATTATATCTCATTCTCTCACACGCATGATTTTCTCTTTCTAATCTCATTTGATATAACTCATCAGTTGTCCTCATCCTTTTTTCAATCCTCTTGACAAATCACTCCGACTGAATGAATACTCTATTTTGAAACTTATCATTATCCATAATATCTGTTTAAAGAAATTAAATGTTTTATTAAAAGTGATTTTTCCGTAAAAGAATTTATTATTTCCCAAAATTCACATCAACAAATTAATAATTTTAAAATTATTTCTCATTTCTTATCCAACAATCTTGCCAACGTTTACTATACAAGTATCATAATTCTCAGATAAACCTTTCTATTGAAAATTACACCAGAGTATAAATAGCTTATAACATATGATAATTTTTCTATTGGATTAATTGTCTTTCTTGGTTAACTTCAGAAGCAACAGCAACAAGTACAAGCAGAACTTAATGGAACAAATAATGCTTGGGTAGGTGGCAATATTAATATCATCTGTAAATAATTCTTAAATTAACAAACTAAGTTAAACATAAATCTAAAATAATCTATTTATTTTAACAAAAGATTTTTTTACAACTATCCCTATCTTATTATAAAGTTATTTCTTTTTTGTAATTCTTTAAAGCAAAACATTAAAATTATTATTTTCTTCTTCATAAAACTAACAATGTTATATATAAATCATTGAATACAATTCATTATTTTCAACAAGATCTTAGCTACGATTTTTTATTTGTCTTATAAACTGGAAAAACGCTGATATTTTTATGCTTACTACTCAGTCATTTTTCAAAACGACCCGAACGCTACATCTACAAAACACATCAACATGAACATGTCATTTCTAATATTTTCAGTCTCACAATATCTTCTCTCTTTTATTTTTAAATCCAAAATCGCCAAAAGACAAGTAAATAGAACGACAATCGTCACACAATCAAACCTACATTTTGCAAAATTAGAAATCTTTTTCTGATGACTTTTATCAATAAATTGAATTGCTAACCACACATTGTACCAAATCCTCCAATTATATTGGCAAATAAACAAAATTAATCTGCAAGTTGATTTTTATATTGTTTTTGTTAATTCGCTCAATAAGCGAAAACGTACTCTTACTAAGTGTTTGTATTCAATCTTTCTAATTACGTTTAATCTTCACGTTAAAATCTTTTCCGCATTTTAGCAAATCTTAAAATAAGTAACACACATTGAGATTGCAACACTACTGACTTTCTTACTCTGTTTACTCTGTTAAATGACCTAGTCCGGCTTGCTTCTTCTATCTTATACAAAAAAGCTCAATGATCTTCGGGTCGTAAAAAAGATTCAACTAAAAGTCAAAATTAACAAAAACTTCATTAAGTTGCACAACAATACTTACGAATAGTTTCTTCACTTTTTTATCTAGAATTATAAAATTTATCCCCAACTCACAAACTAATCCATCTAAAATCGTTAATCCACCAACGATAAAAAAATAATCAGACTACTTCTTCTATACAGAAATTCAACATATAATTTCATCTGTAGGAAATTCATGGTAGAATCAAGCTATCCCAACTACTATGCCTCACATTTTTTGGACAAACTTTAGAATAAATTTCCCCCATTTTAAAACATCTTTTTATATCATTACCTATCTTAACTCGTTTAAAACATATATAACACCTATCCACGAGGAAAAAATCATTTTGCTTATTTTACTGCTTTCATTTTTCGATTCGCGTAGAACAATTAATGAAGCTGCTTTTACTAAATCTGCCTTTTCAAAAAATTAAAAATATGTATTATACTAATAAGCTCCAATTGTTCTACATCCTTCTAACCTGTGACATTTTTAAAGTCCTAAACGACAGAGCTTTTTACTTTTTGAAATTTCAGTTTTCACTTAATCTTTAGATATTATAGAGTTCATTATTAAACCAACATTAATCGTCTTCCAAAATAAACAATTGTTGACCTTCAAAAAATATGAGAAAAATTAAAACACGTATATAATAAGACTTTTTGACAGTAACAAATAAAACAGAATAAATATTAATATTTTATGCACAAACAACACTCTCTTAATATAAGTTAAAAACTAAATTAAATAACAATTAAGTCAAAACTATAAATACATCAATCTTTAATTTAACAATTAATCCAAAAAATTTAAAATTACCATTTATAAATATTGACTTTACTTATTAACTTATTAAGTGCCTAAAAAAATTAGCACAGAAAGAAATCTAAAAAAAAATTATTATTAAATAATTTAAAAAATTAAGAGGCCAAAACATTCACATAACATCTATCGCGAGATTTTTTAACAAACTTAACTATTCCTGTAACTTTAGCAAAAAGAGTATTATCTTTCCCCATTCCAACATTTACTCCGGGATGATACTTTGTACCTCTTTGACGCACTATTATTGCACCAACCAAGACCCTTTGATCTCCATATATTTTTACACCCAACCTTTGACCATGCGAATCACGTCCGTTGGTAGATGAACCTTGCGCTTTAACATGTGCCATATGAACATCTCCTATTTATATCCAACTATTAATTCTTGAAACCTGTAATTCCGTAATATATTGACGATGTCCATGAAGTTTTTTATAACCTTTTTTTGGTTTTTTCTTAAATACCAAAATTTTAGGAGATTTCCTTTGCGCAATAACTTTTACAACCACACTAACCCCTTCAACTAAAGGTCGCCCTATACTTACTTTTTCATCATTGGCAAGCAAAAGAACTTTATCAAGAACAATTTCCTGTCCTGGTTCTGCTTTATCAAGCTTTTCTACAACTAAACTTACTCCTGGTTCTGCTTTATATTGCTTTCCACCTGTTTTAATAATCGCATACATTTGACACACTCCTTTCTAATCCGTATAATTTACAAAAATTATTTTTTTTTGTCAATTAATAAAGGAGTAAAACAGCATGATATCAAAAAGAGTACAACTTATTAAACCATCATTAACACTTGCTATTAATTCAAGGGTCAAAATGCTAAAACAACGGGGCATTGACGTAATAAACTTTGGAGTAGGTGAACCTGACTTCGACACGCCTAAAAATATAAAAAAAGCAGCAATATGCGCAATAGAAAATGGATTTACAAAGTATTGTCCTGTTGCAGGCACACTTGAAATTAAAAATGCTATAATTAACAAACTTAGAAGAGACAATAATCTAACATTTAATCCAGAAGAAATTATAGTATCTTGCGGAGCAAAACACGCTCTTTATAACCTATTTCAATCCATCATCAATCCTGACGACGAAGTCATAATTCCTTCACCTTATTGGGTATCTTACCCAGACATGGTTTTTCTTGCCTGCGGAAAGCCTGTAATACTTGAAACTACGGACAAAACTAACTTCAAAATAACTCCTGAAGATATAGAAAAAGTTATAACACCAAAAACAAAAGCTATAGTAATAAATTCACCTTCAAATCCTACAGGAGTCACATACTTTCCCCAAGAGCTTAAAAACATCGCCACTATATGCGTAAAAAATAATTTAATTATAATTTCAGATGATATATATGAAAAACTATCATATGATAATCTAAAATTCGTTTCCATCACAGATGTTTATCCTGAAGCAAAAAAATATACCGTCATAATAAACGGAGTCTCAAAAGCGTATGCAATGACAGGTTGGCGCATAGGCTATGCAGCAGGGCCTAAAAATATCATTGAAGCAATGTCTAAAATACAAAGTCAATCTACTTCAAACGCTTCTTCAATATCAATTAAAGCTGCAACTGAAGCATTAAACGGACCCCAGGAATATATTGAATTCATGAGAAAAGAATTTGAAAAAAGAAGAAACTATATTGTTGAAAGATTAAACAAAATAAAAAATGTAACTTGTAGAAAACCCGAAGGGGCATTTTACGTTTTTCCAAACATAAGTACATTTCTAGGAAGATCTATACATGGAAAAATAATCAATACAGACATAGAGTTTACAGAGCATCTACTTGATATCGCAAAAATTGCAATCATTCCAGGAACAGCATTTGGAGCTAAAGGGTACATAAGACTTTCTTATGCGACTTCAATTGAAAACATTAAAACTGGTATAGATAAATTTGAAAACTTCATAAAATAAATTATGGAAATATCTTTCTATTTTCATATGTAAAAAAGTATATATATAAAAAGATTGACTATTAAAAGTACTAGCATTAATTATGTATTATTTTTAACACAGAAGACTTTACCGCATTAAAACAACGCGATAAGTACAATAAATTCCAAAAATTACAATTAAGCTTCTTACTGTCATATAAAAATTTCTAAAACAATATAAAAAGTCAAGATCCTTAACAAAACAATACTAAAAAATAAAAATACCAAAAAATTTAATCGTAATTCTTATTTTATAGACATTATTCTGCTAAAATAATATTTTCCTTTTATGTTGCAACTCTTTTAATTTAAATAACACTATTATTATTCCTAATTAAAATTATTTGGGAATTAGTTTTAAAAATACTAAAACGAAAATAGTACCAAGAAACATCCAGTTTACAGGAAAAAGCCTAGACAAAACAAAGTAGTGGTTCAAAAGAATTATAACTCTTAAGATAATATATAACTGTCACAATTAATTATCTTATGAATTTTTTACTAATTATGGAACATTTTGAAATAAAGCACTAAAACAACTTGAGTAAATATTTAATCAAATAAAAGATTTAAAGCAAATCATTTCGAAGTCCTAGACAACAGTTTATAACCTAAATTGCAAAAATTGACCACTTTATAAATTACTAAACTCTTTAGACTTTTTGTGTTCATCGACATTCAATGATTGCACAAAACCAATCCTATATAAAGCTTTTAAAAAATTGCCAAAGTTAAACTTCCTTACAGGCATAATTCAAATAATAAAATCACCTTTTTATACATTTATTATCAAAATATAAAATCTCTTATTTATAAAATATTTAGAGCATAAAATGCTAAAATTATTAAACGTTATCTTAACTCAAAATAATTAGATGCCATTCCAATTATAAAACGGAGAAAATAAAAGGACAGGAATCACGCAGTATGAAACTTGCTTATGTTTTTAGAAATTTTGACAAAAAATAACTTTACAGAACGATAAAACTTATCTCATAAAGTGCATACAAAATCTGCAAACTTTATAAAAACAGACAATCCAAATAAAGACAACCATCTTCCACAAAAACAACATGCCATAAACAAAATACTAAAAGTATAAGTGCTTTTAAGTTTAACGAAAAAGGGAGCAATACCTTCCATCTGAAAAAAACCTAGACTTTATGATGAAATAATGTTTAAAAACTAATAAATGATATTGCAACAATTATTTACTTACACAAAATTTTATAACAACTATAGATTTATATTTTTACTGCATTATTATTTATAAACTTATAATTGCAGACGAAGAGTCACTCTCCCATACTTCAACTTCACAAACTTTAGCGGCTTCAATTTCTATAGAATTAAATTGTTTAAAAATAAACATCGCTATATTCTCAGCTGTAGGATTTATTTTATCAAAAGGCGATATTTCATTTAAAAATTTATGATCCAAAAACGAAATAATTTTACCTAAATACATTTTTATATCTGTAAAATCTATAAGTATACCTTTATCATCAAGTTTAGTTCCCAAAAAAGCTACCCTTACTTTCCAGTCATGTCCATGCAAATTTTCACATTTGCCATTATATTTTCTTAGAAAATGAGCAGATGCAAATTTTTTTGTTACTGAAAGTTTATATTTCATCTTTGCTCCATATCTATTTTTTTAACATTATGTATTTTCTTCCAAAAAAATTTATTACCTATCGTTTGAAATTTTTTAGGATTATCACTTACATAAAATTTTAAAAATTTATTGCCATCGTTAGTTGCAAGTAACGATTTTTGCTTTAAAACGTTAACAATTTCTTGTGCTACAGTTTCTGCAGAATCTATAAAAACAATTTTTTCATTTATATTCTTTCTCAAAATTCCTTTTAAAAGAGGATAATGCGTACATCCCAATACCAAGGTATCTATATGTTTTTTTAAAAGAGGAACCATATATTTCTTTACCACTGCATCAGCAATTTTACCACTAATCCATCCTTCTTCTACAAGAGGGACAAACAAAGGGCAAGACTGTTGATAAACATTAGACTTAGAAATTTTATTTATTTCATTAATATAAGACTCACTATTTACAGTCCCTTCTGTACCTATAACACCGATATTTTTACTTTTTGATGCTAATACCGATGCTTTTGCCCCAGATTCTATTACCCCTACTATAGGGACATCAAATGTTCTTTTTAAAATAGACAAAGCAAAAGCCGAAGCAGTGTTACAAGCTATTACAATAAGTTTAACGTGATTTTTAATTAAAAATGATGCTATTTCTTTAGAAAATCTTACTACAGCATTTTTAGACTTTGATCCATAAGGAATATGAGCTGTATCTCCAAAATAAATAAGACTCTCTAAAGGAAGAAGCTTATTTATTTTAGACATTACCGTAAGACCGCCGAATCCTGAATCAAAAATTCCTATAGGATTATTACTTAGAACTTTGGTCTCTTTCCTTCTTTGCATAGTACCTTATAACACCTTCATATATAGAATTAGCTACAGATGTACGAAAATTCTTAGTGTTAAGCCTAGCTTCTTCAGCATAATTGCTTAAAAAATCGCTTTCAACAAGAACTGATGGCATCTGAGTGCCTTTTAACACGTAAAAACTTGCTTGTTTAACGCCTCTATTAGGTATCTTAAGTCTTCCGTTCGCCTGAGAAGATATAAATGCGCTTAATTCTGAAGCTTCGTTCATGTACTCATTCATTGTCATAGACCACAACATTTTTTGAAGCATCGCATGTTTTTTGGTAGGTTGCCCTTCCAATTCTATAACAGAATTTTCAAGAACCGCAGTTGCAGCAGCTTCAGAGTCCGTAGCTTTCTCAGACAGAAAATAAATCTCAAAACCGCTGACATTTCTGTCCAGATTTGTATTACAGTGTATAGATATAAATAAATCTGCCTTATGTTTATTGGCAATATTTGCTCGCTCGGCAAGAGGAATAAACGTATCATCTTTTCTTGTTAGAATAACTTTAAAATCGTAGTCTTTGTCAAAAATTGATTTGAGTTCATAAGCTATATCTAAATTCAAATC
>JAISHK010000002.1 GCA_031262585.1 Endomicrobium sp.
ATTTTACAGATAATTAAATTATCCCTGTGAGTATCTAAGTTTAACGGAGGCTTAGCATGGGAAAAGGAATTGAAGAATTAACTACAACTAAATATCTTATTCACGCACAAATTAATGCAAATGGAATTGTTGAAAAACCTGATGTTGTTGGAGCTGTATTTGGCCAAACTGAAGGACTTCTAAGTAATGATTTAGACTTAAGGGAGCTTCAAAAAACTGGAAGGATTGGAAGAATCCGAGTGGTTATTCATTCTAACGGAGGAAAAGCTAAAGGAGAAATTGTTATTCCTTCAAGCTTAGATAGAATCGAAACAGCTATTTTAGCAGCATCTCTTGAGACCATAAATAGAGTAGGTCCTTGTGAAGCTACAATAAAAACTACTAAAGTAGAAGATGTTAGAGCTGTAAAAAGAGACCAAGTTGTAAGTCGGGCAAAAGAAATATACAAAGGAATGATGGCAGAAGTAACTCCTGAAAGCATGAAAATGATTGAAGAAGTTAAAGAAGCTATGAGATTACATGAAATTAGTGATTTTGGGGAAGAAAAACTTCCTGCAGGTCCAACAGTCCATACTTCTGATGCTATTTTAGTAGTAGAAGGAAGATCTGATGTTCTTAACTTATTAAAATACGGAATAAGGAATGCGGTAGCTGTTGAAGGTGTAAATATCCCTCAAAGTGTAGCTGATTTAACTAAGACTAAAACAGTCACTGCTTTTGTTGATGGAGATCGTGGCGGAGAATTAATATTAAAAGAACTTATGCAAGTTGGGAAAGTAGATTATGTCACTCGTGCTCCAAAAGGTAAAGAAGTTGAAGAACTTGAAAAAGAAGAAGTTATGATAGCTCTTAGAGATAAAGCTCCTGTTGAACAAGTTTTCAATAAGGTTAAAACAAAAGCTCAGCCAAAAGTTGAAGATAAAGTATTACTACTTAAAAATATTTTAAAAGATTTAGAAGGAACTGGAAACTGTGAACTTTTAGATGATTCTTTAAATGTTTTAAAAAAAGTAAAAGTTGAAGAATTATATGATGAACTTAAAAATACTGGAAAAAATACTTATGCCGTAGTATTTGATGGAGTAATTAGTCAAAGATTAGTAGATATATCTTCTTCAAAAGGCATTAAAAACTTAGTTGCATTTAAAGCAAGTAATATAGTTAAAAAACCAGATAAACTCAGAATTATAACCAAATAAAATATACTGATTTAATTTTTATGGTAAATCAAAACTCATATTATTCCATTTAAAAAAAATTTTATTTTTTTATTTTTATTTTTATCTTTTTTCTTTTTTTAAATTTTTAAATTTTTAAATTTTATTTATTAAATATTAATTATTGACTGTTATGTATATTATTTTGTGGACTGTATTACAATGAATGAATATTCAGAAATAGATCAAATTAGTTCTAATAAAAAATTCTTCCATAACCCTCATAATTTACCTATGTATGATGAAAATGGAGAAATTAGGAGTATCTTAGATGTTTTTAACTTTGAAGAAATGATTGAGGAATATTTAATTGAATTAGAAATTAGAAACTACTCCCAAAATACAATAAAAACATACAAATCCATTATTAAAAATTTTTATGGATATCTACAAAACGAAACCGATTTATATGATGATAAAAGATTTTTAAGAAGTTTTAAGAGATATATCCAATACTTAAAACGAGACAAAGGAGTTTCACAAAATTATATTTATCTTGTAACGGTTGTAGCTAAAAAATTTTTAGAATTTAATAATCTTTATTTTTTAGAAGAAATTAAATCCCCTAAAAGGACAAAATCATTACCAAAATCATTAAATGAAGGAGAAGTAGAAAAATTAATCAACGCAGTGGATTATAAAACCATAACAAATAATTATAATCAAAAGAAAATGAGATTAAGAAATAAACTTATTTTAGCTTTATTATATTCTTCAGGTCTCCGTATATCGGAATTAGTTACTTTGTTAACAAATGATGTTGATTTTGATGAGCGTACAATTAGAATACGTGGGAAAGGAGAAAAAGATCGGATTGTTTTATTTGATGATGAAACCAAAGAATTAATTGAAAGCTATTTAGAACTAAAAAATTCTGACAGTGAATATCTATTTACAAATAAGTATGAAAATCATTTAACTCCTAGATATATTCAAATGATGATTAAAGATTATGCTAAAATAGCAGGAATCAAGAAAAAAGTTACTCCTCATATTTTAAGGCATTCTTTTGCAACACATCTGCTTAAAAATGGTGTAGATATTAGAGTAATTCAACAGTTACTTGGACATTCTAATCTTTCAACTACTCAAATTTATACAAGTGTTGATATGGAAACAATAAAAACAATTTATGATAAAGCAAGAACAAACAAGCCTAAGCAATTATAAAAATATATAAAATTAAACAAAACAAGCAATATCACTATTACTAAAATAAACACCAATAACAAACTACAATCAATAACAAACTACAATTAATAACAAACTACAATTAATAACATATAATTTAATTTAAATTAAATAAAATAACAACATTAATATAAAAATAAATATAAAAATAAAAAAAGAATCAAAAATATAAGAGTTTTTTAATAAAAAATAAAAAATTATACTTTGATATTATGAAAAATAAAATATTGTTGATATTTTCAATTTTTATTGGAAAAATAACATATATCGGATTGCAAATTTTAGGAAAACAAGGTACAGCTCTTCCAGGGAAAATAGCTATTAAATTATATCCAAATATATTAGAAGATTTGGGTAAAAAATGTGATAAAATATTAGTTATTACTGGAACTAATGGAAAAACTACTACCAATAACTTAATAAACCATATTTTAAATGGAAAATATAAAAATGTTGTATCAAATCTAAAAGGAGCCAATATGATTCAAGGAGTGATTACTTCTTTTATTGTGAATAATAAAAATAGCTATGATTGGGGAGTTTTTGAGGTTGATGAAGGTTCTATCCCAAATGTATTAAAATATATCCAACCTAATTATATGATTTTAACAAATTTCTTTAGAGATCAATTAGACAGATATGGGGAAGTTGATAATACAGTTAAATTAGTTTATGATAGTATAAATACATTAAATAAAAAAATAGAAAAAGAAAAACTAACAAAAATAAACGAATCGGATTTAACTACATTAATAATGAATACTGATGATCCATTAAATATGAAATTTAATGATTTACCTAATAAAAAAATACATTATGGTGTAAATGAAAATAACTTCTCAAAAAAAGAACTTAATGTTGCTGAAGCTATTTTTTGTGTTAATTGCGGACATCGTTTAGAATATGATTATATAAATTATGGAAATATTGGAAAATATAAATGTGAAAAATGTGGATTAGAAAGAACTGATTTAGAATATTTTGTTGATTCTATAGATATAAAAGATAATAACTACATTTTTAATGTTAGTATAAACAA